>JANWJJ010000041.1 GCA_025451955.1 Rudaea sp. | reverse complement strand
GTGTCGGCCAGTTCGATCGGCCCCATCGGCATGCCAAATTTCTTCGCTGCCTTGTCCAGCACCGGACCGGGAACACCTTCCTTGAACATGCGCAAGGCTTCGAGCAGGTAGGGCATGAGGATGCGATTGACCAGGAAACCTGGCGTACCCTTGACCGGCACTGGCAGTTTGTCGATGGCCTTGCAGAACGCAAGCGCGCGCTTTTCATTGCCGGCGTCGAGTTGATCCTGCTGAACGATTTCGACCAACGGCATTTGCGCTACCGGATTGAAATAGTGCAGGCCGAGGAAGCGCGCGGGCTTGGCGACGGCTGTGCGTAGTTCGTCCAGCGGAATGCTCGAGGTGTTGCTGGCGAGCAGGGCGTCAGCTTTCATCGTCGGTTCGGTCTTGCGATACAGCTCTTGCTTGGCTTCAAGGTTCTCAAAGATTGCCTCGATGACCAGATCGGCATTGGCGATGCCCTTGCCGTCGACGTCGGCTTTCAGGCGGGCGGTGACTGGGCCGATGCGGTCGGAGGTCTTGAGTTTCTTCGCGAACAGATCCTGCGCGCGATCCAGCGCGGGCTGGATGAATTTCATCTCGCGATCCTGCAAGGTCACGTTGAAGCCGCGCAGCGCGCACCAGGCTGCGATATCGCCGCCCATGACGCCGGCGCCGACGACATGCACGTTATTGATTGCCGCGTCGCTGCCTGCGCCCAAGCCCTTCAGGCGTTCCTGCAAAAAGTATACGCGGACCAGATTGTGGCAGGTTGGCGTGTCGGCGAGTTTGGCCACGGCACGCGCTTCGATTTTCAGGCGCTGGCTGATGTTTGAACCACCGCGGCGCCAGACTTCGATCAGCGCAAACGGCGCCGGATATTGATCGGGACGTACCTTGGTCGCGGTTTGCTTGCGCACGATCGGCGCGAGGATTTGTCGCACCGGCCAGATATTCGTCGCCCAGGCTTTCGCGCGTTGCGCGAACGGACGTGCGTGTGGATGGCGCAGTTGATCCTTGGCGCTTTCCAGCAATAGCTCCGGCGTAGTCAGCGCATCGACCATGCCCAGCGCCTTCGCCGCTTCGGCGCCGACGGCGCGTCCGGTCAGCATGATCGGCAGAGCTTCCGGCGCGCCGATCAGACGCGGTAGCCGCGCGGTGCCGCCCCAGCCGGGAATGATGCCGAGCAGAACTTCGGGAAAGCCGATCTTGGTTTTCGGATCGCGCGTGGCGACGCGGTAGCGGCAAGCCAGCGACAATTCCGTGCCGCCGCCCATGCAAAAGCCGTGGATTGCGGCCACGGTCGGACAGCGCAGCCGCGCCAGATTCTGGAACACGCGTTGTCCGTTTTCGATGCTGCCCAGCACGCCACCAGGCTGTTTCTCGAAACTTTCGAATTCGTGGATATCGGCCCCGGCAATAAAACCCGAGGCCTTGCCGGAGCGGATCACCACGCCCTTGGGCGGCTCGAACGACAGGCGTTCGACGATCTGGGCCAGTTCGTCCAGCACTTCGCGGTTGATCGCATTGACCGAGGCGCCGGCGCGGTCGAGCGTCAGAACGACGATACCGTCCGTATCGATATCGGCCTTCCAGTGGGAAAAGCGCAGTCCTTCAAACATTTTGGGCCTCAAGCGTGCAGCGGGCGGGACGGCTATAATCCGCGCAACCCGCGCCTGCGGTCAATCCACCGATCGGCGTGGTTTGTACGCAACAGGAAAAATTGCAACGTGGCCAACGACGTCGCCGAAGTATTCGTCACGCCCAAGCTGTTCGAGCGCATCGTGCAATCGCCGCAGAATCTGATTGTGATCGAGACGGCGAATACGGCGGACGTGCTTGCACAGTTCCGCCTGCTCGCGCTGCGTTCCGGCCAGTCGGTGTATTACTGGCAGGAGGAGGCCGGCATCACGTCCTTGCGCGAGCGCGACTTGCGCGTGCCGGGTTCCAAACGCGTGACCGACGCCTTGCGCTACATCCTGCAAAGCATGCAGTTCGGCGTGTATCTGTTTACCGAATATGCCGAGCATCTGCGCGCGCCGAATATCGGTCTGTTGCGGCAGATCTCGCGCATTCGTACCGGCAACGGCCGCAAGGTGGTTTTCGTTGGCGAAGAAGTGCGTCTGCCTGAAGGTCTCGATGCCTTGGTCGAACGCATCGCACATCAACCCTCGGGCAGTGGCCGGCCGCGCCTGCGCGACGGGCGCTGGGTGACCTGATGACAAGCCAAGATATCGGCCATGGCTCGGTTCTGATCGTCACTACTCAGCGCGACGATCGCCGCGTGCTTTTTGACACCCTCGACGCGCAGAATTTCGAGGCGGTCTACACCGCCAAGGATTTGCCGCAGGCGCTGTCGTTCCTGGAGCAGGATCCGCAGATCGATGTCGTCGTCATGGAATTTGCCGGCGCCGCGCAGGAAGCAGTCGCGTTCTGCACCCAGCTCAAGGGCGATGCGCGTCTGGCCAAGGTGCCGGTGATCGGCATTGCGGCGGCGGATCCGGCGCAGCGCGAGTGGGACTGGAATCGGTCGCCGCCGGGCGTGGTCGAGTGGATGCGCAGTCCGGTCGATGCGGGTGAAGCCCTGGCGCGAGTGCGTGGCGTGCTGATCGCGCAACCACACGGCGGTGCAGTCGCGGCAACGGGCGCGGCCGACCGCTATCAGTTTGCCTTTGATGGCAACCTCGACGAAATTGTTGTCTCCGATCCGAAAAACGGCAATATCGTCGATGCCAATGCGACGTTTGAACAACGCTCCGGTTGTTCGCGAGCACAGGTGATCGGGCAATCGCTGAATTCGCTGGACTTGACTCACAATCGCGAACAGCGCGCCGCGTTGATCGCCCAACTGGGGCGCGAAGGCAGCGTGCGCTATCGCTGCCGCAAGCCGCGCGGCGACGGCGGTTCGTACGTGGCCGATGCGCAGATGCGTCTGGCGGTACGCCAGGGTCAGCTCGTCCATGTGACTACCTTCCGCGAACCGGCCGACAGCGCCCGCTACGAAGCAGCGCTCAAGCTGGTCGCCACGGTGGCGGAGTACGGCGGCGGCGATGAAGGCCAGGGTCGGGTGGCCAAGCTGCTGTGTGACTGGCTCGATCTGGATTTCCTCATGCTGGTATCGGCGCGCCTGGAAGACAACAGCGAGGCGCAGCCGTTGCTGACTTTTCATCGCGCCAGCCTGCCGCCGGAAGCGCCGGATCCGCTAAAGCAACCGACGCTCAAGCGCGTGCTGGATGGCGATGCGGTGATTCACGGCGAGCATGCCTGGAGCGCACTCGATCAGGATCAGTTCCTCGCATTTTCCCATCTCGAAATGTTCGTCGGCCTGCCCTTGTGCGACGAGCGCAAGAACACCCTTGGCGCGATCCTGCTTGCGCGCCGCGCGGCCTTGCCGGCCGGCACGCTGGTGGTCGACACCTTGCGCGTGATCGCCGCGCGCCTGGCGCTGGACCTGGAGCTTCGGCGCGCGCGTGAGCAAGGCAGAGCCAAGGGCTTGCAAGATGCATTGACCGCATTGCCGAATCGCCTGCTGTTCAACGATCGTCTGGAAACCACGATTAAGGAAGCGCATCGCACCGGCGAGATGTTCGCGGTGCTGTTCGTCGATCTGGATCGTTTCAAGAACATCAACGATTCGCTCGGCCACAGTGTCGGCGATCAGGTGCTGATCGCGGTGTCCGCGCGCCTGCGCGCGAGCGTGCGTGCATCCGACACGGTGGCGCGCTACGCCGGCGACGAGTTCACCATGATTCTGCGTCACATTGTCCAGCGCGATGATGTGATGCGCATTGCCGAGAAAATTGTGCGCGTGATGGAAGTACCGCTGACCCTGGACGATGGCGCGGAATTGCACATCACCGCCAGTATCGGCGTCAGTTTTTATCCGGACGACGCCGCCAGCGCAGAGCGTCTGCTCAAACATGCCGACGTGGCGATGTACAGCGCCAAGGGCATGGGGCGCAACAATTTCCAGACCTATGTCGCCGTGCCTGAAGAAGCGCATCAGCAGCGCCTGGCGCTGGAAGCCAAGCTGCGCATGGCCGAGAAAAACGGCGAATTGCGCGTTTTCTATCAACCGCAGGTCGAAGCCGAAAGCGAGGACATCGCCGGCATGGAAGCGCTGATTCGCTGGGAGCATCCGGAACTGGGCATGATCAGCCCGGGATTCTTCATTCCGCTGGCCGAGGAAAATGGCCTGATCATTTCGATCGGCGAATGGGTCCTGCGCACTGCCTGCGCCGATGCCAAGCGCTGGCAGACGCGCTTCAGCATGAATTTACGCATCGGCGTGAACCTTTCCGCCTTGCAATTGCGTCAGCCCAATCTGGTCGATCTGGTTGCCGGCGTGCTACACGACACCGGGCTGGAGGCGAACCTGCTCGATCTGGAAGTCACCGAAAGCATCGACGTCAAGAACATCCCGAACCTGCTGGAAACCTTGCAGGGATTGCGCGATCTCGGTTGCCATATTTCGATCGACGATTTCGGCACCGGACAATCGTCGCTCGACTACATCAAGCGTTTTCCCGCCGATCGCATCAAGATCGACCAGACCTTCGTGCGCAACATCGGCGTCGATCCAGACGACGAGGCGATCGTGCGCGCCACGATCGGCATGGCGCACAATCTCGGTCGTGCGGTGGTCGCCGAGGGTGTGGAAATCGAGGAGCATCTGGATTTTCTGCGTGCGGAAGGCTGCGAGGAACTCCAGGGCTACCTGTTTTGCAGGCCGCTGCCAGCGGCCGGATTCGAGAACCTGCTGGCGGAGCGCGAGCGTCTGTTTCATGCTGTGCCGGCGGCTGATTCGGCATCGTGAAGTCGGCGCCGGTTGCGATCGGCGACAATCATTGAACTAATGGCGGCGACCCCGGTCTACCTTGCGGCATGACCGGACTGCCAGCTAACGGAGTGCAGCCCGGATGGATGAACAAGACGTGGATCGTGCCCTGGTGGAAAGGGTGCAGCAAGGAGACAAGCGCGCTTTCGATCTGCTCGTGCGCAAGTATCAGCACAAGGTGATCGGAGTGATTTCGCGTTACGTTTCCGACTGGAGCGAATGTCAGGATATTGCGCAGGAAGCGTTTATCCGGGCGTATCGCGCCATTGCCGCTTTTCGCGGCGACAGCCAGTTTTATACGTGGATGTACAAGATTGCGACCAACACCGCCAAGAATTACCTCGTCTCGCAGGGCCGCCGTCCGCCGACTGATGACGTTTCCATCGACGATGCGGTGCAACTCGATGGCGGCGCCCGGTTGAAAGACCGCGCCACACCCGAACACGAATTATTGCGTCAGGAAATTGAACAAACCGTTTTCGACACAGTCGAACAATTACCGGAAGACCTGAAGACCGCGATTACCCTGCGCGAGGTCGACGGCTTGAGTTATGAAGAGATCGCCGAAACCATGAATTGTCCGATCGGCACCGTGCGTTCCCGCATCTTCCGGGCGCGCGACGCGATCGACCAGAAACTGCGTCCGCTGCTGTCCGACGCCAAGGTATCCGACTCATGAGCGAACAACTCCACGAACAACTCTCCGCCTTGATGGATGGCGAACTGCCGCGCGACGAATTGCGCTTCCTGCTGCGCCGGCTCGATGCCGACGCCGGTGCGGTGCAAGTCTGGTCGCGCTATCACATCGTTTCCGGCGCACTGCGTCGGCAGACTGGCGTGCCGGTGCCTCTGGATTTCTCCGCAACCGTGATGCTGCGCATCGCCGCCGACACGCCGCCAGCAGTCGCTGGCCGCCGCCGTGGCATTTTGCTGCGCCGGGTAGTTGGCGGCGCGATCGCCGCGACGGTCGCCGTAGTGGCGTTGGTGGCGACGCGGCCGGCTGGTGAGAATCCCGCAAACAGCATGCCGGCCAGCATGCCGGCGATTGCCGGATTGCCGGCAACACCGTCGTCTGCGTCGCAGGTTGCGCGTCAGTTTTCTGCGCCGTCGCCGATGCTGGCGAATTTCAATTATGCACAACCGGCGAGTTTCGATAGCACAACTTTCGACAATGCCGCTTTCGACAATGTGATCCCGCTGCCGCGTTACGATCTGCGCCGCCGTTACGATGCCGGCGTCGACAACGTCAACGGCTTCGCGCCGTATGTGTTGCTGACCGCACCGGAGCGCGCGCCACAGACGGCCGTGCCTGCGCAGCAACTACAGCAACGGCCAGCACACCAGCCGCAACCCTGACCGCAGCAAGGCTTGTGCTGCTGTGCCGTCAATGCGGCGCGGCGCAACATGGTGCAGGTGGTCGCGAAACTTTTTTTCGCGCGCGCAATCGAAGCGCTGACAGTTTTTAGCCGACGGTTTTTATCCGAATCTCCAACGAGGCATGCTCCCATGTACAAAAGTACTTTGCACAGAATGCTGCTTTTTATAACTTTGACCTTCGTCGCTACCGGCGCCTGGGCTGACCTGCCCGACTTCACCCAACTGGTGCAGCAGAACGCGCCGGCGGTAGTCAACGTGCAGGCCACGCACAATGGCGATTCCAGCGCGCAGGACAACGACGTCGATCCACAGGATGTACCCGAAATCTTCCGCCGCTTCTTCGGCCCCGGCGGCCCGGGAGGCCCAGGCGGACATCCGCGCATCGACGGCACGCGCATCTCGCTCGGTTCCGGCTTCATCATTTCCGGCGATGGCTATGTGCTGACCAACAACCATGTCGTCGAGGGCGCCGATCAAGTCGTCGTGCGCCTGTCCGATCGCCGCGAGCTCGATGCAAAAGTCATCGGCACCGATCCGCAATCCGATATCGCCTTGCTCAAGGTCAAGGCAACGGGCCTGCCGACGGTGACGCTGGGCGATTCGAGCAAACTCAAACCGGGCCAGTGGGTGGTCGCGATTGGCTCGCCGTTCGATTTCGATCACACCGTGACCCACGGCATCATCAGTTACGTCGGCCGCGGTTTCGGTTCCGCCGATCAGCAGTATGTGCCGTTCATCCAGACCGACGTGCCGATTAATCGCGGCAATTCCGGCGGCCCGCTGTTCAATCTCGATGGGCAGGTCGTCGGCATCAATTCGCAGATCTACAGCAACACCGGCAGCTCGGTCGGCATCTCGTTCGCAATTCCGATCAATGTGGCGATGAACACTGTCGAACAACTCAAAACTACCGGGCATGTGGAGCGAGGCATGCTGGGCGTGCAAATCCAGAACGTGAACCGGGCGATGGCGCAGACACTCGGCCTGCCGAGCACGGGTGGCGCTCTGGTTGCGCAGATAACGCCGGGCAGCGGCGCCGACAAAGCCGGCGTGCAGGTGCAGGACGTGATCCTGGCCTTCAATGGTCACGCGATCGATCAGTCGTCTGACCTGCCGCCGCTGGTGGGCAATACCAAGCCGGGCACCAAGGCCGAGGTAAAGCTGTTCCGCGACGGCAAGACCCTGACCGTGCCGGTCGTTGTCGGCGAATTGCCGCAGTCCAAGGGTGAGTTGGCCAGTCTCGGCGGTGGCGAAGCGAAATCTGCCAATTCGCTGGGCATCGTCGTCGACGATCTGAATGCCGATCAGCGCAAGCAGTTGGGTTTGAAAGATCAGGGCGTGGTCATTACCGACATCAAGGGCGCAGCCGCACGCCGCACGCCGTTGCAACCTGGCGATGTGGTGCTGATGGTCGGGCGCAAGCCGGTTAAATCCGCAGTCGAGTTCAACAACTCGGTCAAGAACGTCAAATCCGGTGACTCGGTGATGCTGCTCGTTCGGCGCGATGACGCCACCCAGTTTGTGGCCGTAACGGTGCCGAAGGTCAAGGACAAAGGGTGATCAGGATTGCCGGAGCGTTCTCGAAGAGGCCCGATCGGGCCTCTTCGTTTATGCGCGCGGCGCCGGGCTTTCTGCGATAATGCGCGCTTTGCCGCGGCATAAGGTTGGCGGCGGTACTCCTGTCGCATGAATCTGATCCGCAATTTTTCCATTATCGCCCACGTCGATCACGGCAAATCCACGCTCGCCGACCGCATCATCCAGTTATGCGGCGGGCTGGAAGCGCGCGAGATGGAAGCGCAAGTGCTCGATTCCAATCCGATCGAGCGCGAACGCGGCATCACGATCAAGGCGCAGTCGGTGTCGTTGCCGTACACCGCGCGCGACGGCAAAACCTACCAGCTCAATTTCATCGACACGCCCGGACACGTCGATTTTTCCTACGAAGTCAGCCGTTCGCTGGCCGCTTGCGAAGGCGCCTTGCTGGTCGTGGACGCGGCGCAAGGCGTGGAAGCCCAGTCCGTTGCCAACTGCTACACCGCGGTCGAGATGGGCTTGGAAGTCGTGCCGGTGCTGAACAAGATCGATCTACCGACAGCCGATATCGAAAAGGTGAAGGCGGAAATCGAAGCGGTGATTGGCATTCATGCCGACGAAGCCATCGCGATCAGCGCCAAGACCGGCGTCAACGTGCCGGAGGTGCTCGAAGCCATCGTCGCGCGCATCCCGCCGCCCAAGCCACGCGATACCGATCGTTTGCAGGCGCTGATCATCGATTCCTGGTTCGACAATTATCTGGGCGTGGTGTCCTTGGTGCGCGTCATGCAAGGCGAGATCAAGCCGCGCGACAAATTATTGGTGATGTCGACCGGACGCGCGCACGAGGTCGATCAAGTAGGCGTCTTTACGCCCAAACGCAAGAATCGCGATGCATTACGCGCTGGCGAAGTTGGCTGGGTCACGGCCTCGATCAAGGACGTGCACGGCGCGCCGGTCGGCGATACGCTTACGCTCGCGGCCAAGCCTGCGCCCGCGCCGCTGCCGGGTTTCCAGAAAATGCAGCCACGCGTATTCGCGGGCCTGTTTCCGCTGGTCGCCGAGGATTATCCCGCGCTGCGTGAGGCGCTGGAAAAGCTTAAGCTCAACGACGCGGCCATGCATTTCGAACCGGAAAGCTCCGAAGCGATGGGCTTTGGTTTCCGCTGCGGTTTTCTCGGCCTGCTGCATATGGATATCGTGCAGGAACGTCTGGAGCGCGAATACGACCTCGACCTTATTTCGACCGCGCCGACCGTCGTTTACGAGATCCTGCAAACCGATGGCAGCACGATCCAGCTCGACAATCCGGCCAAATTGCCGGCCGCCAATTACATCGAGGAAATTCGCGAACCGGTCATTGTCGCCAATATCCTCACGCCGCCGGCTTATGTCGGTAACATCATCACTCTGTGCGAGGAAAAGCGCGGATCGCAGAAGTCGATCCACTATCTGGCCAGCCAGGTGCAGATCAGCTACGAACTGCCACTGGCCGAAGTGGTGATGGATTTCTTCGACAAGCTCAAATCGGTGTCGCGCGGCTATGCCTCGATGGATTACCATTTCGAACGCTTCCAGGCCGGACCCTTTGTGCGCCTGGATGTGTTGATCAACGGCGACCGCGTCGATGCGCTGAGCATGATCACGCACCGCAGTCATGCCGAGCGGCGTGGGCGCGAATTGACCGAGCGCATGAAGGAACTGATTCCGCGGCAGATGTTCGATGTCGCTATCCAGGCTGCGGTCGGCGCACAGATCATCGGGCGCACCACGGTAAAGGCGCTACGCAAAAACGTGCTGGCGAAATGTTACGGCGGCGACGCCACGCGCAAGCGCAAGTTGCTGGAGAAGCAAAAAGCAGGCAAGAAACGCATGAAACAGGTCGGCCGTGTGGAGATTCCGCAGGAAGCCTTCCTGGCCGTGCTGCAAGTGGACAAATAACGGCGCGTAGTGCGCTCCCGATTATCGAGGAAACCGCGGATGGATTTCGATTTTGCATTATTGCTGGTCGTATTGACGGCCGTCACCGGCATTATCTGGCTGCTCGACCGCGTGTTTCTGCAGAGCGGTCGTCAGGCACGTGCATCGGCACTGGAGAAATCCGAAGGCAGCGAACCCGAGCGCCAGCAGCGCGCGAACGAGGCCTTGCGCGAGCCGCTGATCGTGGAATACGCGCGCTCATTTTTCCCGGTCATCCTGATCGTGCTGTTGTTTCGTTCGTTCATCGCCGAGCCATTCAAGATTCCATCAGGATCGATGATGCCGACCTTGCTGGTCGGTGATTTCATCCTGGTGAACAAGTTCACCTACGGCCTGCGCCTGCCGGTGCTGGGTACGAAAATCGTGCCGATCGGCGAGCCCCAGCGCGGCGATGTGTTTGTATTCCGCTATCCCAATCCGGAGCATGATCCGAAGAAGGAAGGACTCGATTACATCAAGCGTGTCATCGGGCTTCCGGGCGACGAGATCACCTATCGCAACAAGACCCTGTACGTGAACGGCACGGAAATCGCGCAGACCGACGTCGGCCCGTTCGTGGGCTCGGGCGATGAGGGGCAACGTATGGCTGGCGCAGAAATCCACAAGGAAATGCTGCCTGGCGTCGAGCACCAGATTCTCGAATCCAGCCTGTTGATGCCTGGCCGCGAAGGCACTTGGCGCGTGCCTGCTGGACACTATTTCGCAATGGGGGATAATCGCGACAATAGCGAGGACAGCCGCTATTGGGGCTTCGTGCCGGAGCAGAACCTGATCGGCCGGGCCTTCGTTATCTGGATGAACTGGGATAATGGCATCGAATTTTCCCGTATCGGTACTCTGATCAAATAGGGGCGACTATGCGCACGCACGCTACGCAAAAAGGCATTACCCTAATCGGCTTCGCAATTGTTCTATGCGTCGTCGGATTCTTCGCTTACGCGGCGATGAAATTGCTCCCGACCTATATGGAATACTTTGGCGTCGTTAAATCGGTCAGGTCGTTGCAGACCGAGGCGGGCATCGAGAACATGTCGATTGACGAAATTCGACGCAAATTGAGCCTGGTCTTCGAAGTGCAGTACGTGGATGAACAAGACGTCCCATTAACCAGCGTTAGTTTGATCACGGCCAACGGACAGCACAGTCTGCGAGTTGCGTACGACAGAGATATTCCTTTCGTCTACAACATCGACCTGCTGATTCACTTCGACAAGACTGTTGATCTGTCGCACGGCGCAACCTACTGAGTTGGCAAAGCTCACCCATGTTTTTCGCGATGACGCTCTGCGCGAACGCGCGCTGAGCCATCGCAGTATTGGTGCGCGCAACAACGAACGCCTGGAGTTCTTCGGCGACGCACTGTTAAACCTGCTTGTCGCCGAACTGCTTTACGAACATTTCCCGCGGGCCGATGAAGGCGAATTGACTCGGCTGCGCTCGCGCCTGGTCAGCGAGCCGGCGCTGGCTGCCGTGGCGCGCGAACTTGAACTGGGCGATCAGTTGCTGCTTGGGCCCGGTGAACTCAAGAGTGGCGGCTTCCGCCGTGATTCCATCCTCGCCGACGCGTTCGAAGCACTGATCGCGGCGATTTATCTCGATGGTGGCTGGGAAGCCTGCCGCAACTGTGTGCGCGATCTTTTCGGTGGCCGCATTGCCGCGGCAGCAAATGCCGATGACAAGGACGCCAAGACCCGTCTTCAGGAACTGTTGCAGGCGCACGGACTGGCGTTGCCGAACTATGAACTGGTGGCGGCGAGCGGCGCTGATCATGCCAGGATATTCGAGGTCGATTGTCAGATCGCCGCGCTGGATTTGTGCGCACAGGGTCGGGGCAGCAGCCGTCGCGCCGCCGAACAAGTCGCTGCCGCGGCGGCTATTCCGCAAGTGCAAATGCGACTGGACCATTCCGGATCGGACCATGCAGAGCCGCTCATCTGATCCCGCGATAGCGCCGACGCACCGTTGCGGCACGGTGGCCCTGGTCGGGCGGCCGAATGTCGGCAAATCGACCTTGCTCAACGCACTGATCGGCTGGCGGTTGAGTATCGCAGGGCCCAAGCCGCAGACCACGCGCCACCGGATTCTCGGCGTACTCACGCGACCGCAAGGCCAGATTGGATTTCTCGATACGCCCGGTCTGCATCGTGATGGCGGCCGGGCGATCAATCGCCAGCTCAACCGCGCCGCGCGCCAGGCCATTGCCGAGGCCGATGTGGTGATGCAAGTGATCGAAGCGGGGCGTTGGGCGGGCGAAGATCAACTGGTTTGGGAGGCATTGGAGATGTCGCCGCCGTCGTCGCGGCTGCTGGTGCTGAACAAGGTCGATGCAAAAAAAGATAAAAAGCAACTTTTGCCATTTATCGCGAAAGTTTGCGAAACCCATATCTTCGACGGAGTTTATCTCGTCTCCGCGCGCCGCCGCGATGGACTGGCCGAACTCGAAAGCGGCATTTTGCAACACCTGCCGGAAGCGTCGGCGATGTTTCCCGAGGACGAAATTACCGATCGCAGCGAGCGTTTTTTCGCCGCCGAACTGGTGCGCGAGCAAGTCATGCTGCGTCTGGGCCAGGAGTTGCCCTACGCGGCGACGGTCGAGATCGACGAATTCCGCGACGGCGACAAGCGCGCGGAGATCGAGGCCAGCATCTGGGTCGAGCGCGAAGGCCAGAAAGCCATCGTGATCGGTGCCGGCGGCGCCCAACTCAAGGCCATCGGCAGCGCCGCGCGGCGGGCGATGGAGCAGGTGTTTGAACGTCGCGTCTACCTGCGCCTGTGGGTCAAGGTACGCGAGAATTGGTCTGACGACGAAGCCGCGTTGCGGCGATTCGGCTACAGCGACTGATGCGTGTCGAGCGGCAACCGGGCTACATCCTGCATGCGCGACCATGGCGCGAAACTTCGCTGCTGCTGGAAGTCCTGAGTCGCGATCACGGCCGGGTCGGGCTGGTCGCGCGTGGCGTCCGTCGCGAACGTACACGCACGCCGCGTGCCTTGCTGCAACCATTGACGCCGGTGTGGCTGAGTTGGAGCGGGCGCGGCGAATTGGCGACCTTGACCACCATCGAGGCTGTCGGTACGACATTCACGTTTGATGGCGAAGCCTTGCTTTGTGCGTTGTATCTCAATGAATTGGTCGCACGGCTGACGGCGCGAGACGATCCGCAACCCGAAGTATTCGCCGCTTATGCCGCTACCCTTGCGCGCATGGCGCAGGGCGAGTCGCCGGCGTGGACGCTGCGCCGTTTCGAGCGTGACCTGCTTGCACATCTGGGTTACGGCCTGTTGCTCGAATCCGAAGCCGAAAGCGGCGTGGCGATCGAGGCCGAGGGCATCTATGCCTATCGCTTCGACACCGGCCCGGTGCCTTGGCGCAATACAGACGATGGTCTCAAGCTGCGCGGCAGCGCCTTGTTGGCATTGATGCGGGACATGACCCCGGATGTCGTGGATTTGGCCGCCTTGCGTCGCTTGATGCGGGCGCTGATTGCGCATCATCTTGGCGGCGCGAGCCTGCGCGCCTGGGGAATGCTTGCCAGCCCGATAGCGTGAAACGGGGTCAGTTGTGCAGCGCTGCTGCAGTAGTGCGCAGAATTCTGGAGAATTCCACAAATGTACTTTGTGCCGATACGGCATCTTTGCGTAGCGCATGATCGAGTTTTTGCGCAGCATCGGCCAGGTTCGCCGCGCCGCAGAATCCGCACGAGGCCCGCAGGCGGTGCAGGCGCTCACCCCAGCGTTCGGGTTGGGTGAGTGGGTCGCTGTCGTGCAATTCGGTTTCGAGCGCCGCCAGTTCCTGAGCCAGCAGGCTGCGTAACGCGCGCAAGGTTTCGGCGTCGCCGGCAGTTGCCGCGAGTGCCGCCTGATCGTCCAGCAGAACGTGGCTTGTTGGCCCACCCGCTGTCGCAGGTGGGCTCGAAACGTGGACATGCGCGCCGACGACGCGCAGCAGTCGCGCCGAACTCACCGGCTTTTCGATGATGTCGCTGAATCCTGTGGAGCGCAGTTGCGCCGCAGTCGCTGCATCGATTTCAGCGCTGGTGGCTATGGCGGGCGCGGATACGCCCTGTTGGCGCAGCGCCGCCAGTAATTCGGCACCGCCGATATCCGGCATGCGCCGATCCAGCAAGAGCAGATCGAATGGCTGGATCGCCGCCGCGGCGAGCGTGCTCGTGCCATCGGCAACGGCGACGGCATCGCAGCCGGATTGCGTCAGCACGCCCTGCAGGAAGCGCAGGCTTATCGGGTCATCGTCGGCGATCAGGATGCGCGGCATGTCTTGGGAGTCCGGTGCATGTCGGGAGAATGGCGCGCGGCGCGGGCGCGGTCAATCCATTGGCTGGTATCATTGCGTATGCGATGCGTTGAATTGCGCATTCCCTGACGTTTCACTGCATGCCCGCGCATTTTTTGCGGGTGGATCGCTGCGCATGACTGTTCTCGAAGCCGACATCACCGATCTTATCCACGATGGCCGCGGAGTGACGCACATCGATGGCAAGGCGGTGTTCGTTGCTGGCGCGTTGGCTGGGGAACGCGTGCGTTTACGCTTCAGCGGCAAGCATCGGCATTACGACGAGGCCAAGGTCGAAGAAATCCTGCGCGCCTCGCCCGACCGGGTGACGCCGCGCTGTCCGCATTTCGGAATCTGTGGCGGCTGCGCGCTGCAGCATCTGGATCCGGCTGCGCAGATTGCGGCCAAGCAACGTGCGCTGCTGGAAAATCTCGAACGCATCGGCAAGGTGCAACCGGCAAACGTGCTCGCGCCACTGACCGACGTGCCCTGGGGTTATCGGCGCAAGGCGCGGCTGAGCGTGAAATTCGTCGACAAAAAAGGTCGTGTGCTGGTCGGCTTCCGCGAAAGCAAAGGCCGCTACGTCGCGGATATTCAACGTTGCGAAGTGTTGCATCCAGCGGTTGGCGAACGCATTGCCGATATCGCGGCGCTGATCGAAACACTGGATGCGAAACGCGATATTCCACAAATCGAAGTCGCTGCTGGCGACGATCTGGTCGCTCTGGTTTTTCGCCATCTGCAACCGTTGTCGGCGCATGACGCAGACGCATTGGCGGAATTTGGCAAAAAGTATAATTTGGGAATTTATCTGCAATCCGGCGGCATCGACAGCGTCGCACCGTTGTGGCCGCCGGATGCGCGCCTGAGCTTCCGCTTGCCTGCCTACGATGTCGAACTGGAATTCCGTCCGTTGGATTTTATCCAGGTCAACGCCGGCATGAATCGACGCATGATCGATCATGCCCTGGGCCTGCTCGATCCGGCGCCGGCAGATCGCGTGCTCGATCTGTTCTGCGGTCTCGGCAACTTTACCTTGCCGCTGGCGCGCCGTGCCGCGCAGGTCGCCGGAGTGGAAGGCGAGGCCGGACTGGTGCGGCGCGCCGGCGAAAACGCGCGCCGCAACGGCATCGTCAACGCGGAGTTTTTTGCGGCGGATCTTGCTGCCGATCAACGCAGCACACCGTGGGCGAAGGCCGACTACGATCTGCTGCTGCTCGATCCGCCGCGCAGCGGCGCCGCCGAAATCCTGGAATACCTGCCGCGCCGCGGGGTACGCCGTATCGTCTATGTGTCCTGTCATCCGGCGTCGCTGGCGCGCGATGCTGGAACGCTGGTCAACAAACACGGCTTCGCGCTCAAGAGCGCGGGCGCGATGGACATGTTCCCGCATACCGCGCATGTTGAATCCATTGCGCTGTTCGAGCGCGAGTGAGCGCTGCATCCTTGCTAGAATGCGTTGAATTCCACGGTTGCAGGCTGCGATGCTGATCATCGGTATACAAAGCACACAATTGCAGGCACACGAGCGCGACTGGATTCGCGCATCGGCGGTCAGTGGCGTGATTTTGTTTGCGCGCAATTTTGCCTCGCGCGAACAGGTGACTGGTCTGGTCGCCGAGATACGCTCTCTGCGGCCCGACCCGTTACTGCTTTGCGTCGATCAGGAAGGCGGCCCGGTGCAGCGATTCCGCGGCGGCTTCACGCGCCTGCCCGCGCTGGCGCGGATCGGCGAGGGATACGAACGCGATCCGCAGCGCGCGGTGGCCCTCGCCGAAGAACACGCATGGTTGATGGCGAGCGAAATGCGCGCGCTCGATATCGATTTGAGCTTTGCGCCGGTGCTCGATCTTGCGCGTGGCAACGTCATTATCGGCGAACGCGCGTTCGCCGCGGATCCGGCGATTGTGTCGGCGCTGGGTCTGGCCTATGTGCGCAGCATGCGTCTGGCCGGTATGGCCGCGACGATCAAGCATTTTCCCGGGCATGGTTCGGTGCGCGAAGATACGCATGTCGAAAGCGCGGTCGACTTGCGCACGCTGGCCGAGTTGCGCGCCAGCGATCTGATTCCGTTCGCCGATGCGCTTGCCGCCGGAGCCGAGGCGGTGATGATGGGGCACGTCGCCTATCCCGCTGTGGATGCGTTGCCGGCAGGTTATTCGCGGGTCTGGATTCAGGAAATCCTGCGCGGCGAATTCGGTTTTCGTGGTGTCGTGTTCAGCGACGATATCAGCATGGCCGCGGCGGAGAGCGCGGGTGGCATCGGTGCGCGCATCAAGGCCCATCGCGAAGCAGGCTGCGATCTGGTGCTGGTATGCAAACCCGATGTAGTTGCCGAGGCGCTGGCGACGCAGGTGGGCGTTGTGCCCTGCGATCCGGCACGTGTCGCAACACTGCGCGGAACCCTGGCGTCGAGTTGGCAATCGTTGCGGGATAATCCGCAGCGTAATCGTTTCGTCGCGCGCGTGACTGCTCTCGAAAATAATCGGACCGCCATATGACCCAGGCATCGCTGACCGAAGCGCTGAAAACCGCCGAGCTGATCCACGATCGCGCACACCTGAATGCAGCCATCGTCGCGATGGGCACGAGGATCGATGCGGCACTTGCCGGCGAGACGCCGCTGTTTCTGACGGTGATGAACGGCGGGCTGGTTTTTGCCGGCGCGCTGGCGCTGGCGATCGCCACCGATCTGGAATTCGATTACGTGCATGCGACACGTTACCGCGGTGGCACTCGTGGCGAGGAGTTGCAGTGGATCAAGCGGCCGAATGCGAGCCTGCATGGGCGCACGGTGTTGATCGCCGATGATATCTTGGACGAAGGCTACACGCTGCGCGCAATCCGTGATTTTTGCCTGGAGCAGGGCGCGCGCCGGGTGCTGATCGCGGTGTTGTGCGAAAAACGTCACAGTCGCACCGTGCCCGGCATTCATACGGATTTTGTCGGCGTCGAGGTGCCGGACCGCTACGTGTTCGGCTTCGGCATGGATTACCACGAACAGGGCAGAAACCTGCCCGCGATCTACGCCATCTAGCGGGGCAGGGCATGAGCCTGGATCTGGCGATCATCGGCGGCACCGGGTTGTACAATTTTCCCGGATTGGAAAATGTGGAAAAGCGCGCAGTCGATACGCCGTTCGGTGCGCCGTCCGGTGCAGTCGTGCTTGGCAAGCTGGGCGACAAGCGTGTGGCGTTTCTTGCGCGGCACGGCGAGAATCACAGCCTGGCGCCGCATCGGGTGAATTACCGCGCTAACCTCTGGGCGCTGCATCATCTTGGCGCGCGCCGCATCGTCGGCGTCAATGCCGTCGGCGGTATCCGCGCTGACATGGGTCCGCGCGTCCTCGCGGTACCGGATCAGATCATCGACTACACCCATGGCCGCTTCGACAGTTTTTGCGATGTCGCGGGTGCAAAAGTCGAGCATGTCGATTTCAGCGAGCCATACAGCGCGGATTTGCGTGCGGCGCTGCTCGCCGCCGCGAGGCGTGCCGGAATCGTGGCGGTCGATGGCGGCTGCTATGGCGCCACGCAGGGTCCGCGTTTGGAAACGCGTGCAGAAATTGCGCGTATGCGCCATGACGGCTGCGATCTGGTCGGCATGACTGGCATGCCCGAGGCCGCGCTCGCGCGTGAACTGGGCATCAATTACGCCTGCCTGGCCCTGGTTGCAAACTGGGCTGCGGGTTGCGGCGACGCGACCACTATCAGTCTGCCGGAAATCTTCGCCAACCTCGAAGCCACAACTTCGCAAGTGCCGCCGATCATCGCGGCATTACTCGCGGTTTGATCGTCGCGACGCATAGCCGCAATTCACGCTTGCCGAAACCTCATCACACTTCCAGCCGATCGTCCGGTCGCGCCACGAGCGCGTACAGCGCCGGCATCAGGAAGATGCTGATCAACAATCGCGAGAGCATGCCCCAGACGATGACGATGGCGAACGGCCTTTGCGTATCCGTGCCAACGCCCGTGGCGAGCGCGGCGGGCAACAATCCGAGTGCCGCGACGAGTGCGGTCATCATGATCGGGCGCAGGCGCAGGATTGCGGCTTCGCGGATCGCTTCGGCCAGCGGTGTGCCGCCGAGGCGAAGCTCGTTGACGTAGGAAATGTAGACGACCGCGGTCAGTACCGAGACTCCGAACAAGGCGAGGAAGCCGATGCCGGACGAAACCGAGAACGGCGTGCCAGTGAACCATAGGGCAATGATGCCGCCGATCGGTGCCGACAACACCACGCCGAGCACGGTGATGAAGGGAAATTTGAAATTGCTGTACAGCGAGAACAGCAGCAGGAAAATCATGAACAGGGTCAGTGGCAGGATCACGCGAAGTTGTCCGCGCGACGCTGTGTACTCGCTGTATTCGCCGCCCCAATCCATGTGGTAACCCTGCGGCATCACGACTTTCTTGTTGACCTGCGCGATGGCATCGCTGACCGCGCCGGCCAGATCGCGCCCCTCCACCGAGAACTGCACGCCGATGTAGCGCGAATTGTTTTCGCGATATATGAAGGACGCGCCGTTGGTCACCTGGATGTCGGCGAATTGTTTCAGCGGGATTTGTTGTCCGCCGGGCGTCGCCACCAGGATATTTCCGATTTCCCCGGGATTGTCGCGATATTGCCGATCGAGGCGGACGACGAGATCGAATTGCTTTTCTCCCTGCACGACCTGCGTCGCCACGTCACCGCCGATGGCGGTCGTGATCAGGCTGTTGATGTCAGCGACATTCAAACCGTAACGCGCAATCGCGGCGCGGTTGATCTTGATGGCGAGGCTGGGCTGGCCGAGTTCCTGCACCAGGGTTACGGCGCTGATTCCACGCACGTGTTCCAGCACCTGTTTGATGGCCTTGCCCTTCCTTTGCAATGTATCCAGATCGGAGCCGAACACCTTCACCGCAAGCGCGCTCTTCAGGCCGGTTTCTGCCTCGTCCACCGCATCTTCCGCCGGCTGGGTGTAGTTGAAACTGATGCCGGGGAAGGCCGCCAGCTTCTTGTCGATGGCCGCGGTCAATGCAGTCTTGGTGCGATAGGGGCCAGTCCATTGCGAGTAGGGTTTGAGGCCGACGAAAAATTCGACATTGAAAAAACCGGTCGAATCGGTGCCGTCGTCGGGCCGACCCAGTTCCGACGAAACCGTGGTGACCTGCGGGAACGATCGAAGGATCGTCCGCACTTTGGGCGCGATCTTCGCTGACTCGTCGAACGAAATCGTGTACGGCATCGTTGCGCGCACCCACAGCGCGCCTTCGTCGAGCTTGGGCATGAACTCGGCGCCGATGCCGGGAACCAGCAGCAGCGAAAGACCGAGCAGGATGGCCGATGCGATCGCCGTGCCTTTCGGGCGCGCCAGGCAGAAATCCAGTCCTTTCGTGTACGTTGACTTGATCGCTTCGAACGCGGCGTTGCGGCGTTCGCGCACACCCTTGCGCATGAGCAGCGCACACAACACGGGCAACAATGTCAGAGTGACGATGAGCGAACCGATCAGCGCAAAGATCATCGTGTCGGCCATCGGCTTGAACAATGTTCCGGAAGGTCCGGACAACACATAGATCGGCAGGAAGCTCGCGACGATCACCGCGACTGCATAGAACAAGGGTCGATCCACTTCTGCCGCGGCATCGGCGATGACTTGCCTGATGTTGAGCGGCGATCCTTCGTGCAGCGCGATCTGGCGGAAAATATTTTCGACCATGAAGATCGCGCCATCCACGAGAATGCCGAAATCCACCGCACCGATGGAAAGAAGGTTGGCCGAAGCGCCTTGCATACCGAGGCAGAAGAACGCGAACAGCAGCGCCAGCGGTATGGTGATGGCGACGATCAATCCCGCGCGCAAATCGTAGAGAAAGAACACCAGCACCACGATGACCAGGAGCATGCCTTGCAGCAGGTTGCGCTCGACGATCTGCGTCGTCTGCGCGATCAGATTGCTCAGGTCGTAGAACGGATGGATTTTGACATCCTTGGGCAAGACTCCGTTGTTGAGTTCCGCGGTCTTTGCCTCGACGCGCTTGAGTACGTCCTGGGTTTTCTCGCCGGTGCGCATCAGGATGACGCCTTCGACGGCGTCGTCGTGTTTTTCGTAGCCGAATTCGCCCAGACGCGGTGCGATGCCGATAATCACGTGGCCGACATCCTTGACCAGCACCGGCGTGCCATTGTGTACCGCCAGCACCACGTTGCCGATGTCTTCCAGCGTGGTCAGCCGCCCTTCGCTGTGCACGTAATAGAACTGGCCGCCCTGCGAATAGAACCCGCCGCCGGCGTTGCTGTTGTTGGCCGCCAACGCGGCCTCGACCTGCACCGCCGACAGACCGACCCCGGCGATCTTGGCTTGATCGAGAAGCACCTGATACTGCATGGTGCCACCGCCGAATCCCGAATCATCCGCCACGCCCGGAACGGATCGGAACTGCGGCTCGATCGTCCAGTTCTCGATGGTCTTGAGTTCCATCGGCGAGCGGTCGGAACTCTGCAGCACATAGCGATAGATCAGTCCGGAAGGGGAGAATAGCGGCGACACCGAAGGCGTTACGCCGCCAGGCAGACTCAGACCGCCCATGCGGTTGAAGACTTCCTGGCGGGCGAAGTTGTTGTCGGTGCCATCGCGGAAAGTGATTTTCACGTCGGACAAGCCGTACAGCGAGACCGATCGGGTGGTGGCCGTCTTCGGAATACCCGTCATTCCCAATTCGACCGGCACCGTGATCAGCCGCTCGACTTCCTCGGCGGTGTGGCCCGGCCACTGGGTAACGATCTCGACGATTGGCGGCGAAAGGTCCGGATAGGCGTCCATCGGCAGACGATCCAGCGCCCACCATCCGGCGCCGATCAGCACGAACATCATCAAGATGACGATGAAGCGTTGCCGAAGTGACGAGGCAACGATCCGGTTCATCATCGAAGCCGTTCGCGACGGCGAACCGGTCAGCGGATGATCGCTCATTGGCTTTGCATGAACTGCATGAACAGCGCGCCATCGACGACGATCTGGTCGCCGGACTTGAGGCCTTCCGGAATCACGTATTGATCGTCAACCCGGTCGCCCAAGGTCACATGCCGGCGCGCGAAGCTATGATCTTGTTGCTGCACGTAGACGAAGGGCAAGTTCTCGTCGTCGCGCAGGATCGCGGAAACCGGAACCAGAATGCCGTCGTATTCCTGACGCGAATGAATTTGCACGCGAACATACATCTGCTTCTTCAGCACATCCCCTGGATTTGCCACGACCACACGCGCGATGATCGCACGCGTGTCGGGATCGACCACGGCCGAAATATTGCCGACAGTTCCGGAAAGGGTTTTTGCATCGGCGCGGGTCAGCACATCGACCGTGTCGCCGACGTTGACCGAAGCAAGATCGGAACCGGAAATTTGCGCCATCACCCAGACGCGGGAAAGATCGGCCACAGTGAAGCAGGGTGTTGTGCCTGCCTGCAGCAATTGTCCGGGCGTGATCAGTTTTTCGGCCACGGTTCCCGCGATCGGAGAACGAATGACGCCGCCGACGTGCGCAACCGCATGGCCGGCCTGGATGCTTTTGATGGTTTGCGGATCGACATCCAGCGCAACCAGCGCTTGCAGTGCTGCATCGCGGTCGGCTTCCGCGCTGGCGGCGTCGGTTTGTGCCTGTTCGTTTTCGCGCTGGGAAACTCCATTGTGCTGACTCAGATCCTTGTCCACATCGGCGATACGGCGGGTGTTTTTCGCGGCGACCAGCGCCTTGCTGTACGCGCCGATGGCCGCGGCGAAGTCGGGCGAATCCACCAGCGCCAGCGCATCACCTTTCTTCACTTTCTGCCCCGCAGAAACCAGCAGCCGTGACACTGGACCGGAGAACGGCGCCAGCACACTGGTGGCCTGGTCGTTGTCGAAGTCGACGGCGCCGGTTGTTTCGACCGTCTTGCGGTATTTCGCTGCCGCGACGATGTAGGTGCGGATGTTCTGCTGTTGCGCCGTCGTCAGCGTCACATTACTCGGCGTAGTCGATGCTGTCTGCACGTTGCTGTCGGGTTCGGATGAGCAACCGGCGACCGCTGCCACGATCGTGACGAAGGCAAGCGCAAATACGCGCGGCGGTTTATCCGGTCGTCCCGTAATCTGATTTCCGCAAGAGAAACTAGTTTTCATTTTCTTCCCGAGTCGATTTCGTCCTGCCCGAACCCGTTTGGCTCAAATCTGCCGGATTCAGTTCTGCCGGATTCAAATCTGCGCGCCGCCACCAGCCGCCGCCAAGCGCCTGGAACAACGCCGCCGTGTCGGCGTAGCGATTGGCCTGCGCCTGTATCAGGGCGATGCGCATTTGTTGGTCAGCCTGTTCGGCGCTCAGCAGCGTCAGATAATTCGCGTAGCCGTCTTTCCATTGCCGTTGCGACAAATCCAGTGTCAGCTTCGCGGCGTCCGCGGCCTTTGCCGCCGCCCTCAGACCTTCGGCATCCTGTTCGAGAGCCACCAGGGTGTCGGCAACATTCTGGAACGCTGTCAACACCGTGCTGCGATATTGTTCGGATGCTTGAACGTATGCGGCCTTCGCGGCGCGCTCCTGATGGAGCAGGGTCCCGCCCTGGAAAATCGGCGCGGTAATGGCCGTGCCCAGATCCCAGAAACCCGTGCCAGCCTTGAACACCTGGCCGATCGCCAGCGCCGTGCTGCCGGCATCCGCAGTCAATACAATATTCGGCAGCCGGTTCGCGGTGGCAATGCCGATCTGGGCGCTGGCGACGTGCAGATTCGCCTCGGCCTGGAGTACATCCGGACGCTGCGCCACGAGTTCCGAAGGAAGGC
Organism: Rudaea sp.; assembly: GCA_025451955.1. GTDB lineage: Bacteria > Pseudomonadota > Gammaproteobacteria > Xanthomonadales > Rhodanobacteraceae > Rudaea. The sequence continues at coordinate 60,944 of JANWJJ010000041.1, read as the reverse complement.
TCACCGGTAGCTCCTGCGGCAACTGCAGACTCGAAAGCTCGAATTTTTCAGGCGGTGCCTGGCTCGGAAAGCGGCCGGCCAGCACGGCCAGCAGGTGCTGTTGCTGGGCCTGTTGCTTGAGCAGCGGCGGCAGCGTGGCGGTGACCTGCGCGAGCTGCGATTCCTGCGCGGCGACATCCAGCCGGCCTGCATAACCCTTGGCGAACTGGTAGCGCAGGACTTGCAGCATCTTCGAGTTGATGTCGATCAACTGGCGCGTCGCGTCGACCTGCGCCTGCAGCGATGCCTCCTGCACCGCGGCGGCCACCACATTGGTGCTCAGCGTGACCTGCGCCGCGATCATCTGGAAGCGTACGGCCTGCTCCTGCGCCTTCACCGACTCCATCGTCCGGCGGTTCAGGCCGAACAGATCGGGCGCATATGAAATGCTGACCTGTGGGGTGAACAGGCTGAAGAGAAACTCGTTGGCCACCACCGGGTAGTTGGGCACAGGTGCGAGCAAGGTCGACTGCATCTGACGATTGGCCGAAACGCTGCCGGTGACGCTAGGATAGTAAGCACCTCGTTGCGCCAGCACATTTTCCCTGACCACCGACAATGCCGCCTGCGCCGCCTTGAGGTCGGGATTGTTTTTCAGCGATTGTTCAATCAGATCGTTGAGCGGCTTCGAGTGAAACAGCGCCCACCAATCGCCGGGAATATTGTCGCCCGTGGCGAAGCGTTGCGCATCGCCACCGATGACATTCGTGGCAGAGACTGTAGTTGCGAGCGGAGTAGTGGTGTAGTTGCTGACATCCGGTGCAGCGGGTTTCCTGAAATCAGGCCCCACCGTGCAACTGACCATCAGCATGCAGACCAGGATCGCGAAGCTGTGTTGAACACACGACGGTGGCGCCTTGGCGAACGAATCGGCCCACGTCTTGTTCATGCAAACGCGTCTTCGAAGAAGCAATCTTTGCGCGATGATATATCGTATCAAATTCTGGCGAAAGCCCTGCCGATAGTCATGGCTTCATTGCGAAAGTTTCGCCGTAAAGCAGGCAAGAAAAAAACCGCGTCAGAGCGCGGTTTGAAGGATGTTGCGGCATGTTGCCGTTATTAGATTTGGCGTCCCCAGGGGGATTCGAACCCCCGTTACCGCCGTGAAAGGGCGATGTCCTAGGCCTCTAGACGATGGGGACGCGAGTAACCCAATGCCCGGACAATTTGTTGGTGAAGATGGTGGAGCCAGACGGGATCGAACCGTCGACCTCTACAATGCCATTGTAGCGCTCTCCCAGCTGAGCTATGGCCCCAGGAAAGGCGCGGAAGTGTAGTGGAAGCAGTGCGATTCGGCAACACTTGTGTGAGGCCGTGTTACCGAGCGGACGTGCAGCGCCTGCATTGAATGCGAGTTCGATTCCGCTGCTGCAACCAACAAAAAAGCCGCACAAGGCGGCTCTTTTGTTGCTTGGTGGAGGCGGCGGGAATCGAACCCGCGTCCGAAAGTCCTACGTCCCCGGATCTACATGCTTAGCGCGCTGTTTGATCTCATCCCGCGGCAACACAACGCGCAAGGCGCACCGCAAGACCAGCCGGTTAGGAGTTAGCCGATGATCGACTGGCGGCGATCAGCAGCGATCTTGTGATAGTGACCCTACATCCACGAGCACAAGCACAAGTGGGTTCGGGACTCAGCCTTAAGCGGCTAGAGCGTAGTTGTCGTCGTTGGCAACTAAAAGTTTGCTGCTGGATTAACGAGGAAAGCTGCCCCCTCGGCATGCACCAGGCGATTTCGTGACCTCCGTCGAAGCCGATCGCCCCCGGAAGTGAAAACGCTTGAGTCAGTATATGGGTGTGAAGCGGTGCGGTTCAAGCATCACCCCAACCGGTTCTTCGCCCGCATCGTCTGCTGTTTCTCGCGACTCCAGTCGCGCTCCTTTTCGGCAGCACGCTTGTCGTGATCCTGCTTGCCCTTGGCCAGACCGATTTCGACCTTCACGCGATTGTGTTTCCAGTACATCGCGGTGGGGATGATGGTGTAGCCCTTGCGCTCGACGGCGCCGATCAGTTTGTCGATCTCCTCGCGATGCAGGAGCAGCTTGCGCGTGCGGCGATCATCGGCGACGACGTGCGTTGACGCAGAAATCAGCGGTGGGATTGAGGCGCCGAAAAGGTACAGTTCGCCATTCTTCACGGTGGCGTAGCAGTCGCCGAAATTGATCCGTCCCGCGCGCAGGCTTTTGACTTCCCATCCCTGCAGCGACAGACCCGCCTCATAGCGTTCGTCGATGTGATACTCGTGGCGCGCGCGCTTGTTCAGCGCGATCGTCGAGTCGTTTTTGCCTTTTTCCTTCTTGTTCGCCATCGGGTCGCCGATTTGGATTTAAACTGACGGTGACATGAATGCCATGCCGTGCTTTACAACCTATTTTCGCGGAAACCGCCGGTGATTCAAATTCGACGCAGTGCCATTGTGCGCCAGACCGCACAGCAGATGTTCGATCTGGTCAACGATGTCGAAGCCTATCCGCGCCGGTTTTCCTGGTGCAGCGCTGCGCAGGTACTCGACCGCGAACCCGGCGCCCTGGTCGCGAAACTCGAATTGCGCATCGCCGGCATGAATCAGGATTTCACCACGCGCAACACGCTCGATCCGCCGCAGCGCATTGCCATGCAGCTTGCCGCCGGCCCGTTCCGCCAGTTGCACGGCGCCTGGGAGTTCATGGCGCTGGGCGACGATGGTTGCAAGGTGTCGCTGGCGCTGGACTTCGACTACGCCGGGCGGATGATGGCGCCAGTCATGCGTGCCGGATTCGAGAAACTTGCCGATCGCATGGTCGATGAATTCTGCCGCGAAGCCAGCCGCAATCATGAATGATCCGACCACACCTGACTCGATCTGCGTCGAAGTCGTCTACGCCGATCCGCAGCGGCAGATTCTGCGCAAAGTGGAAATTGCGGCAAATTCCAGTGTGACTGCCGCAATCCTTGCCAGCGCCATCGGCGACGAATTGCCGGCGGGTTTCCAGCCCGCGGGCATCGGCATTTTCGGGCGGCTGGTGACGCCGGCTACGCTGCTGCGCGATGGCGATCGCGTTGAGTTGTACCGTCCGCTGCTGGCCGATCCGAAGGATTCGCGCCGAAAACGAGCCCGCTCCAGGCCGCCTCAGCTCTGATCGCCGCCGCCCTGCGGTTTCTTGTCTTTGTCCTCGTCTGGGCGTTTGTCGTCGGGATATTGACGCTTGTATTTGGTAGCTTCCTTGATCAGTTCCTGCGGGTTTTCGGCGAAATAGTCGCCTTCGATGCGAGCCAGGGCATCGCCCTCGAAATACAGGGTTAGATCCTTGGTCGCCATGCGGCCGTTGCCCTTGCGCAAGGTCGATACGTAGTCCCAGCGATTCTGGTCGAACGGACTGACCACTGCTGGCGACCCCATCACCAAGGTTACCTGGCGCTTGGTCATTCCGGGCTTGAGTGAGTCCACGGTGTCCTTGCTGAACAGGTTGCCCTGCTGGATATCGAGTTTGTAGATCGGACTGCACGCGGCAACGGCCAAGCCACACAGTGCGAATCCGAGGAGCTGCAAAGTCTTGGTCATGCGAGTCTTGGTCATGTGTGCCTTAATCGTGCCTACCTTGATCATGTGCGATAGCGTCGAGCGGAAAGCGGGCGATGATACACTAGCTGTCCTTTCATGCGCGTTAGCGTATTCACGCGGCGGTTAAGGAGGCGGACATGGAAACCCAGGAATTGCGCAAGGCGGGTCTGAAGGTCACGCACCCGCGCATGCGCATCCTCGAAATCCTTGCAGCTTCAGACGGCAAGCATATGACCGCCGAAGATATTTATCGGCGTCTGTTGGAGCATCACGACGATATCGGCCTGGCCACCGTCTACCGCGTACTGACCCAGTTCGAAGCCGCGGGGCTGGTGCTCAAGCACAATTTCGAGGGTGGTCAGGCAGTCTACGAAATCGACCGCGGTAAGCATCACGATCACATGGTCGATATCGATACCGGCCGTGTCGTCGAATTCACCAGCGAAGAAATCGAACGTCTGCAACACGAGATCGCCGAGCGCCACGGTTTTCAGATCGCCGATCACAGCCTGGTGCTGTACGTGCGTGCGAAGAAGAAAAAATAGGCGGCCGCTCAGTCCGGCTGCGCACGCTCAAGCATTTGTTTGGCGTGCGCCAGCGTTTCGCGCGTGATTTCCAGGCCGCCGAGCATGCGCGCGATTTCGTCGCGGCGTGATGTTCCGCCGAGTGATGCAATGCCCACCTCGGTACTTGCGCCATCGCTGGATTTCGCCACGCGCAGGTGCGCATGCCCCTGTGCGGCAACTTGCGCAAGATGAGTCACGCACAATACCTGACGCCGGTCGCCGAGCCGGCGCAGTTTCTGGCCGACGACTTCGGCCACCGCGCCGCCAATGCCGGAATCGACTTCGTCGAATACCATTGTGCCGATTTCGTCGAGACCCAGCGCCGCGACTTCGATGGCCAGGCTGATGCGCGACAGCTCGCCGCCGGAAGCGACCTTGCGCAGCGCGCGCAGCGGCTGGCCGGGATTGGCGGAAACCATGAATTCGACGCGTTCCAGGCCTTGCGCGTCCGGAGTGGATTTCTCCATTTTTTCGATTTGCGCCTCGAAGCGGCCGCCAGACATGCCGAGTTCGCCCATCAGTGCGCTGACATCCGCGTTCATGCGCCGTGCCGTGGCGCTGCGCGCTGCGCTCAAGGCCGTGGCGGCCACGGCGTAATCGCGCTCGATCCGCTTGCGTTTGCGGTCGAGTTCGATCAAGCGCGCGCCCGCGCCACGAAGCGATTCGAGCTCAGCGCGCTGCGATTCCGCACGGGTTTTCAGTTCCGCTACCGGCAGACGATGCTTGCGCCCGAGTTCGTGCAGACGCGCAATCTGCGCCTCGGTTTCGGCCAGACGTTCGGGGTCCAGATCGAGTGTGTCGCGATAACGTGCGATCAGATCGTTGGCTTCGCCCAGGGTGATCCTGGCGGCATCGAGCAGTTCGCGCGCCGAGCTCAACCGTGGATCGAGTTCGGCCAGTCGCACCAGCTCGGTTTGCGCGCGGCCGATGCTGCGCAGCGCTGCGAATTCGCTGTCGCCATCAAGCAACTCGGCAACGCCGCCGCTGCCTTGCAGCAGTTGCCCGGCGTTGGCGAGACGCTTGTGGGTTTCATCCAGCGCGTTGAGTTCCTGCGGCGTCAGCGCGTGACGATCGAGTTCGCCGACCTGATGCTCGAGCAAGGCGATACGTTCGGCGTGATCGTGTTCGCCGCCGAGTGCGTGCAGTTGCGCATCGAGCTCGCGCCAGCGTTGCGCCAGTTCGGCAACCTGGTCAAGCAGTTCGCCGTGATTGCCGTAGGCATCGAGTAAAGCGAGTTGACTCGTCTTGTCGAGCAGCGCCTGATGCTCGTGCTGGCCGTGGATTTCGAGCAACCGCTCGGCCAGTGACTTGAGTTGGGTCAAGGTCGCTGGGCGTCCATTGATCCAGGCACGCGATGTGCCTTCACTGCGAATCACGCGGCGTAATTGGCAGGCGTCGCCATCGTCGAACTCCTCCGCGACGAGCCAGTCGCGCGCGGCGGAGGCATCGGCAAGGCGGAAGCCGGCGATCAGTTCCGCACGCTCGCAGCCATGCCGTACCACGCCGGCATCGGCACGATTGCCCGCGAGCAGTAATAGTGCGTCGACCAGCAATGACTTACCGGCGCCGGTTGCTCCGGTGACGACGGTCAGCCCCGTACCGAAGCTGATTTCGGCGGCGCCGACGATCGCAAAATCCTTGACGAAAAGGGTTTCCAGCATGTGCGACACGCAATGATAAGTGCGTGCGCAAGCTAGCATGCAGTGCCAAGACGCGGCAACGGGCACAGGCATCGTTTATCATTGCCAATTCCGATCTCACGTCCGAGGCTGCCGTGTGGTACGCGATTTATGCACTCGATAACGCCGGCAGTCTGGCCGCGCGCACGACGGCGCGACCGGCGCATTTGGCACGCCTGAATCAGTTACGCGATGCCGGTCGCTTGTTGCTGGCGGGGCCGTTTCCGGCGATCGACGCGGATGACCCTGGGCCGGCCGGATTCAGCGGCAGTCTGATTGTTGCCGAGTTTCCCGATCTGGCCGCAGCGCAGGCCTGGGCGGAAGCGGATCCTTATCGCGCCGCAAATGTGTACCGCGAAGTCAGCGTGCGACCATTCCGCAAGGTGTTGCCATGAGCGCAGCGGTCGTGGGCACACGCAGCGAACGCATCCGTGCTTGCCTGGCCGCTGCGTTTGCGCCGAGCGAGCTGGCGATCGAGGACGAAGGTCATTTGCATATCGGCCACGCCGGTGCGCGCGACGGGCGCGGACATTTTCGTGTACGCATCGTCGCGACCGCATTCTCCGGGGTGCCGCTGGTCGCGCGGCATCGGCGTATTTATGCGGCGCTGGGTGAGCTGATGCAAACCGATATTCATGCGCTGGCGCTGGATGCGCGCGCTCCGGAAGAATTTCATTCGGCATAATTTCAGCCGGCACTATTCCACGAGGATTGTCATGTACAAGTATATTTTTCCAGTTTGTGTCGTCGTGCTCGCCGGTTGTTCGCAGGCCGGCAATACGCCGGACACGCGTATCATCCAGATACCGGCGGGCGCCCAGATTGCCGAAACCGTCAATGGCACGCCGGTGCCGCAGGATTTGCTCGACGCCGTGGCGTACGAGCGCAACCTGAGTCTGGACAAGCCCGAGCAGCGCGATCAAGTACTCAAGCTGGTGACGGATTTCGTGTTGCTGGCGCAGGCTGCTCAACGCGAGAATTTTGCCGCCCAAGCGCAATTCCGGGCGCAGGTCGAAATTGCGCGGTTGAATGGCGTGGCTGCGGCGACGATTGGCCAACTGCAGAAGCAGACCCCGATCGACGATAGCGTACTCAAGGCGGAATATGATGCTGAAATCGCGCGCTCGGGCAAGTTTGAATACGACTTCAGCCAGTTGCTGTTTGCCAACCAGGACGACGCAATCCAGGCGGAAGGCGAAATTTTGTCCGGAAAACCTTTCCAGGCGGTATTCGATGCCTGGCGCGGCAAGGCCAAACAGGCCAAGGCATTCAGCCGCGTGCGTCTGGATCAGGTGCCCGGAGCGCTGGGCAAGGTGCTCGCCGGCATGAAAACCGGCGAAACCACGAAAACGCCGGTCAAGACCGAATTCGGCTGGCACGTGGTGCATCTGGATATTGCCAATCCGTTCACACCGCCGCCGTTCGACCGCATCAAGGAAGGTATTCGTCGCAGCATGCAGGTGAAGATCGGCCAGCAGCAGCTGGACAAGCTACGCGAGCAAGCCAAGATTGAATATCCGCCGGGAGCGGAACCCGCCGCGGCCAAGGCGGCGGCAACGCAAGTCCCTGCGCCGAAGAAAGGCTAGGGCAGTTCCACCCGAGCCGGCGCAACCCATCCCGGCGCGCGATGTTCGGCAATCACCGTGGTGTAGATGCCGCCGCGCACGCCGAATTCGGCGGTCAGGCGCATAAAGCGCGGTGCGGTGGCACTGACGAGATCGTCGAGGATGCGATTGGTTACCGCTTCGTGAAACGCGCCTTCGTTGCGGAAACTCCAGATGTAGAGCTTGAGCGATTTCAGCTCGACGCAGGTTTTATCCGGTACGTAGTCCAGATGCAGCACGGCGAAGTCCGGCTGCCCCGTTTTCGGACACAGGCAAGTGAATTCGGGAATGCGCATGCGGATGGTATACTGCCGCTCCGGCTGCGGATTCGGAAACGTCTCCAGGTTTTTGGCGGGAACTGTTTGGCTTGACGCGGTAGACATGGCCGAAGGGCTCCTGCGAAGTTGCTGACCCGCGATGGCGGGGCGCCACGGTAGCTTAAAGCCTTCGCTGTCGACAACTCCCTTGATTTTCCCACGCGGTCCACACGGACTGCCCGAGATACGTCACTAATGCGCCTGACCACGATAAAGCTGTCCGGATTCAAATCCTTCGTCGATCCGACCGTGCTGCATTTGCCGACCAATATGACCGGCGTGGTCGGCCCGAACGGTTGCGGCAAATCCAATATCATCGACGCGATTCGCTGGGTGATGGGCGAAAGCGCCGCCAGCCGCCTGCGCGGCGACGCGCTCACCGACGTCATCTTCTCCGGTTCGACCGGACGCAAGCCGGTCGGCAGCGCCGTCGTCGAGCTGATCTTCGACAATTCCGATGGCCTCGTTGTCGGCGAGTATGCCAAGTACAACGAAATTTCGGTCAAACGTACCGCCAGCCGCGATGGTCAGTCGCAATATTTCCTCAACGGTGGACGCTGCCGTCGCCGCGACATTACCGATCTGTTCCTCGGCACCGGTCTGGGCGCGCGCAGTTATTCGATCATCGAACAAGGCATGATCTCCGAGATCATCTCGGCGCATCCGGACGAATTGCGTGGCCATCTGGAAGAAGCCGCGGGAATTTCCAAATACAAGGAACGCCGCAAGGAAACCGAGAGCCGGATCAAGGCCACGCGCGAGAATCTCGAACGCCTGAACGATGTGCGCGAGGAAGTCGACAAGCAGCTCGAACACTTGAATCGTCAGGCCAAGGCGGCCAAACGCTGGCAGGAACTCAAGGACGAACAGACCCGGCGCGAGGCGGAAATGCGCGGCCTGCATTATCGTGCGCTGGCGACCGAGATCGACGGCCACGACGCGGAAATCCGTCAGGCCGAAATCGGCATCGAAGCCCTGGTCGCCGATCAGCGCCAGGTCGAGACCCAGATTGAAACGCATCGCGAACAGCACCAGAGCGCGGGCGAACATCTCAATCGCGTGCAAGCCGAGGTCTATCGCGTCGGTGGCGAGATCGCGCGCGTCGAACAGCAAATTCAGCATAACCGCGAACTCGGCGAACGTCTGGAACGCGCGCGTGCCGAAACCGAGCGTGCGTTCGCGGAACTCGGCGAACACATCGGCGCCGATCGCGAACAAATCCAAACCCTGCACACAGCGCTCGCCGATGGCGAGCCAAAACTGGCAAGTTTGAACGCCGCCGGCGTGCACACGGCGGAAGTCCTGCGCGATGCCGAAGCGAAACTGGCCGAATGGCAGAATCAGTGGGATGCCTACGCGAAAGCCGGCGCTGAGGCGGCGCAGGCCGCGGAAGTCGAGCGCACGCGTCTGGATTACCTGGACAAGCAAACGCTGGAAAGCGGGCGCCGACTGGAAGCGCTGCGCGAGGAAAAACGCGCGGCCGATTTCAACGCGCTGGATGAAGCCGCGTCGCGCCTGAGTGCCGAACACGATGCGCATCGCGAAAAAGTGGAAACGTATACAAGCTTGCTCGATCAGCGCAAACAGGCGCACGAGCAGGTGCTCGAATCCGAGCGTCAGGGCGCTGCATGGCTTAACGAGGCGCGCACCGAATTGCAAGGATTGCGCGGACGTCTGGCTTCGCTCGAAGCCTTGCAGCACGCCGCACTGGGTCAGGAAAAATCCGCGGCCGGCGATTGGCTTGCGCGCCTGGGGCTGGACAAATCGCGGCGTCTTGGCGAAATGCTCGATGTCGATGCCGGCTGGGAAACCGCGGTCGAAACCGTGCTCGCCGGTTTGCTCGAAGGCGTGCTGGTCGAGTCGCCGCACGCGCATGCAGCCGAACTGGCCAGCTTGCGCGAAGCCGATCTGGCGCTGATTGCGGCAGATGTCGGCGCAAGCGGACGCGCTGGTACGCTGGCTGCGCACGCGCGTGGTCCGGCCGCGGCGCTGGCCTTGCTTGCGCAAGTGCGCGTTGCCGATTCGATCGTGCAGGCGCAAAGTCTGGCAGCGACGCTGGCCGCGCACGAATCCGTGATCACGTCGAATGGCGAATGGTTCGGCGCCGGGTATGCGCGCGTGCTGCGGCGCGCGGCGCAGGCCGGATCGCTTGCGCGCGAACGCGAAATCCAGACGCTCAAGGCGCAGATCGCAACGCTGCAAGATCGCAGCGCGGATCTGTGCACGAAGCTCGACGAATACAAAACCCAGAAGACCGAGGCCGAACGTGCGCGCGACGATGCGCAACGCGAACTCTATACCACGCACCGTCGTGTCGCCGAGCTTGCCGGACAACTGCAAAGTCATCGCGGCCGGATGGAAACGGCGCAGGCGCGTCTGGTCAAGGTCGATCAGGAAATCGCCGAGATCGAAACACGGCTGACCACCGATCAAACCCAGACGCGCGAGGCGCGCGCGCGCCTAGGACAATCCGTGACCCGCATGGGCGATCTGGAACAACAGCGTCAGCACCTGGACGGCGAACGCCGGCGCCTGCTCGAAGCTCGTGAGGAAGCGCGCATGAACGCGCGCGAAGCCGGCGAACAAGCGCATCAGCTTGCGCTCGGACTCGAATCCAAACGCTCGGCTGTTGCCTCGCTCGAACAGGCGCTGTTGCGCATGCACAGTCAGCTTGCGCAACTGGAATCGCGCAAGGCCGAGATCGCGCAGCAACTGGAATCCGGCCACAACCCGCAGGTCGATCTGGAAGCCGAGCGTCAGACTTACCTCAATCAGCGTTTGCTGGTGGACAAGCAACTGGTCGAGGCGCGCAAGTCGGTGGAAGAACGTGACAACGAATTCCGCGGCTACGAAACAGAGCGCCATCGCGTCGAGCATCTGCTTGGCGAACAGCGTCAGGCACATGCCGAACGCCGTCTCGCGCATCAGGGGTTGCAGATGCGTGCGCAACAGTTGCATGAATCGATCACCGCCGCCGGCCACGAGCTGGCCTCGGTGCTGGAAGCGCTGCCCGCCGGTGCCGATCCGACGGAATGGCAACAGCAGCTCGAGACGCTTGACGCCAAGATCAAGCGTCTGGAGCCGGTGAATCTTGCCGCGATTTCCGAGTACGACGAGCAATCGCAACGCAAGACCTATCTCGACGCGCAACTCGCGGATTTGAACACCGCGCTGGAAACGCTGGAAGGCGCGATCAAGAAAATCGATCGCGAAACCCGCCAGCGTTTCAAGGAAACCTTCGACCGCGTCAACACCGGTTTGCAGGAATTGTTTCCGCGCCTGTTCGGCGGCGGTCACGCCTATCTGGAATTGACCGGCGAAGATCTGCTCGATTCCGGCGTATCCATCATGGCGCGCCCGCCGGGCAAGCGCGTCTCGAATATCTCGCTGCTTTCCGGCGGCGAGAAAGCGCTCAGTGCGGTCGCCCTGGTGTTCTCGATCTTCCGCCTGAATCCGGCTCCGTTCTGTCTGCTCGACGAAGTCGATGCGCCGCTCGACGAAGCCAACGTTGGTCGCTTTTCGCAACTCGTCACCGAGATGAGCGAGCGCGTCCAGTTTCTGTTCGTCACCCACAACAAGGCGACGATGGAAGCCGCGCGCCAGCTTTGCGGCGTGACTATGCGCGAACCGGGCGTGTCTCGGCTGGTGCAAGTAGACTTGGCGGAAGCAGCTAAACTGGCCGGAGCGGCATAACCGTCGAGGTACCCAACATGGATTGGAACCCGTCCATCGGCATTCCACTCGCGATTTTCGGTGCGATCGCACTGGCGCTGATTTATTTTCTCGGCCGGCCGAAAAAGCCGGGTCAGGGCCGGCGCATGCCGATCCTGCGCGAAGGCGGCGGCGAGCGCATCGAGCCGACGTTCGGTGAACCTGCTATCGGCGCATCAGGCGAATCCGCGCAGGGCGATCTCGATGTCGGTCTGCACGAGGAACTCGAACGCCTGGGTTCGGCCATCGTCGCCAAACGCGGCGACGCCGCGAATGCCGCTGCGGCAGCGAAAGGCCCGGCGCCCGGAGCGCGTCCGCCGCAGCCAATCGAACGCATCGTCACCCTGTTCGTTGCCGCGCGCTCGGGCGATTTGATCCACGGCACCGATCTGGTCGTCGCCGCCGAGAAAGCCGGTCTGGCTTTCGGCGACATGGGCATTTTCCACCGCCTGGTTTCCGGCAAAGCCGAAGCCGGACCGATTTTCAGCATGGCCAACATGGTCAAGCCCGGCAGTTTCGATATGCGCGGGATCGACGATCTGCAAACGCCGGGCGTGAGTTTCTTCATGGCGCTGCCCGGGCCGTTGTCCGCACTCGATGCCTGGGATGCGATGCTGCCGACCGCGCAGCGTCTGGCCGAACTGCTCGATGCGAACGTGCTCGACGAAGAGCGCAACGCGCTCGGCCGCCAGCGCGTGGCGCATATCCGCGACGAATTGCGTGCGTGGGATCGCAAGCAGGAACGCAGCCAGATTCGCTTGCGCTGAGCCGCGCGTCTAGTGTGAATGTTCTAGCGCAGCCGACTATCTTTGCCTCGACGCTGCACATCTGCGGCGAGAACTCCGACACAAGAGGCAAAGCAATGGCAAGCAAACGAATCAAGCAAAAGATGACCGCAGTCGAGACTCCCGCCGACAAGGCGCGTGCGTTGTGGCTGGCGGGTCTGGGCGCGGTGTCGATCGCGCAAAAGCGCGGTGGTGAACTTGGCGCCAACCTGATTGCCGAAGGCAAGGATTTCCAGGCGCGCGCGCAGCAGCTCGTGCAGGAAGTCGGTACCGACGCCCAAGCGCAGATCAAGGGCGCTTTCGCACCGCTGCGCATGCAGGCGAAGGATAATGCGAAGAAGTTCGGCGTGGTAATCGAAGGCGCCGTCGCCGCGGTACTCGCGCATCTGGGTATTCCGTCCAAGGCCGACATCGAAGAACTGACTCAGCGCATGACCGCGCTCAGCCGTCAGCTCAAGACCGTGAAATAAATCTTACCCGCTTCAACGTCGAACTTGCGGCCGCCTTGTGCGGCCGTTTTTTTGCCCTCAGCGCCGATACGCTTGCGCCAAGGTATTCAAATGCACCCGCTCTGCATCGCGCAGGAAGGGCGCGATCAGCAACATCACCTGGTAGATGCCGTGGGTCAGGTCTTCCTGGCTCGGGTCGGGGCGAGCGCCGCGGACGGCGTTGTAGTTCAACCAGAACGTGGTGACCAGCAGTACGTTCTCGGATGTGGCGTGGATTTCGTCCGGTGTGGCGCGCAGGATTTCCGCATGCGCTAGGCCTTTGAGCACGTCGGCCGCGCTGGTGGCTGCGCGGGTGAGGATGCGCGCGAAGCGTTGCTTGAGCTTGCGATTGCGCGAGACGATATCGACCAGATCGCGATACAGAAACCGGAACGTCCACATGCATTCGAACACCAGATGCAGCTGCATCCAGACATCTTCGAGATTCGGCAGGCGGTCGTCGGGTACGAGCAGAGCCTGATCGATCTGCGCTTCGTAGCGCGCAAACAACTGCTCGACGATGTCGTCCTTGTTGCGATAGTGGTAGTAGAGATTTCCCGGACTGATGCCGAGTTCGTCAGCGATGTGGTTGGTGGTGACGTTGGGTTCGCCCTGCGCATTGAACATCGCCAGGCTGGTTTCCAGAATCCTTTCTCGCGTTTGCTTGCTCATGCCGGAGGCGCGCAGCCGGGCGCGATCAGCCGCGCAGCTTCTTCACCAGATCGATGTATTTCTGCATGGCGTCGTCGCTTTTCATGCCTTTGAGCTTGGTCCAGGCTTCGTATTTTGCAGTGCCGACGAAGTCGAAGAAGCCGGGCTTGGGGCCGGCAACGTCGCCATCCGAGCCCTGTTTGTACAGGGCGTAGAGCTTCAGCAGGGTGTCGTTGTCAGGACGATCGCTGAGTTTCTTGACGTCGTCGGAGGCTTGTTCGAATTTCGCTTTCAGGTCGGCCATTGCGTTCCCCGGATGGGCTCAATTTTGAAATGCGCGGCCAAGGATGGCCGCTTTTTGATTCTCGCCATCGAGAGCGATGGCGGCAATACATCCATCATGGATGATGGCAAAACTACCTGTCAACGCGAGGGTGCTTTGTTTGGCGACGATCGCACGCTATCTTAGGCAGCACGGCTGCGCAACGAACCAAGGAAAACGACATGACGTACTTCGTGACCGGGGCGACCGGCTTCATCGGCCGGCACCTGCTGGCGCATTTGCTCGCGCGCAAGGGCGACGTGTACTGTCTGGTACGCAAGGGTTCGCAGAAAAAGTTCGACGAACTGCGCGACAACTTTGGTGCCGACGGCAAGCGTCTGATCGCGGTAACCGGCGATCTGGCGAAACCGCAACTCGGGTTGACCCCAGCGCAGCGCAAAGCGCTTGCCGGCAAGGTCAAACATTTTTTCCATCTGGCTGCGATCTACAACCTGGCGGCTGACGCCACGAGTCAGGCAACGGCGAACGTCGATGGCACCCGACATGCCTTGCAACTGGCCGATGCGATCAAGGCAGGATGTTTTCATCACACCAGTTCGATTGCGGTTGCCGGTTTGTATCCGGGCGTGTTTCGCGAGGACATGTTCGGTGAAGCCGAAGATCTCGATCACCCCTATTTCAAGACCAAGCACGAAGCCGAAGCGCTGGTGCGCAAGGACTACGCGCGGCCGTATCGCATCTATCGCCCGGCGGTGGTGATCGGGCATTCGCGCACGGGTGAAATCGACAAGATCGACGGGCCGTATTACTTTTTCCGCACCCTGAAAAAACTGCGCCAGAGCTTGCCGCCGTGGATGCCGGTCATCGGCCTGGAAGGCGGCCGGGTGAATATGGTGCCGGTGGATTTCGTCGTCGCGGCGATGGATCACATTGCGCACAAACCTGGTCTCGACGGCGGCTGCTTCCATCTCACCGATCCCGCGCCGCGCCGCATCGGCGAGGTGCTGAACCTTTTCGCCCGTGCCGGTCACGCGCCGGAAATGACCATGCGCCTGGATGCGCGCATGTTCGGGTTCGTGCCGGCAGCGATCAAGCAGGCGCTGGCCGGATTGCCGCCGGTGAAAAGGTTTACCAATGTACTTTTGCGCGATTTGGGCATTCCGGCTGAAGCGATCAAGCTGATCAATTATCCGACCCGTTTCGATTGCCGCGAAACCGAGCGCGCGCTCAAGGGCACGAAAATCCGTGTGCCGGATCTGCCTGAATACGCCTGGCGATTGTGGGATTACTGGGAACGTCATCTTGACCCGGATTTGTTTGTCGATCATTCGCTGGCAGGAAAGGTGCGCGGTCGCACCGTGCTGATTACGGGCGGTTCGTCGGGTATCGGCAAGGCGGTGGCGGAAAAGGTTGCTGCAGCCGGCGCCAAGGTGCTGATCTGCGCACGCGGCGAGGACGAACTGGCGGCGACGCGCAAGCAGATTGTCGATGCCGGTGGTACTTGCCACACCTACGTCGCCGATCTGGCCGACCTGAAGGTGTGCGACGATCTGGTCAAGAAAGTGCTGGCCGAGCATGGTGGCGTTGATATCCTGATCAACAATGCTGGGCGCTCGATCCGGCGCGCGATCGCGGCCAGCTACGATCGTTTCCACGATTTCGAGCGCACCATGCAGCTCAACTATTTCGGTTCGCTGCGCCTGATCATGGGCCTGTTGCCGGGCATGGCGCAGCGCCATCGCGGTCACATCATCAATATCTCGTCGATCGGCGTGTTGACCAATGCGCCGCGGTTTTCCGCCTACGTCGCATCGAAAGCGGCGCTGGATGCGTTCTCGCGTTGCGCGCAAGCCGAGTTTTCCGACAACGGCATCAACTTCACCACGGTCAACATGCCGCTCGTGAAAACGCCGATGATCGCGCCGACCAAGATGTACGATTCGGTGCCGACCTGGACACCGGAAGAAGCGGCAGATTTTGTCGTCGAGGCCATCGTCGAACGCCCGGTTCGTCTGGCCACGCGCATGGGCACGTTCGCGCAGATTTTTTATGCGCTCGCGCCGCGCGCCTACGAAATCCTGATGAACACCGCGTTCCGCCTGTTCCCGGATTCCACCGCAGCAAAAGGCATGAAGGGCAGGGGCGAAATCCAGAAGGAACCGACCAGCGAACAGGTGGCGTTCGCTTCAGTCATGCGCGGGATTCACTGGTAGCGCAGCATGCGCTTGCGTGTTGTGGCGCTTGAGCGAGTAGTTAGGCTATAGACCGGAAAACTGTCTTCTCGATGTGCCACTTTCCATTCTTTTTGAAAAGCACATAGTAGAAGCTGCCGCCAGCGTTCGACACAACCACCAAAGCTCTTGTGGCATTCTCCGTATAGCCAGGAAGGCTCATATCTGTCGGTCCAAAGGCCCCCGGGAATGCCTGCCGAAAGCCAGAAATATAGTCGTCGTTCTCTATAAATTTCTGCTCTGCCGACCGGATAACTTCGGCTTTGAAAAGCCTAATACCCGGACAGAGGGTAATTTTTGGTAGCGGATAGTGAGCAGAATTGCGGCTGACAAGCGACGCTACGGCGTCTCGCCCCAAGCTTTTCTTACCCCCGTCGCTTTTGATTTGTTCCGATTCATCCGAAAGGACCAAGTATCGCGTTTCCCCGCGCGAAGCAAGGCTCGCACACATGGACTGAGCTATGACTGAAAGGACAGCGGCGTCTTCAGAGTTGGTTGCTTCGTCGGCAGCATTGCTGTTGACGGCTAATAGCCCAAAGACAAGTAGATAAAGAAACAACCTAGCCATAGAGCCTAACGCGTAATTGAAGCGGATAGTCAAACGAAAAGCCCGCCAGCCGAAGCCTTGGGGGGAGGGATCCTTCGGCGTTCGTTGGCGGCTGGCGGGCGTTAAGCGCAGTCCGCTCAGCGCGCGGCGGACTTGATTGTCTTCTTGACCTTGGCAACCGTGCGCGTCACCGATTTCTTCGCCGCCAATTGGGCTTCTTCGAGTTCGCGAGCCAGATCGCTCAGGTCGTCGCGGGCGCGGCGCACGGTATTGCCCATCACCCGGCTGAGGGTGCTCTTGGGCGTATTGCCGGTGAGTTTGTGCACGTCGCGATTGAGTTCATCGACCCGCGCGAGCAGTTCGTCGAGTTCCTTGCGTCCGGGAATGCCGAGCTTGGTCAGCGCGCGCGATACGCGGTTTTCAAAAACCTGTTCGAGCCGATCCCAGGTTTCCTGAGTGCGTTCGCGCACCTGGCTCACGCTGTTCTCGACTGCGCCACGCACATCGCCGACCTTGCCGCTGGCGAGATGGCGGGTTTTTTGTTCCAGACTGGAACCTTCCTTGATCAGGTTCTCGAACAGCTTGCCGCCTTCTTCTTGGGCCTTGGCGAAGGCGCCGAGACCGGCCAGCCAGATGTGCTGGGCCGATTCCATGATGGTCTTGTTGGTGGCCGGTTTGGAAGAGGCTGCCGGCTTTGACGACTTGGCCAGTTTTGCCGGTTTCGCAGGGCTTGCCGGCTTTGCCAATTTGGCCGGCTTGGCCGATTTGGCGAGTTTCGCCGGCTTTGCCGCCGCCGCAGGCTTCTTTGCCGGTTTGGACGGTGCGGTTTTGGATTTCAGTTTCGGCTTGCTCATGCTGTTGCCTCCCGGAGAGATGTGGAGCGCTGGACGCAAAATCCGCAGCCGGCGCAGAATGCGCGCAATCTAGGCGCGCTGGCTAGAATATACACACTAGAAAAAGTCGCAATGTGGAATCTGCTGCATTCGGTTTTTGCGGTTGTCAGCCGAAATTCTTGTCGAGCTGGTTTTCGACCTCGGTTTCGATCATCGGTTTGAGCGCGCTGAACAGGAATCCCAGTTCGGCCTGGACGTGCACTTCGGTCTTGCTTACGTGAATCTGCCCGTTCACGCCCATGCGGCTGAAATTCAGGGTGTCGCCATCCCATGCGCTGCTCAGCGCAAACTTCTTGGCGATCACGGCGGCGGTCTTGTCGACGGCGGTTTTCGCCGCTTTCAGCGAACGTCCGTGTTTGCGGCGGATGTCGATTCTGGACATGTGGATTCCTGTATGGCCGGGAGTGCAATTTCGGCGTTGAGCGGGAGTCGCCCGGGCTTGCTATGATGCCGCAAATACCTGATGTCATGCACGTCGGCGGCAATTCCGGCAGGCGAAAACAGGCAGGCAATGGCCGAGACGGGGGAGAATCCAGTGCGTGCGTTGTTGTCGATCGCGGTATTGATTCTGGCGCCGGTTTATGGATTTGCCGCAAGCATCGACGGTCACGTGGCCCTGAGCGCCGAAGGCAAGCCGCTGCGCGCCGATCAGGCACAGGAAGCGATCATCTATTTCCGGCCAAAAACTCCGCTGGCCGTGTCGCCGCCGCACGAACCTTTCGTGATGAGCACGCTGCGCAAGCAATTCGTCCCGCGCGTGTTGGCAATCACGGTGGGCAGCAAGGTACGTTTTCCGAATTCGGATCCGATTCTGCACAACGCATTTTCCACCTCGAAGGATAATGCCTTCGATGTCGGTCTGTATGGCGAGGGCGAAGGCCAGACGGTCACTTTTTTGCATGCCGGCTATGTGCGCGTTTACTGCAATGTCCACCATTCCATGACCGGGCACATTTTGGTGCTCGACACGCCGTACTTCACCCATCCGGATGGCGATGGCAATTTTCACCTGACCGGTTTGCCCGCTGTCGCGGGCGACTTGGTCGTCTGGCACGAGCGCGCGACGCCGTGGCATGTCGTGACCACCCCCAAAGCCGGCGACAAACCCGTCATGGTGCTTTTGGACTTGAGTCAGCGTCGCATTCCGCCGCACATGAACAAGTTCGGCAAGCCGTATGATCGAGGTTCCGATGGCGGCTATTGAGGCCGTGCCGCGCGCCCGTTTCGGCGTGCCGCTGGCAATCAAGTTTTTTCTCGGCTCGGCGTTCCTGATTGCGCTGGCCGTCGGCGCCGCCGTCGTGGTCACCTACATCGAAGGCGACCGCATCGCGCAGGGCGCCGTGCACGACGCCTTGTCGACCAGCAGCGCGGTGCAAAAGGAATTCGAGCAAAGTCGTTTGCAGGAGTTGCAGCTCAAGGTGCAACTGATCGCGGCCGATCCCGGCACGGCCCGCTACGTTGCGCAAGCCGGCGGAACCTCCAGCAATTTGCCGGGCTTGAACGACAGCGGCGATGCGGACACGAAATCCATCCCCGATCTGCTCAAGGAACGTCAGGGCCAGTACGGCTTCGATCTCGGCATCGTGCTCGACGCCAAGGGCAGTGTGCTTGGCCGCAGCGATCAGACCGATGCATTTCAGGACTCGCTGGCCGACGATCCGCTGGTGCGTCCGGCGATCGCGAATGCAGCGCCCTACGGTGGCTATTGGCGGCAAGGCGACAAGCTCTATCAGGCTGCGATCATGCCCTTGGCGCAGGATCAGGACCTGGTGGGGTTCCTGCTGCTTGCGCAAAGCGTCAACGATGAATTGTGTCGCCAGGTGGCGAAGGTCAGCGGTGCCCAAATCGCGTTCTGGTTGCCGGTAGACAACCACCTGCAACTGGTCGCCAGTTCGTTCGATGATGTCGGCAGCAAGGCGCTGCGTGACGCGATGGCAGCGCAACCGGCGGATGTCGCCGCTGCCGTCGCCGCCGGGCATTCGGTCTCGCGGGTGCCGTTGCGCTTCAGCGGGCAGGAATGGGGTGCGCAGTTGACGCCGACGGCGAGCGAAGGCGTCGGCAGTCTCGGCGCGGTGCTCGCGCTGACTTCAAGCGACAAGATCGTCGCCAGTTATCGCGATATCCTGAACTGGGTGGCGATCGGCGGCTTGAGTTCGATGCTGTTTGCGCTGCTGCTGTCGTATTTGTTGGCTAAGGGGATTTTGCGGCCGGTGCGTGCGATGGCGCAGGGCGCAGAACAGGCCGCCGCCGGCAATTACCAGACGCGAATCGGCTTGCAGGGCAGCGACGAATTGGCGCGACTGTCGCGAGCGTTCGATTCGCTATTGTCGGATTTGCGCGAGAAAAGTGATATCGAAGGTTACGTCGGCAACCTTTCACGCTTTTTGCCGGACCCGGCGCGCGAACAGGCGTTCACGCCGACACCGAAACCATCGGGTGCCGCCGCTTCGAAGCCTGCACGAAATGAAAGCCTGAGCGTGCTTGGCATCGAGTTTCGCGATCTCGCGGCCGTGGGCGCCGACACTGTTCCTGCACAAGTACTCGCGCGATTTGATCGTGCGGCCGGTGTCATCAGCGCGATGCGGGCTGCGGTGCATCAGTCGAGCGGTGCGCGCTTCATATTGGGTTTCGGTGGCGAACAGCGCGGGGTCGAAGCCTTGCGTGCGCTGGCGCAGATTCGCACGCGTGCGCAAGCCGAAGGATTCGCGGCGCCGGCGGCGGCGTTGGTGTCCGGGGCAGTTGTGTATGCGGATGATGTGCTGTTCGGCACGGCGATTCTGCATCTGGACCGATTGTTGCCGGAAGCGGCCGGCGGCCAGACCTTGCTGACTCGGCAAAGCGGCGACGAAATCAAGGCGACGCTCGGTGAATCACGTCTGGTAGTCGTTACCGGAGCAGTCAGCGGCAAGCGTTTTTACGCACTGTCCGAAGCGGCTTTGCATGAATTGCCTACACCAGCGCCGGTCGCGGCATCGGCCGAGGCGGCCACGATCGTGCCTGCTGCCACCGCGGCGGTGCGCAGCCTGACTCCGCGTGCGGTCACGTTTGAAACCGGCACGGTCTTCGGCGGGCGTTATCGCATCCTGTCCCTGCTCGGATCCGGTGGCATGGGCGTGGTCTACAAGGCCCATGATCTGGATCTGGACGATGTCGTCGCGCTGAAAATGCTCAAGCCGAGTGCGCTGATCGATGCGGAACAACTCGATCGCCTCAAGAGCGAAATCAAGCTGGCACGCAAGATCACGCATCCGAATGTACTGCGCACTTTTGATTTCGGCGAAGTGGACGGCCATCCCTATATTTCGATGGAATACGTGCGAGGCCTGACCCTGCGCTATTTGCTCAAGGAAACCCGGAGGATTCCGTATTCCGCCGGTTTGCGCATTGCGCGCCAGTTGTGTGCCGGCCTTGGCGCGGCGCACGAAGTCGGCGTGCTGCACCGTGACATCAAACCGGAAAACCTGATCCTGGAACAGACCGGCAATGCCAAGCTGATGGATTTCGGCATTGCCCGGCCGATTCGTCGCAGTGCGCCGGGTCACACCCAGCAAGGCACGTTTCTTGGCACGCCCAACTATTCCGCGCCCGAGCAGCTTGCTGGCGAGGAACTTGATCAGCGTGCCGACATTTATTCCTGCGGCGTGCTGATGTGCGAAATGTTCTGTGGCAGATTGCCGTTCAGTGGCAGCAATACGCTGGAAATCTACATCGCCCAGACGCAGGCGGCGCCGATCAAGCCATCCGACTACTGGCCGGAAATCCCGCCGCCCCTGGAGGCCATCATTTTGCGTTGCCTGCAGCGTCTGCCGCAGGATCGTTTTTCGTCGGCGGCGGAATTGATACAGGCATTGGCGCAGTTGAGAGCTTGATTTTTCATAGAGTTATGGCGCATTCTTGATCCGTATTAGCGGGGTTGCGCCGCGCGCATCCGGGGGAATCTTCTTGAAGATCGGATTCATTGCCTTGCTGCTGCTGGCGCTGGCTGCTCCTGCCTTGGCCACTGACGACCCGGTGCTTGCGCCTGTGGATGAAGCTGCGACGTCGCCGTGGTCGTGGTTCGGCGATTTGCTGCTGCGCGAAGACCACGTCACCGGCTTGCCGCCGAGTGTCGGCAACATCCAGCGCACGCTGGGGCGCGTACGTGCCGGCGTGCTCTACGATCCAATCCCGACCCTGGAATTCGGCGGTGCGCTCAAGCTGGCCGCGGCCAGCAGCGCCAACAGTGACGACCGCCTCTACAACGACAACGAGCGCAGTAACGATGTCGCGCTGGATCAGTTGTTCGTGCGCTGGCATCCGAACGACAACACTGCGCTGCTGGCCGGCAAGACCGTATTTCCACTGGAATTGTCGCCGATGTTGTGGGATCAGGATCTGCGGCCGATCGGCATCAGCAGCACCGCGTCGATACAAACCGGTCAATTTGATCGTCTTGCCCTGGTCGCGGGCTATTTCACCGGCAATCTGCCGTATGGCGACAATTCGCGCATCGGTGCGATTCAGGCGGCTTATCGCTGGCACGAAGGCGAGCCGACCAGTGCCGATGTACTGCTGTCGTATCTGGATTTTTCCAGTCTGCGCCAACTCACCTTGCAGGGTCTGGCGCGCACCAATGTGCATGTCGGCGATCAATTGGCCAGCGATTACCATCTGCTTGATCTGCAGTTCGTCGGACGCCTGCACCCCGGCGGCTGGCCGCTGGAAGCGCGTCTGGATCTGCTGCGCAATCTCGGCGCCGACAGCGACCGCGACGGCGCGCGCTTCAGCCTGGTGCTTGGCGATCGCCGTCAGCCGCATGGCTGGGAGTTCGGTATCGCCGATCAGCGCATTCAGCGTGATGCAGCAATGGCGGCGTTCAATTCCGATGACTGGTGGTTTCACAGTTGGGCGCGCGGCGTAATGCCCTGGATTGGTTATGGACTCGATGCGACTTGGAGCCTGCGTCTGGCAGAATTTCACGAAATTCGCGACGATGCCACGCGTTACACGAATCGCGTGCTGCTCGACGTGTACGCACAATGGTAAAGTCGGCTACGGGCGCGGCGCCGCGGCGTCGCTGTGATACATTCTGGTGATCGCGAAGTTCGGCATTTCCCATGCGCCTTTGTTTCACGAACAAAGATAACGACGACGTCCTGATCGCCTCCGGCGAGACTTCCATCGGCGCCGCTGCGGACAACACGATCGTGCTCGACCGTCCCGGCGTCGCGGCGCATCACGTCAATCTCACTGTGACCGAGCGCAGTTATGTGCTCAGCGTACGCGACGCGCAGGCGAGCACTCACGTCAACGCCCGGCCGGTGCGCGAGAAAGCAATTTTGCATCTCGGCGATACGGTCAGTCTGGATACGGTCCAGTTCGTGCTCCGGCCCGACCGTGACGACAGTGTCCGTACCGACATTCCTGCATCGAAACCGATGCCGGTCAGCCCCGCGCCTGCAGCGGAAACCGGAGATGCGCGCGCCCATATTGCGCCGCCGAAACTGGTGTTGCGCGGTGTATCCGGAAGCTACTTCGGCAAGATCGTGCCGGTGCGTGGTCGTCTCGTGATCGGGCGTGGTAGCGAGAGCGATCTGGTCCTTGATGATGCCGCGATGTCTCCGCGGCACGCGGCGATAGAAAACATTGGCGACGCAATTTATCTGCGTGATCTGGGATCTTCGACCGGCGCCAGCGTCAATGGCGTGCCGGTGCGCGATGCGGTGCTGTTTCCCGACGATCAGATCGCCTTCGGCAGCAACCGGTTTCTGCTCGAGGCGCCCAGTTTGCCTACGCGCTCGGATAATGCTGCGGCGGCGGCACAGGATTCGCCGAACATCACCCAGACCATGCGCGCGATTCCGCAATCGGCCGGAGCATCGCCTGTGGCGACGGCCGTCGAGCGCAATCGCAACGATATCTGGTGGCTGATCGGCGCGGCGGCCTTGATCGGGCTGGGTATTGCCGTGTTGCTGTTCGTCAGGTTCTGACAGGCAATTGTCCGGATTTGCCCGATGCCAGCGTGCGCCCGAGTGTGCGCCACGGCACACGCCAGAGCATCAGTCCGAGCAGCACGCCGAGATAGATTACCGGTTCGCGGTGATCGGCCTTGACCAGCCACAGAAAATGCAGCACGCCGAGCAGTGCGGCAATGTATACCAGCCGATGCAGGCGCTGCCAGCGCCGGCCGAGTCGCCGCATCATGCCTTGGGTCGAGGTGATCGCGAGTGGAATCAGCAGCAGCCAGGCGCTGAATCCCAGCGTGATGTACGGGCGCTTGGCGATTTCGCCGAGCAATTGCGACCAGAATCCGCCGAGATCGATCGCAGCATAGATTGTCAGGTGCACCGTGGCATAGAAGAATGCGAACAAGCCGAGCATGCGGCGAAAGCGGATCGCCTTGTGCCAGCCAGTGACGCGGCGCAGCGGCGTGATTGCCAGCGTCGCCAGCAACAGCCGCAGCGCCCAGTCGCCACTGCGATGCTCGAGCTGCGCAACGGGATCGGTGCCGAGTGCATCGTGCAGGGTGTCCCACACCAAGTGCGCCAGGGGCAGCAAGCAAAGCAGAAAGAACAGTGGCTTGATGGCGGCGATGCGGTCGCGAAACATTCCCATCAGAAGTTCTTCCGCATATCCATGCCGGCGTACAGGCTGGCGACTTGATCGGCATAGCCGTTGAACGGCTTGGTGGCGATGCGGTTGCCGAATAAATTGAAGCCGTCGCCGGCGATGCGGCGTTCGGTTTTCTGGCTCCAGCGCGGGTGATCCACGGCTGGATTGACGTTGGAAAAGAAACCGTACTCGTCGGGCGCGGATTCGTTCCAGGTCGTCGTCGGTTGCGATTCGGTGAACTCGATTTTCACGATGGACTTGATGCCCTTGAAGCCATATTTCCACGGCACCACCAGACGCAAGGGCGCGCCGTTCTGGTTGGGCAGGGCATGACCGTACATGCCGACGACGAGCAGGGTCAGCGGGTGCATTGCCTCATCCATGCGCAGACCTTCGCGGTATGGCCAGTTGAGCACGGGATAATTCAGCCCCGGCATTTCCGCCGGCCGCTGCACGGTCGTGAAGGCAACGTATTTCGCCTGCGATGTCGGCTTGAAGCGCTTGAGTAAATCGCCGAGCGGAAATCCCACCCACGGAATTACCATCGACCAGGCTTCGACGCAACGCAGGCGGTAAATGCGTTCTTCCAGCGGATGCGGCTTGAGGATGTCTTCGAGAGTGAAATGTCCGGTGACCTCCGCATGGCCGGCGATTTCCACATTCCACGGTTGCGGATGAAACCCGCCCGAGTTCGCCGCCGGATCGGATTTGCCGGTGCCGAATTCGTAGAAATTGTTGTAATGCGTTGCGTCCTTGTAACGGGTTCCGGTTTCGCCCATGGTGGTATCGAGCTTGCGTGCGATCGTGAGCGATTTTCCCGGGATGGATTCCGGTGCTGCCGGCGCGGCAGCTTGCGGCGTGGCTTCGGGGCTGCAACCGCTGCCGAGCGCAACGGCACCGAGACCCAGCAGTTTGAGCACATCGCGCCGGCGACGATACAGCGGTTCGGGCGTGATCGCCGAGGCGGGCAGGTTGTCGCGGAACGGAATGCGCATTCGTTGTCTCCGGATTCTTCCGATCAGACCGGCGCGCGCCGGACAAACTTCCAAATCGAGGCAGATTGCATTTTGCGGAGCTATACTCGCTTGTAGAAAGTCTACAGCGGGTGATGGTACGGGGGCATGAATCTCGCCAGCGCTTTCCGCTTTTCTTCCAGCCTTGTCGCTATTCTCGATGCCGGCGATGGCCGCGTCGTGGATGTCAATCCGGCATTCGAGCGCGAACTGGGCTATACGCGCGCCGACGTGATCGGCAAGCGCACCGTCGATTTCGGACTGTGGCCGAATCCGGAAACCCGCGCGACGATCTGGGCGCACTTGCGCAGCGAACGGCGTGTCTGCGGCGAACGCGTTGTATTCCACACCCGGGATGGTGCCGAGCGCGCAGCGTTGCTGTACAGCGAAGTGTTCGAACAGGATGGCGCAAGCTACGTGTTCTCGATATTCCAGCAGGTCGGTTCCGCCGACTCGCGTGATCTTCAAGCCGTCGTTGATCCGGGAAGCTATCGCGCCCTGTTTCTGGCTGCGGCTGAAGGTCTGTACCGGAGTTTGCCGGATGGTGGTTGGATCGATGTCAATCCTGCAATGGCGCGGATCTTCGGCTACGCGTCACCTGCACAGATGCTCACCGAAACTGCCGCCGCCCAAGCCAGCACGCTGTATGTCGACCCGGAGCGGGCCGCCGATTTGTATGTCCTGTTGGACAAACACGGGCAATTCGAGAACCAGCGCGCACAGATCCGTCGCCGTGATGGCTCATTAACGTGGATCGTGGAGAACTCGCGCCGCGTGTGCGGCGCCGACGGCCGCACCCTGTTTTACGAGGGCTCGGTCACCGATATTTCCCGGCAGATCCAGGCCGAGGAAAAACTGCGCCTGTCGGAATCGATGTATCGGACCCTGGTCGACAACAGTCACGATGGCGTGTTCCTGATCAAGCGCGATGGCACGATCGGTTTCGTCAACGAGGCGATGGCGGCGATTCTTGGCTACCGCACGGACGAACTCATCGGCACGGATTACATGCGTCTGGTCGCGCCGGAGGAATTGATGGCGCAAAAGGAACGGCGCAGCGAGCGCGCGGGCGGCTCGTACAATGTGCAGAACTACGATGTGCTGATGGTGCGCAAGGATGGCTCCCGGCGCGTCTTGCATCTCATCGCCGGCGCGGTCGATTATGAAGGCGATATCGCCAGTACCGGCACGGCGCGTGATGTCACCGACGAAAACGCGCAGCAACTGGCCTTGCGCAATGCCGAACGCAACTACCGCGAGTTATTTCAGCATTCGGTGATGGGCATGTTCCAGAGCCATCCGGACGGCCGTTTGCTCGAGGCCAACGACGCGCTGGCGCGGATCATCGGTTACGCCGACGCGGACGCGCTCAAGGCCGGCCTTGGTCACATGCGCAATATCTACGCACACGCCGACGAGCGCGACAGGATGATTGCGCGACTGGTGCGTGATGGGCGTGTCGACGACGTCATATTCTCCGCTCGCCATCGTGATGGCAGCGAAATCATCGTCGAGATGTCGGCGCGAACGGTATTCGGCGACGATGGCACGCCGATCTACATCGAAGGCTCGGCCCAGAACATCACGTCACGCATCACCGCCGAGCGCGCATTGCAGCATTCCGAAGCACGCTATCGCACCTTGGTCGAACACAGCCAGGTCGGCGTGTACATGATGCTGGAAGACCGCTATACCTATGTCAACCACGCTTTCGCGATGATGTTCGGCTATACCGAAGCCGAACTGACCGGCGCGGATTTCCGTCTGCTGGTGCCGGCAGAATCGCGCGAGCATCAGGAAAATCGTTACCAGAAACGCCGTTCCGGCGAGCCGGCCAATGGCGACTATTGCATTGCCCTGGCACGCAAGGATGGCGCACGCATCGAAGTCGTGGTCAGCGCTGGCAATATCGAGATGAGCGGACGTCGATACACCTGCGGCACGGTGCGCGACGTCACCGAACAGTATCGCGTACAGCGCGAGCTCGAACACAACGCCAGCCATGACTTGCTGACCGGATTGCCCAACCGACTATTCTTCGAGCAGGAATTGGCGCAGGCAATCGCCGCAGCACATGCGGATGGACGCAGCGACTACGCGGTTTTGTTTCTGGATCTGGACGGATTCAAACTGATCAACGACAGTCTGGGCCATGCCAGCGGAGATCTTCTGCTGGTGCAGATTGCCGACAGTTTGCGCGCGAATCTGGGCGGACATTCGCTGGTCGCGCGTTATGGCGGTGACGAGTTCACCTTGCTTCCGCATGGTCCGTGTCCGCGCGTCCGCGCCGAACAACTGGCGCAACGCGTGCTGGCCTTGCTGGCGGGTTCGTTCGAGGTCAACGGCCATCGTGTTTTTTCCGGCGCAAGCCTGGGTGTGGTCCTCGGTCGGGCGGATTACCAGACTCCAGACCAGATCCTGCGCGATGCCGATACGGCGATGTATCGCGCCAAGGCCAGCGGCAAATCGGCCTACGTGATTTTCGACGACGCCATGCATGCCGCTGCACGCGCGCGGCTGCAGATCGAGACGGATTTGCGCTTCGCCCTGGAGCGTGGCGAATTTCGCGTGTTCCATCAGCCCATCGTCGATCTGCGCAGCGGCGCGCTGCAAGGTTGCGAATCGTTGATGCGCTGGCAGCACCCGGAGCGCGGCTTGCTGCTGCCGGCGGACTTTCTCGGCGTCGCTGAAGAGGCCGGGATGATCGTTGCACTCGACTGGTGGGTGCTGGAGCAGACCTGCCGCAATCTATTGCGCTGGCAGCGGCGTTTTCCGGCGCATGCGAAGTTGCGCGCCAGCGTCAACATGGACGAACGTCAGTTCGCGGATCCATATTTGATCGAAACCATGAGCGCCTTGCTCAAGCGCACCGGCGTCGATCCTTCCACCCTGGTGCTTGAAGTCACCGAAACCGTGTTTCGCCGCGGTCGCGGCGAAGCCGAGGCCACGCTGAGCGGTCTGAAGGCGCTGGGCGTCTCGCTGGTGGTGGACGATTTCGGTACCGGTTATTCGTCGCTCGATTCGTTCGCCACATCGCCGTTCGATGCGTTGAAGATCGATCGCAGTTTCGTTCGCGACATGGCATCGAACTTCCGTCATCGCGCAATCGTGCGCACCATTGCGCGATTCGCTGAGGATCTCGGGCTGGGTTTGATCGCCGAAGGTGTGGAAACCGCTGAACAAGCCGAATTGCTGCTCGAACTCGGTTGCGCGACCGGCCAGGGATTCCTGTATGCCCCGGCTTTGGAGCAAGAGGCGCTGGAGAAGCTGCTCGATCTCGGGTTGGTCAGCGGCAGCGGGCCGAAAACCGGCGCTGTTGCCTAGGGAACCTGAATAACCTGCTGCGCTCGGCATCTCGCGCGAATCCGGTGCTCGAAATCCTCACATACATTCACGTATGCTGCGGTTTCTGCGCTCCGTGTTCGGGCCTGATCCCATATGGAATCAGGCCTTCGCTCGCTACGGTTGCAGCGGAGTTTCCCTAATTGCTGCGGCGCGGCATAATGGCGGATCATTGCGGAGCCACCCATGAGTCGTGCCTACAATTTCAGCGCCGGTCCGGCGGCGTTACCCGAATCCGTTTTGCGCAAGGCCCAAACCGAACTGCTCGAATGGGGCGGGGCGCGTGCCTCGGTGATGGAAATCAGCCATCGCGGCAAGGATTTCATCGCCTTGGCGCAGGAATCCGAACGCGACCTGCGCACCTTGCTGCAAATTCCACAAAGCTACAAAGTACTGTTTTTGCAGGGTGGTGCGACCCAGCACTTCGCCCAGATTCCGATGAATTTCGCGCGTCACGATCAGGCTGCCGATTACGTCGTTACCGGATACTGGGGCGAGAAGGCGGCGAAGGAGGCCAAATCGCTTGCCCAGATACGCATCGCCGCCACTGGCGCCGAGGGCAAGTTCACTGCGATACCGCCGCGCGCAGAATGGCAGCTCGATCCGCAAGCTGCCTACGTGCATTACACTCCGAATGAAACCATTCACGGGGTCGAGTTCCAGAATATTCCCGATGTCGGCGAGGTGCCGCTGATTGCGGATATGTCGTCGGACATCCTGTCGCGCGCCATAGACGTATCGAAGTTCGGCTGCGTCTACGCCGGCGCACAGAAAAATATCGGCGCCTCGGGTCTGGTCGTGATGATCGTGCGCGAAGGTCTGCTCGCGCGCTGCCCGAAAGACATCCCGAAAATCTTCAACTATGCCGAACACGCGGCGGCGGAATCGATGCTCAATACGCCGAACACGTTCGGCTGGTATCTGGCCAGCCTCGTGTTCAAATGGCTGCTTGCCGAAGGCGGCATGGCGGCGATCGGTGCGCGCAATCGCGCCAAGGCTGAATTGCTGTACGGCTATATCGACGGCTCAGGCTTCTATAAAAACCCGGTCGAGAAATCCGCGCGTTCGTGGATGAATGTGCCGTTCACGCTGCCGCGCGCCGAACTCGACGCGACATTTCTAAAGGAGGCCGAAGCCACCGGATTGCTGGCGCTCAAGGGCCATCGTGCCGTCGGCGGCATGCGCGCGTCGCTGTACAACGCTATGCCGCTGGAAGGCGTGCAGGCACTGGTCGATTTCATGCGCGACTTCGCGCGGAGAAATAACTAGCTTGTCATTCCGGCCAGGGATTGGCCGGAATCCAGGGGGCAGGATGCCACCAGTAAAAACACTGATTCCGGCTTTCGTCGGAATGACGAGCAGAATCGGTTACCGGAGATGCGGAACATGTTCCAGATTCAAACTCTCAACAACATTTCGCGCAACGGACTCGACCGTCTGCCGACCGCGCTGTACAGCGTCGCCAACGATATTGCCGAGCCCGATGCGATCCTGCTACGTTCGGCCGATATGCACGGCAAGCCGCTGGCCGCTTCGATCAAGGTGGTCGCGCGCGCCGGCGCGGGCGTGAACAATATCCCGGTTGCGGATTTCAGCCAACGCGGTGTGCCGGTGTTCAATGCACCGGGCGCGAATGCGAATGCCGTGAAGGAATTAGTCGTGGCCGGCATGTTGATCGCCGCGCGCAATCTCGACAGCGCCTTGGCTTTCATCGGCGGCTTGGGCGCAGGTGACGACTTGCATCACAATGATCTGCATCAGCGCGTCGAAGCCGAGAAGAAACGCTTCGTCGGTTCCGAACTTTCCGGCAAAACTCTTGGCGTGGTCGGCCTCGGCGCGATCGGTGTCAAGGTGGCGAACGCGGCCCATGCGCTCGGCATGCGCGTGCTCGGTTTCGATCCGCACATGACGATCGACGGTGCCTGGGCGCTGTCGTCCGACGTTGCCAAGGCCGGGTCGCTGAATGAGTTGTATGCGGCTTCGGATTACATCACGTTTCACGTTCCGCTCAATGATGCCACGCGCGGCATTTTTGGCCCTGCTGCGCTTGATCTTGTGCGTCCGGGTGCGGTGCTGCTCAATTTTGCGCGCGAAGGAATCGTCGATCAACCGGCATTGAAGAATGGCATGGACAGCGGTCGCATCGGCCGTTACGTCACCGATTTTCCCAGCGCCGATCTGCTTGGCAATGCGCGCGTGATCGGCCTGCCGCACTTGGGCGCATCCACCGGCGAAGCCGAGGAAAATTGCGCCATGATGGTGGTCGATCAATTGCGCGATTTTCTCGAAAATGGAAATGTACACAATGCGGTAAATTTTCCGAACACGCGCATGAGCCGCACCGGCGCGGCGCGGTTGTGCATCGCCAACCAGAATCGCCCAAACATGATCGGGCGGCTTTCGCAGGTACTCGGCGAGGCCGGGGTCAACATCGCGCAGATGCACAACGCCTCGCGCGGCGACCTTGCTTACACCCTGATCGACCTGGATTCCGCGGCCACGTCGGCGCTGGTCGAATCCATCGGCAAGATCGAGGGCATCCTCTCGGTACGCGCGATCGCACACTGACGGGCTTTGCGATGACCAGGAAGAAAGCTGCCGCACCGTTGTCGCTGAGCGACGCACGCCAGCGCATCGATTCCATCGATCGCAACATCCAGGAACTGATCGCCGAGCGCGCCGGCTGGGCGCACAAGGTCGGCAAGGCCAAGGGACTGCTCAAGGCGGCGGTCGATTACTACCGGCCCGAGCGCGAGTCACAAGTGCTGCGCATGGTCATCGATCGCAACGATGGTCCGCTGGCCGATGAAGTGCTGGTGCGGCTGTTTCGCGAAATCATGTCGGCATGTCTCGCGCAGCAGGAACCGCTCAAGGTCGGCTATCTCGGCCCGGAAGGCACCTTCAGCGAGCAGGCGGCGCGCAAGCATTTCGGCCATTCCGCGCATGGCTTGCCGCTGGCCAGCATCGAGGAAGTGTTCCAGGAAGTCGAAAGCGGCAATGCGGATTTCGGCGTGGTGCCGGTGGAGAACTCGGGGCAGGGCACGATCCAAATTACGCTGGATATGTTCCTGACATCCAATTTGAAGATTTGTGGAGAAGTGGAATTACGCGTGAAGCAGTATCTGCTGTCGCGCTCTGGCCACATCGAGGATATCGAGCGCATCTACTCGCATCCGCAGTCATTCGCACAGACCAAGGCGTGGCTGCGGACGAACCTGCCGAAGGCGGAGAAGATTCCGGTGTCGAGTAACGCTGAAGCCGCGCGGCGCGCGCGCAATGCCGACGACGCCGCTGCAATCGCCGGCGAAGCGGCGGGTCACGTCTATGGTCTGAAGAAGGTCATAACCAGTCCGATCGAGGATCGTGACGACAACACCACGCGCTTTCTCGTGCTTGGCCGGCAGATTTTTCCTTCGTGCGGACACGATCGCACCTCGGTGTTGGTATCGATCCGCGATCGGCCCGGAGCGCTGTTCAACGTGCTCAGTCCGTTCGCGCACCACGGCATCAGCATGAACCGCATCGAGTCGCGGCCTTCGCACCACGCCAAGTGGGAATACGCATTTTTCATCGACCTGGATGGCCATGTCGAAGACCCGCCGATGAAGAAGGCACTGGCCGAACTCAAGGCGCATGCCGCGCAGATCAAGATTCTCGGCTCGTATCCGGTGGCGGTGCTGTGACCTTCGATGCGGCTGCGCTCGCGAATGCCGCGACGCGCAAGCTGCGCGCTTACGATCCGGGCCACGATCTGCCGGCGTTGCGCAA
The DNA here is from genome assembly GCA_025451955.1 of Rudaea sp. GTDB lineage: Bacteria > Pseudomonadota > Gammaproteobacteria > Xanthomonadales > Rhodanobacteraceae > Rudaea. The sequence goes on along the minus strand of JANWJJ010000041.1, from coordinate 28,895 downwards.
ACGATTTGGTAAAGTGCTGGCTGAACTGGGATCGAACGAAAATCCGCTTGGCCCAAGCCCGCACGCCATCGTCGCCATCGAAGCGGCGCTGCCAGAAATTTTCCGTTACCCCGACCCGCAAGGCGGGTCACTCAAGGCGGCGCTGGCAAAGCATCTTGGCGCCGATACTGCACAGATCACGCTCGGCAATGGCTCGCACGAATTGCTGATGCTGATCGCGCAGTGCTTCGCCGATGCGGACACATCGATCGCTTTCTCCGAATTCGGTTTCGCGGTATTTCCGATTGCGACCGCCGCGGCTGGCGCGCAGCCGATCCGAGTTCCAGCCCTGCCACGCGATCACGCGACGATGCCGCTCGGCCATGATCTCAATGCGATGGTGCGAGCGATACGCGCGGACACTCGCATCGTTTATCTCGCCAATCCAAACAACCCGACCGGCACCTGGTTCGACGACGCAGCGCTCGAGGGTTTTCTCGCGTGCGTGCCAGCGACAACCCTGGTTGTGATCGATGAGGCGTATCACGAATTCGTCACGGCGGCCGGCTTGTCGAGTGCGTTGCGTCTTCTGCCGCGTTATCCAAACCTGATCGTGACGCGCACTTTTTCCAAAGCCTATGCACTTGCGGGGTTGCGTATCGGCTACGCGGTGAGTTCGCCGTCGGTCGCCGCCGTGCTGGAACGTCTGCGCGAATCGTTCAACGTCAACAGTCTCGCGCTTGCTTCCACCGAAGCGGCGTTGAATGATCAAGGGCATATCGTCAAATGTCGCGACTGGAATTTTAGCGAGCGTGAATATCTTGCCAAACGCCTGCACGCACAGGGTTTGCGCACGCTGCCTTCGCAAACGAATTTCGTGCTGGTCGATTTCGGCCGTGATGCCGCACCCGTTGAGGCTGCATTGTTTGAGCATGGCGTGATCGTGCGACTAATGAGCGGCTATGGTTTGCCGGATTGCCTGCGCATCAGCGTGGGCTCGCGCGCCGAGAACGAACGCTTGCTGGATGCGTTGCCATGACCGACTGGATCAGCTCACCCGCGGGCCCCTTGCGTGGCGAGATTAGTGTTCCCGGCGACAAATCGATCTCGCATCGCGCGATCATGTTGGCAGCGGTCGCGGAAGGCACGTCGCACATCAGCGGCTTTCTCGAAGGCGAAGACACGCGCGCCACGGCGCGTGCATTCACGGATATGGGTGTGCGCATTGAGGCGCCGCGGGCGAGCGAGCGCATCGTCCACGGCGCTGGTCTGCATGGCCTGCAAGCGCCAATACAATCGATTGATTGCGGCAACGCTGGTACTGGCATGCGCCTTTTGGCTGGGTTGCTCGCCGGCCAAAGTTTCGATTCCACTTTGATTGGCGATGATTCCCTGTCGCGTCGGCCGATGTTTCGCGTAACCGGCCCGTTGAACGCAATGGGTGCGCGGATCGAATCGGCCGAAGGTGGGCGTCCGCCGTTGCACATCCGACGCACCAGCGGTCTTTGGGGCATTCGATACACACCGCCAGTGGCAAGCGCTCAGGTCAAGTCCGCGATTCTGCTCGCCGGCTTCTACGCCGAAGGCGAAACTATTGTCGAGGAGGTCTATCCGACGCGCGACTACACCGAACGCATGCTCACCGCATTTGGGTGGCCGATCGAGTTCACGCCGGGTCGCGCGCGGTTGAGTGGGGGACATCGTCTGCGTGCGACGGACATCGATGTTCCAGCGGATTTTTCCTCTGCTGCATTTTTTCTGGTCGCGGCGAGTCTTGTGCCCGGTTCGGAGCTGACTCTGCAAGCCGTTGGAATCAACCCGCGCCGCACCGGTTTGCTGTCCGCGTTGCGGCTGATGGGCGCGGACATCTGCGAATCGAACCCGCGCTCGCTGGGCGGCGAACCGGTTGCCGATCTCGTCGTGCACCATGCGCCGCTGCGAGGTATCGATGTGCCGATCGAACTCGTACCGGACATGATCGATGAATTCCCAATTCTGTTTGTGGCCGCGGCGTCAGCGCGAGGCACGACGCGCATTCGCGGCGTGGCGGAGCTGCGCGTCAAGGAATCCGACCGCATCGCCGTGATGGCCAAAGGTCTGCAAGCGTTGGGCATTGCCGTCGAAGAAACACCGGACGGCGCGATCATCGAAGGCGGCAAGTTTACAAGTGGAGAGGTGGATTCTGCCGGCGATCACCGCTGTGCGATGAGTTTTGCCGTTGCCGGCCTGCTTGCGCGCGCCGAGGTACGCATTCGCGATTGCGCGAACGTGGCGACATCGTTTCCGGGGTTTGTGGAATTGGCCAACGGTGCTGGCTTCGCGATTGCTGCCTGACCCCGCAGTTGCCCGGAGCAGCGCGATTTGGTAATGTACGTACGTACAGGTTGCGTAGTCTCATGAACATTTCCCTTACCGAATTGCGCCAGAAGCTGTTTGCACTTGCCGACCGCGTCGCCGAGACCGGCGAGCCGTTGACGATCACACGCAAGGGCGTACGTCTGCGTCTGGTGCGCGACGAATACACTGCGCCGCCGGGCGGACGGCTGTCGCGGCTGAAAAAGCAGGACTTGGTGATCGGTCCGCCGCTTGATCCACATTTTTCGCCTGCGGAGTGGAGCGGTGAACCGTTGGTGGGTGTGATGGAGCCGCCAGCGCCAGCTTATTTGCCGTCGCGCAAGGCGAAGCGCAAACGCAAATGATCATGCTGGATACGCACGTGGCGGCGAACCTGTACGAGGGTCGCGGCACGCGCTTGTCGACGCGCACCAGAGGTTTGCTCAACAGTCAGCCTGCGTATATCTCACCTGCCGTCTTGTTTGAACTGGAAATTCTCCACGAGATCGGGCGAACCCGATTTGGTGGCCTCGAAGTTGCGCGGTACCTGACCCAGGAACTGGATATCCAAACCGCAACCGAGCCGTTCGCGGCTGTGGTCAAGGAAGCGCTTGCGCTCGCGTTCACCCGCGATCCGTTCGATCGCCTGATCGTTGCGCACGCGGCGCTGCTCAAGGCACCGCTGGTGACGTTCGACGAGCGTATTCAAAAGCACTATCGGCTTGCGATGAGCTGAAGCGGGACGCTCGCGCAAGCGCTGGTGCGCATTCGCGATTGCGCCTATGTGGCGACCTCCTTTCTGAGCTTCATCTACACCGCGAATGCCTGTTGGTTTGATGTGAGGTCGATCGTGCTGGATTAGGTTTGAAGTGTGCCATCATGGCGTATTCCATGCGCAGCTGTTTGACTACAGGAGATTGAAGATATGGGTAACGCCACATCTGTTCGCGCTGATCGCGGCAAGTTTTGGCGACTCGTACAATTTCCGCTGACGCGGATCGTGATTGCACTGATCGCGTTGATCTTGGTCGTTGTGCTCTTACAGGGCATCGCCGCTTTGACGCATTTCAAGCCGCATTCGATGCTGGGCGCGCTGGTTGCCGTGCTGATCACGATCGCGGCGTTGATCGGAACTTATATTGTTTACGTACACGTAATCGAGCGTCGCGCCGCCACCGAGTTCGGTGCGCGTTACGCGGTGCCCGAACTCGCGACAGGTTTCGTGATCGGCGGGTTGCTGTTTTCGCTTGTGATGCTGATCCTCTGGCAGCGGGGCGTCGTCTCGGTGGGAGACGGTGCTGGCCCGGGCGTGCTTGGCATTGCGTTGTGCGGTGCGTTTGAAGGGGCGGCCCTGGTGGAACTTCTTTTCCGCGGCGTTCTGTTCCGGATCGTTGAAGAAAGTTTGGGTGCTTGGATTGCGCTGGCGATTTCCGCGATCGTGTTCGGCGCGTTGCATGGGTTCAATCCGGGCGCGTCCTTGCTCAGCAGCGTGGCGATTGCGTTGGAAGCGGGCGTGTTGTTGGCGGCGGTGTACGCCTATACTCGTCGGTTGTGGATGGCGATCGGGCTGCATGCCGCTTGGGATTTCACAGAGGGCGGAGTATTCGGTGCCAACAATTCCGGACACGCCTCGCCGAGTGGGCTGGCGAGCCATTTTCACGGCCCAGAACTTCTGACCGGCGGCCTCTTTGGTCCGGAAGCTTCGATCATCGCGGTGCTGGTGTGCTTGGCTGCGGCCGTAGTATTCATTGTGCTGACGATCCGCAAGGGCCTCATCGTTGCACCGTTCTGGCGCAGATGCCGAGCCATCGATCATGTCGCCGCGGCCACTGGTTAGAATGGCACGCTGTCATCCGCGCTGTCCATGAGCCCAAACCTCATCCCTGTCCTTACCATCGACGGCCCTTCCGGTTCCGGCAAGGGCACGATCGCGAGCCGGGTTGCCGATGCGCTGGGCTGGCATCTGCTGGATTCGGGAGCGTTGTACCGGGCTGTCGGTTTTGCGGCCGGTATGGAAGGGTTGGACTTGTCGGATGCCGACGCGGTGACTCGCTGCGCGCAGACGACCAGGATCAGTTTTCGTGATCCCAAGGATGGCGGTGAGACGCGCGTCATCATCAATGGCCTTGATGCTACTGACGATATCCGCACCGAAACCTGCGGTGCGGCGGCGTCGGCGATCGCGGCTATTCCCTCGGTGCGCGCGGCCTTGTTCGACAAGCAGCGCAGTTTCCGCAAGGCGCCGGGACTAGTCGCCGATGGGCGCGATATGGGCACCGTCATTTTTCCCGATGCCGGGCACAAGGTCTTTCTCACCGCCAGCGCTGAGGAGCGTGCACGCCGGCGATATAAGCAGTTGAAGGAAAAGGGGTTAGGCGTTACACTTGCCGCCCTTTTGCGCGAGATTCAGGCGCGCGACCTACGCGATGCCGAGCGTCCGGTGGCCCCGCTCAAGCCGGCTGCCGATGCCGTTTTGATCGATTCGACCGGGATGCCGATCGATGCGGTCGTCGCGGCGGTACTCGTCCTGGTGCGGCCGCCGCGCGCGGATCGTTGAGCACACGCAAACGGGCAAGAATTCGGAGCGGGCCGCAAGGCTGCGCTTCAAGGTCCTGTCGCTCAAGCGGCAGGGAACAGCAACGGTGCGGATTGATTCGTACCATAACCGGTGGACCGGAATCGAAGTGTAAACAACCACTTGGATAAAGGTCTTGAGATCACTTGGAACCCAACATGACTGAGAGTTTTGCCGAACTGTTTGAACAGAGCCAGGCCCTGGCCAAATTGAAGCCGGGCACCATCGTTTCCGGCATCGTTGTCGAAATCCGCAACGACGTTGTCGTGATCAACGCCGGGCTCAAATCCGAGGGCATTGTCCCCATCGAGCAATTCCACAACGAGCAGGGCGAGCTCGAAGTGAAGCTCGGCGACGAGGTGAAAGTTGCCCTCGACGCCATCGAAGACGGCTTCGGCGAAACTCGCCTGTCGCGCGAAAAGGCCAAGCGTTCGCTGGTATGGGACGAACTGGAAGAAGCGCAGCAGGCCAATGCCACCGTGACCGGCAAGATTTCCGGCAAGGTCAAGGGCGGTTTTACCGTGGATATCAAGGATGTCCGCGCCTTCCTGCCAGGTTCGCTGGTGGATGTGCGTCCGGTGCGCGATCCGGTGTTCCTGGAAGGCAAAGAACTCGAATTCAAGATCATCAAGCTCGATCGCAAGCGCAATAACGTCGTGGTCAGTCGCCGCGCTGTGGTCGAGAGCGAGCATTCCGAAGAACGCGAACAGTTGCTCGATCGCCTGCAGGAAAACGCGGTGGTCAAGGGCGTGGTCAAGAACCTCACCGATTACGGTGCGTTCGTGGATCTGGGCGGCATCGATGGCCTGCTGCACATCACCGACATGGCGTGGAAGCGCGTGCGTCATCCGTCCGAAGTGGTCAATGTCGGCGATGAACTCGAAGTGCGCGTGCTGCGTTTCGACCGCGAGCGCAACCGCGTCAGCCTTGGTCTGAAGCAGTTGGGCGAAGATCCCTGGGTCGCGATCGCACGCCGTTATCCGACCAATACGCGCCTGTTCGGCAAGATTTCCAACGTCACCGATTACGGCTGCTTCGTGGAGCTGGAACCCGGCGTCGAGGGTCTGGTCCACGTTTCCGAGATGGACTGGACCAACAAGAACGTCAACCCGGCCAAGATGGTCCAGGTCGGCGACGAAGTGGAAGTCATGGTGCTCGACGTGGACGAAGAGCGCCGTCGCATTTCGCTCGGCATCAAGCAAACCCAGGCCAATCCGTGGGAAACCTTCGCCGCGATTCACAAGAAGAACGATCGCGTCTCGGGCCAGATCAAGTCGATCACCGATTTCGGCATCTTCGTCGGCCTGGATGGCGGCATCGACGGCTTGGTGCATCTGTCGGATATTTCCTGGCAGAGCACGGGCGAAGACCTCGTGCGCAATTTCAAGAAGGGCGACACGGTTGAAGCCGTCGTGCTGGCGGTCGATCCGGAACGCGAACGCATCAGCCTGGGCATCAAGCAGCTCGAGCAGGATCCGTTCGGCCAGTTCATGGCGGCGCATCCGCGTGGCAGCATCATCAACGGCACGGTCAAGGAAGTCGACGCCAAGGGCGCCACGATCGATATGGGCGAGGGCGTGGAAGGTTATCTGCGCGCCAATGACATCGCCAAGGAGCGTGTCGAAGACGCCACCCTGCATCTGAAAGTGGGCGACAAGGTCGAGGCCAAGTTCACCGGCATGGACCGCAAGGGCCGAGTGTTGCAGTTGTCGATCCGCGCCAAGGACGACGATGAAATGCAGCAGGTGCTTGAAGAGTACCAGTCGGGTTCCGGCGGCACCACAAAACTCGGTGCCTTGCTCAAGGAACAGATGAACAAGTCTGAATGATGTCGGCCGGCCCGCGGTTTATTGCCGCGGGCCGTGCTTACGCTTCATGACGGTACTACCGGCACAAGCCGAACGTCGTATTTTGCTTCAGCTTATGCTACCTGCCTCAACCTGAAAATCGCGGATTCTGCGCCCATGACCAAATCGGAGTTGATCCAAGCCTTGGCGTTGCGCCAAAGCCATCTGGCCTTCAACGATGTGGAACTATCCGTCAAAAGCGTGATGGAACAATTGAGTCACGCACTGGCGAATGGCGAGCGTATCGAAATCCGCGGCTTCGGCAGTTTTTCCCTGCATTTCCGCCCGCCACGCATGGGCCGCAATCCCAAGACCGGCACCGCCGTCGCGCTGCCCGGCAAGCATGTGCCGCATTTCAAGCCCGGCAAGGAATTGCGCGAACGGGTGAATCTGCTTGTGGCGAATCGCGTCAAGGCGGGCTAGCGCCTCATCGCGGTGATATTTTCGCTCCCGAGACTGGCCGTGCCGGTCACATCATCAGCACGTTTTTACACTTGGACCTGGATAGACGCATGCGTTTCGGACTGATCCTGCTGGCGTTGATCTTCGCCGTTGCCGGCGCAGTATTCGGCGCGTTGAACAGCGAGCGCATCGCCTTCGATTTCTATTTTGAGGTTGTGCACGCGCCAAAAGGCGCGGCGTTCCTGTGCGCGCTTTTGCTGGGCTGGTTGATCGGCGGACTGGCGGTTTATCTTGGCCTGGTGCTGCGTCTGCGTCAGCGTGTGCGCAAGCTCGCCGACGATCTGAAACGGCGCGACAGTGGCGATCAAACCGAAACCGCCGCATCCGTGAATTCCGAACGCCGCCGCGCATGACCGCACTGGCACATTTTTTCCTGCCGCTGCTGGCCTTGCTGCTGCCGCTGGCCGCGTTTTCCGGCTGGTACATCGGTCGCCGCAGCAGCGAGCGATCACGCCGCGTCGGCGTCAGTGAATTGTCGTCGAGTTATTTTCGTGGCCTGAATTACCTGCTCAACGAGCAGCCGGACAAGGCCATCGAGGTGTTCCTCAAGCTGGCCGAATTCAACCGCGACACGGTGGAAACGCATCTTGCCCTGGGCAATCTTTTTCGCCGTCGCGGCGAAGTCGATCGCGCCATCCGCGTGCATCAACACCTGATCGCGCGGCCGAATCTGAGCAACGACGAAAAAACCATCGCCCTGCTGGAACTGGGCGAAGACTATATGCGCGCCGGTTTGCTCGACCGCGCCGAAACCCTGTTCACCGACCTGGTGGCGATGGATGCGCACGTGCCCTCGGCCTTGCGCCATCTCATCAGCATTTATCAGCACGAGAAGGATTGGGACAAAGCCATCGATCATGCACGCCGGTTGCAGCGGATCAGCGGCGAGTCCGAAGGTCCGGTGATTGCACAATTTCATTGTGAGCAGGCCGAGCAAGCACGCGCGGCAAGAAATTTCGCCGAAGCACAGGCGCATCTGGATCAGGCTTTTGAGAGCCAACCAGAGTGCGTGCGCGCCTATATCGTGTTAGGCCATATCGAAGCCCAGCAGGGAAATTTCGAAGCCGCCGCACAGGCATTCGAACGCGTCGCCACCCTGGATGTGGATTTCGTGCCCGAAGCGCTGCCGCCGTTGCTCGATTGCTATGCGCGCCTGCAGCAAATGCAACGCGCGGAAAAATTTCTTGCCGAGATCATCGATCGCTCGCAAGGTGTGTCACCGGTCATCGCCCTGGCGAAACTCTATGCCAGCACTCGCGGTGAAAGTGCGGCGGTCGAATTCCTGACGCGCCAGTTGCGCCAACGCCCGTCGGTACGCGGACTGATGACCTTGATCGGCGCAACCCTGCATAACTCGCAGGGCGAGGCACGTGAGAACCTGTTGATCTTGCAGGATCTCACGCGCAAATTGATCGAAGGCCAGGCCATGTATCGCTGCAACAAATGCGGCTTCGGCGCCAAGGCACATCATTGGCAGTGTCCAAGCTGCAAGACCTGGGGATCGGTGCGGCCGATTCATGGTGTGGCCGGCGAGTGATGCCGCCAAAGCGGCAAGGCGATGCAATCGTGGCGGCGATCTTGATCGAGCGCGTTTGAGTACACTGTACGAGTTTCCGGTTTATCCTGCGGGAGGTCGCATGAACGGGTGGTCCAATCTTGCCGCGGCGCATGGATGGGCTTATCTGCTCGCCAGTTTTCTGGTTTCCGCGCTCGTCACCGCGGCCAGCATCCGCTACGCGCAGCGCAAGAACCTGCTCGACCTTCCAGGCCAGCGTCGCTCGCATTCCGTGCCGACGCCGCGTGGCGGTGGTATTGGCATCGTGGTCGCAGTGATCGTCGGGCTGGCGGCATGCGCACATTTCCTGCCGGGAATGGTTTCGCCATTGCGGCTGATGTGTGCGATTACGTTGATCGCATTGGTCGGCTGGATCGACGATCACCGGCCGCTGCCGGCGCCGTTGCGCTTGTTCGTGCATTGCGTGGCCGTCGCGATCTGGCTGGCGCCATTGATCTTCGCCGCAGTGTTTGTTCCGGTATCGCCAGCGCAGCAACTGGATACGACCCCGTGGCAAACCACGGGAATCATCGCGATCCTCGGTTTCATCTGCGTGTGGTCGATCAACTTGCACAATTTCATGGACGGCATCGATGGCTTGCTGTCGATGCAGGCCATCTTCGTGCTGTGCGTGCTCGCGGTTCTGTGTCTGCGCGAGCCGGCATCGTTGCATCCGTTGCAGGTTGGAATCTGGATCGCGGCAGTCATCGGGTTTTTGCCATTTAATTTTCCGCGCGCACGCGTGTTCATGGGCGATGTCGGCAGCGGCGCGATCGGTCTGCTGATCGCGGTCGCGGCGATCTGGCAAAGCTCGACGCCGGGAACCGCGGCGGCCAGCGGCGCGATCGCCGCGTCGGCGTTTGTCACGGATGCAAGCTGTACGCTGGTGTCGCGCATGCTGTGCGGACGGCGCTGGTATAGTGCACATCGCGAGCATTTGTATCAGTGGATGACGCGAACAGGCATGTCGCACGCGCGCGTGGTTGCCTGGTATCTCGGCTGGAATCTGCTGATCGTGCTGCCGTTGCTGTACTGGATCAATCGCCGGCAGCCGGGTCGGATGCCAGCGTCCGGGATTGCTGTCGCGATCACGTTGTATGTTCTCGCTGTTGCATTGTGGATTATTGGAAAACGCTGGTGTTTACACGAAATCGGGTCACATCGGCATGCGGCCACGTAATCTGATCGCTGCAATTCACCCGCGCCTGGCTGTCGTGCTGCACGATCTGGCCATGGTCTGGCTCGCCTGGATCGCGACCAACTGGTTGCGCTACAGCCTCGAAACCAATCCGCCCTCCACAACATGGTTCACCGCGGAAATCGCCGTTGTCGTCGGCGCGCAGGGTCTGGTGCTGTGGTGGACTGGTTTGTACAAAGGGCTATGGCGTTTCGCCAGTCTTCCTGATTTGTGGAACATCGTACGCGCCAGCGTGCTCGGTGCCTTGGCGATCGCGGTCGCACTGTTTCTCTACAATCGCCTCGATACCGTCCCGCGTGCCGTCCTGGTGATTTATCCGGTATTGCTGGTGTTGTTTCTCGGCGCGCCGCGGCTGGCTTACCGCTACTGGAAAGACAGCCGTTTCGACTTGAGCCTGCGCGTGCCGGCGAAACGCGTTCTGGTTCTGGGCGCCGGACGCGCCGGTGAAGCGCTGGTGCGCGAGCTGGTGCACGAAAACCGTTATCGCCCGGTCGGTTTGATCGACGACAACCTCGCCCTGCGCGGCGCACGCGTGCATGGCGTGCCGGTGCTTGGTGAGATCGAGCGCCTGCCCGAACTGGCGCGCGAAGTTGCGGCGGAAACCTTGCTGATCGCAATGCCCTCGGCGAACAACGCGCAGATGCGGCGAGTGGTCGAGCTGTGCGAACAAACCGGAATTCCGTTTCGTACCGTGCCGCGCTTGCAGGACGTCGTTGCCGGGCGCATGGGGTTCAACGAGCTTAAAGAAGTAGCGATCGAGGATTTGCTCGGACGCGAACCTGTGCAGCTCGATTGGACTGCGATCCGCACCGGCCTGACCGGCAAGCGCGTGCTGATTACCGGTGGCGGCGGCTCGATCGGATCGGAATTGTGCCGCCAGATTGCCCGGCTTGGGATCGAGTCGCTGACGATACTCGAACAGTCGGAATACAATCTGTATAAAATTGAACAGGAACTGCACCAGGAATTCCCCGACCTGCTCTTGTGTGCAGCACTCGGCGATTGCGGCGACGCTGCCGTGTGCGAACACGCGTTCACGCGAGCGCGGCCGCAGGTGGTGTTTCACGCGGCTGCCTACAAACATGTGCCGTTGCTGCAAGGTCAGGTGCGCGAAGCGTTCCGCAACAACGTGCTCGGTACGCAGACGGTGGCGCAGGCAGCAGATCGTCACGGCGTCGCCGTATTTGTGCTGATCTCGACCGACAAGGCGGTGAATCCGACCAGCGTGATGGGCGCGTGCAAACGCGCGGCAGAAATTTTCTGTCAGAATTTTGCGGCAAAATCCACGACCCGATTCATCACCGTGCGTTTCGGCAATGTGCTCGATTCTGCCGGTAGTGTGGTGCCGCTGTTCCGCGAGCAGATCCGCAACGGCGGTCCGGTCACGGTGACGCACCCGCAGATCACGCGTTATTTCATGACGATTCCCGAAGCCTGCCAGCTTATCCTGCAGGCCGGGGTGCTCGGCCAGGGTGGCGAGATTTTCGCGCTCGACATGGGCGAGCCGGTGAAGATCGATTATCTGGCCGAACAGATGATCCGCCTGACCAACAAGATTCCGGGCAAGGACATCGCCATCGTCTACACCGGTCTGCGTCCTGGCGAAAAGCTGTTTGAGGAACTGTTTCACGCCCAGGAAAGCTACCAGCACACCAGTCATGCGAAAATTTTCCTCGCCAAGCCGCGCAGCATGTCCTGGGACTTGCTGAATATGCAGTTGCGCAATGCTGCGCTGGCAGTGCACGATTACGACGAAGAAGCTTTGCGACGCTGCCTGGACAGCCTGATGCCAGAATTCAATTTGCATCACGATCAGGCGCAGGCGGAGATCGTGCCGATCGCTCGCAACCACGTCTGATTGAACTACGTCCGAAGGATTTTGCATGAATCGACCGTTGCGCAAAGTCGTGTTTCCCGTGGCCGGGCTGGGCACACGTTTTCTGCCGGCGACCAAGGTCGTTGCGAAAGAAATGCTGCCGATACTCGACAAGCCATTGATCCAGTATGCCGTCGATGAGGCCGTCGATGCCGGCGCCGACACACTGATCTTCGTCACCAACCGCTACAAGCATGCAATTGCGGATTATTTCGATACTGCCTACGAGCTTGAAACCAAGCTCGAACGTTCCGGTAAAAAAGAACTTTTGGCACTTGTACAAAATGTCATACCGAAGCATGTACGCTGCGTCTTCGTAACCCAGGCCGAGGCGCTCGGGCTTGGTCACGCGGTTTTGTGCGCAAAGCCGGTGATCGGCGATGAGCCATTCGGCGTTGTCCTGCCGGATGATCTGATCTGGAACAAAGGTGTAGGCGCCTTGCGTCAGATGGCGGAATTCGCTGCGTCGGAGAACGCCGGCGCGATAGCGGTGGAAGAAGTACCGCGCAGCGAAACGAACAAGTACGGCATCGTCGATGCGACGCCAACGAGCGACCGCGCCGCGCTGATCAAGCATGTCGTGGAAAAGCCAAAACCCGAAGTCGCGCCGTCGAATCTGGCGATCGTGGGACGTTACGTATTGCCGGGCCGGATTTTCGAGCTGCTGGAATCGACCAAACCGGGCGCCGGTGGTGAAATCCAGTTGACCGATGCCATTGCCGCACTGCTCGCCGAGCAAAAAGTATACGCCTATCGTTTCGACGGCACGCGTTTCGATTGCGGCAGCAAGCTGGGGCTGGTAAAGGCGACGCTGCACTTTGCGTTGCAGGATCCGACGCTGGCCGCAGCAACGCGTGAATTCATCACAGCTGTCTGATCGTTCGGAGAGTCGTTCGTGGATCTGAGCTACATCCTCAACCACCTCGGCGAAGAGCGCGAAACCTATCGCGGTGCGGTGTCGCCGCCGATTTTCCAGTCGGCGATTTTTGCATTTCCGACGGTCGCTGCGTTTCGCGAGGGATTTCGTGACGAGTTCAAGCGCACGACATATACGCGCGGCAACAACCCCACAGTCGAGATTTTGCGCAAGAAAGTTGCGGCACTGGAAGGCGCCGAAGATTGCTTGATGTTCGGCAGCGGTGCCGGAGCGATTGCAGCCGGTGTAATCGCCAGCGTATCCGCCGGCGACCATGTGATCTGCGTGCACAAGCCGTATTCGTGGACGCGCACCTTGCTCAAGGATCTGCTCGCACGTTTCGCGGTGACGTACACGTTTATCGATGGCACGGATATCGCCAACATTGAAGAGGCGTTGACGCCGGCGACAAAATTGATTGTGCTCGAAAGCCCGAATTCGATGACGTTCGAGTTGCAGGATCTGGTCGCCGTCGCGCAGCTCGCGCGTGCGCGCGGCATTCGCACGCTTTGCGACAATAGTTATGCCAGCCCGCTGAATCAGTCGCCGCTTGCGCTCGGCATCGACATGGTGGCGCACTCGGCGACGAAGTATCTCAACGGTCACAGCGATGTCGTCGCCGGTGCGCTGTGCGCCAGTGAGGAAATTTGCCGCGAGGTATTTCGTGGCCCGTATATGACCTGCGGTGCGGTGCTTTCGCCGCACGACGCCTGGCTGATGATCCGCGGCCTGCGCACGTTGCCAGTGCGCATGCAGCGCATCGCCGAAACCACGCGCCAGGTGCTTGCCTTTCTCGAAGCGCACGAGAGCGTTGTAAAAGTATACTATCCGCAGTCGAAGTCGAACCCGCAATTCGCGCTGGCACAGAAACAGATGCATGGGGCCAGCGGACTGTTGACGATCGAGTTGCGCGTCGCGGATGTCGCCGGCGTCGAGCGTTTCTGCAATGCACTCGAGCGCTTCCTGATGACCGTGTCGTGGGGCGGCTACGAGGCCTTGATCTTTCCGGTATGCGCGGTGTTCCCGGCGAACGCGTCGATCGCCAACCCGGCCGGGTTGCCGTTGAGTCTGGTGCGACTGTCGATCGGACTGGAAGAACCCGAGGTCCTGATCGCCGATCTGCAACAGGCGCTCGCGCAGATCTGATCGTCTTACCCGATACAGTCATCAGCAATCGCGCGAAATTCACATTCGCGCCCTGAATTCTCCATTCCCGCAAGCTGAACTGACTACCATGGGCTGGAACCATGCCTTAAAGTGTCGCACGAACCCTTTGTCTCTGAGTGTTCGCTTCGCCAACGCTTGAGCGTTTTCTTGGGGATCACGTTTCGTTTTGTATCGGCGTGCTGCCGGTGTCGTTGTTGTACTTCTGGGGATGAGCTTTATGGATTTGCTGCGATTTCTCCTGCGGTTGCCTCTTAATCTGCTGCGCGGTCTAGACTGGCTGCTAAGCCGATTGATCGGCGATGTTTCCTGGAGCGCACCCGCATGGCTGCGCGTAGTCGGCGCTGGTGGACACCGGCTTGCGAGCGCGATGCGCGCCCGGCCGGGACGTTCGGCATCGGCACTGGCAATGCTGATTGTATTGGTGGCTGGCGGCTGGTTCGGTTATCACTGGTATCAATTGCGTCCGCGTCCGATCCAGGAACCCGCGACGACATTTCGTGTGCAGTCGCCGGCCGCGACGGATTACACCGCGACGCCAATCGTCGTGCATCCGCTCGTGATTTCTTTTTCGCGCTCGGTCGCGCCGCTGGCGCTGGTCGGAAAGCCGGCGAGTGCGGGCATCGAACTGAGTCCACAACTCGCCGGACAATGGACCTGGAGCAGCGACCGCGACCTCAGTTTCCAGCCGAAAGATGATTGGCCGGTCGGCCAGGAATTCAATCTGCGCTTCGATCCCAAGCTGGCTTTCGCCGCGCAGGCGCGCGTGGACAAGGATCGCACGCAATTCAGCAGTGCGGCGTTTACGGCCAAGGTTGTCCAGGGCGAGTTCTATCAGGATCCGCAGGATGCCGCGGCAAAGAAGGCGGTGATCCACATCGCATTCAGTCATCCGCTGGATACGGCCAGTCTGGAACAGCGCATCGCGGTAAAGCTCGAAGGCGCGGGAGCCGTATCGGGTGGGAAAAAATTTGCGGTCACCTACGACGAACGCAAACTCAACGCCTTCATTCATTCCGAACCGCTGACGATTCCACGCGATACCGCCAAGTTGGCGTATTCGATTGCCACGGGTGTGCGCGCCGCGCGCGGCGGACCCGCATTGAGCGCTTCGCTGGATGGCGCGGTCGCGATTCCCGGTCTCTACAGCCTGAGCGTTGGGGAAATCTCAGCGGTCCTGGTCGATAACGCGAAATACGAACCGGAACAAGTGCTCATTGTGGAAACCTCCGCAGCGGCTAGTGAAGGCGATGCCGCGAAAGTTGTGTCGGCATGGTTGCTGCCCGAGTTCAATCCGAAAACTCCCGTGGATCAGCGTACCGAACCCTACAGCTGGAGCACGAGCGAGGTCGGCGAAGATTTGTTGCGCCAGTCGCAGCGTTTGCCGCTGGATGCCGTGCCCACCGAGCATGAATTCGCAGAGTTGCACAGTTTCAAATTCCATGCCGATCCGGGCCGCCGCCTGTTCGTGAAGGTGGATAAAGGACTGCATTCGTTCGGCGGTTACGTCCTGGGCAAGCCGCGTATCGACGTGGTGCAGGTGCCCGAATATCCGAAGATGCTGCGCTTCATGGCTGATGGCGCGTTGTTGTCCTTGACCGGCGAGAAGCGTGTCGCGCTCGTTGCGCGCAATGTGCCGAAGGTGCAGATGGAGATTGCACGCGTGCTGCCGGATCAGTTGCAGCATCTGGTCACGTTCAATCAAGGCAGCTATGCCAAGCCCGAGCTTTCCTCGCTCAATCCCGACCAGATCACCGAGCGTTACGTGCAGAAAATCACGTTCCCGGACAACGATCCGGCCAAGGCGCATTTCAACGGCGTCGATCTGGGGCAGTACCTCGGTTCAGGCGCGAGCGCCAAACAGGGCGTGTTTCTGCTCAAACTCAGCAAGGCCAAGCCGGAGCCCACGGCCAAACCCGACGATACCTATAGTGACAGTACCGACGACGGGGACGCCGCCGATGCAGCGGATGACACCAGCGATGACGATGCCAGCCTCGGCGATGTGCGTCTGGTCGTGGTCACCGATCTGGGCGTGATCGCCAAGCAGTCGCTGGGCGGTGGCCAGGATGTATTCGTGCAATCGATCCGAAGCGGCGCGCCAGCGGCAGGTGTGCGTGTTGAGGTGGTCGGCCGCAATGGCCAGACCCTGATCGAACGCACGACCGACAACGATGGTCATGTCGATTTCGACACGCTCGCGGGTTTCACGCGCGAAAAGACGCCTGCCATGTATGTCCTGCACAAGGGTGACGACGAATCTTTTCTGCCGATCGGCGAACACGATCGCATGCTCGATTTTTCACGCTTCGACACCGGCGGCGAACGCAACGCCCGCGATGCCGGCAAACTCAGCGCCTATCTGTTTACGGATCGCGGCATCTACCGGCCTGGCGACAGTTTCCACGCTGGCTTGATCGTGCGCGCGGCGGATTGGGCGAAACCACTGACCGGCATTCCGCTGCTGGCCGAGATCGTCGATGCGCGCGGCGCCGTGGTTGAGCAACGCAAGCTGCGTTTGAGCGACACCGGTTTCGATGAAATTTCCTACACCACCCAGGAAAGTGCGCCGACCGGCGGCTGGAGCGTCAATGTATACATTGTGAAAGATGGCAAGCCCGACGCCCAGATCGGCTCGGTCACGCTGCAAGTCAAGGAATTCCAGCCGGACCGCATGAAGGCTGAGGCGCGCCTGTCGCAAAACGCCGCGGAAGGTTGGGTCAAACCGGATGGCCTCAAGGCGTTATTTTCATTGCAGAACCTGTTCGGTACACCGGCCCAGAACCGGCGTGTCGAAGCGAGCTTGAGTCTTGCCCCGTATTTTCCCGTTTTCCACAATTATCCCGATTACCGTTTCTTCGATCCGCAGCACGCGAAGGAAGGCTATTCCGAACCGCTCGGCGAACGCCAGACCGACGAACACGGCGAGGCGGAATTCCCGCTGGACCTGTCGAAATACGGCACGGCGTCGTATCAACTGCGCTTCTTCGCGAAAGGTTATGAGGCCGAAGGCGGCCGCAGCGTCGCGGCGGAGGCGCATGCCCTGGTGTCGTCGCTGGATTACCTGATCGGAGCGAAGTCGGCCGACAACCTCGATTTCGTCACCCGCGGCGCAAGCCGTAACGTCAACCTGATCGCGATTGACCCCGGGGCAAAGAAGATCGCGGTCGACGGACTCAAGGCCGCGATCATCGAGCGCCGCTACGTGTCGATCCTGACCAAGCAGGATTCCGGAGTATACAAATACGAATCCAAGGCCAAGGAGATTCCGGTTTCCGAGCGGCCATTGTCGATTACGGCTGGTGGCAACGATTTCGCCCTGCCGACCGACGCGCCCGGGAACTATGCCCTGGTAGTGCGCAACGCTCGTGGCGATGAACTCAACCGCGTTGAATACACCGTGGCCGGCGAAGCAAATGTTTCGCGCTCGCTCGAACGCAATGCCGAATTGCAATTGGCCTTGAACAAACACGATTTCGCGCCGGGCGAGGATATCGAAATCGCGATCCGCGCACCGTATGCCGGCAACGGTCTGATCACACTGGAGCGCGACAAGGTTTACGCCCACGCCTGGTTCCATAGTGCGACGACCGGTTCGGTGCAGAAGATCAAGGTGCCGGCGGATTTCGAAGGCAATGGTTACGTCAATGTACAGTTCGTGCGCGATCCGGCCTCGGACGAAATCTTCATGAGCCCGCTGAGTTATGGCGTGGTGCCGTTTTCAGTCAATCGCGATGCGCGCCGCGATGCAGTTTCGGTCGAGGTTCTGGCACTGATCAAACCCGGCGAGACGCTGAAAATGAAAGTCACATCGGCGCAGCCGGCGCGCGTCGTCGTGTTCGCCGTCGATGAAGGTATTCTGCAAGTCGCGCGCTACAAGCTCGGCGACCCGCTCGATTTCTTCTTCCGCAAACGCATGCTGGAAGTGAAGACCAGCCAGATTCTCGACCTGATCCTGCCGGAATTCAGCAAGCTCGCCAGCATGGCTGCGCCGGGCGGTGATGCCGATGATCTGCTCAGCCGGCATCTGAACCCGTTCAAGAAAAAGCACCAGCAGCCGGTCGCGTACTGGTCGGGTATCGTCGACGTGAATGGCGAGCTCGAGCTGAGTTATGCCGTGCCAGACGATTTCAACGGCAAATTGCGCATCATGGCGGTGGCCGTGCGCACCGACAAAGTGGGCATTTTCCAGAATTCCACAACGGTACGCGGCGATTTCGTGTTGTCGCCAAATGTGCCGAACATGGTCACGCCTGGCGACGAATTCGAAGTCAGCGTCGGCGTCGCCAACAATCTCACGGGCTTGGGCGGCAAGGAAATTCCGGTCAAGCTGGCGCTGGCTGCGTCGCCTGCGTTTGATGCAGTCGACGGTGCGGGGCAGGAACTGCAACTGGGTGAAATGCGCGAAGGCGTGGCGGTGTTCAAATTACGCGCCAAGCCGGTGCTCGGGCCGGCTAAACTCGAATTCCGCGCGAGTTACGCAGACAAGTCCGCCATGATCGTCAGAGAAGTTTCGATTCGTCCGGCCGCCGCCTACGATACCGTTGTCCGGATCGGCGAGCTGGATCGCGGCAAGACGGATATTGCGCCACTGCGCAATCTGTACGACGCGCATGCGAAACGGGAAATTGCAGCTTCGTATACTCCGTTGGTGCTGGCGCAGGGCCTGTCGGCATATCTTGCCGATTTCCCGCATCGCTGCACCGAGCAATTGATCAGCCAAGCCATGCCGGCACTGGTGTTTGCGCAGCATCCGGAATTCGGCAGCATCACCAGCGATGCGAAGACTGACGCGAGTTCTGACCCGTTGCAGGCGCTGTATGCGGTCATGCATACGCGTCAAAACGGGGAGGGCGGATTCGGTCTGTGGACATCGACGCCGGCATCGGTGCCGTACGTGTCGGTTTACGCGATGCAGTTCCTGATTGAGGCGAAGGAACGTGGCCAGCGTCTGCCGGGCGACATGCTCGATGCCGGCAATCGGTATCTGCACCAGCTCGCAGCGGACGAAAGTGATGCCTCGCTGGCTGGCCTGCGCGAGCGCGCATTCGCCATCTATCTGCTGACGCGCGAAGGCAATGTCACCACCAACGATCTCGCGGCGGTGCAGAAACGCCTCGACGAGCGCTATCCAAAGCAATGGCAGGACGATCTCGCCGCGGCTTATCTCGGTGCGTCACTGAAGCTGCTCAAGCAGGATGGCGACGCGGATCGCCTGATTGCCGGGTCGCAGAAGGTCCTGGAGCGTTCCATGATCGAGAACGCGTATCGCTTCGAACGCTATTACGATCCGCTGATCCGCGACGCGACGACGCTATATCTGCTGGCGAAACATTTTCCCGAGCGTGCCCACACGCTGTCGCCGCAGGCGCTGCAAAACATCGTGCGCCCATTGCAGAAGGATCAGTACAACACCTTGTCGTCGGCACTGACGATTCTTGCCCTGGATGCTTTGGGCAGCGAATCCGCGGGCGAAGGCAAGTTGAGCCTGAGCGAATTGCATAAGGACGGTAGCGCCGTCGCGATCGGCACATTGACCGGCAATCTGCTGCGCGGGACATTTACGCACGACGCAATCGGTTTGCGGGTCGGTAATGATGCAGACCAACGTGCTTGGTATGCGGTGACGCAGGCCGGTTTCGATCGTGTTCCGCCGACGCAGGAATTGAAGCAGGGCCTCGAAATCGTGCGCGAGTATACAAATGCCAATGGGCAGGTAGTCACGTCGGTGAAGCTTGGCGAAGAACTCGACGTGCATCTGAAAATACGCGCAACCGGGACCGACAGCGTCGGCAGTATCGCCATTGTCGACCTGCTGCCCGGCGGCTTCGAGCCGGTATTGCAACCGCCGAGTTTGCCGGAGGATTCGACTTCTGGCGCTGCGAATGCAGATCAAACTTCTGATCAATCGGCACCGGCCACGCTAGCCTGGCATTCGCCTATCGGCACCTCGGCTTCGACCTGGACACCGGAATACGCCGACGTGCGTGACGATCGCGTGGTGATTTATGGCGCGGCGACGCGCGATATACAGGAATTCATCTATCGCATTCGTGCCACGAACGCCGGCAGCTTCACCGTGCCTCCAGCCTATGGCGAATCAATGTACGACCGCACCGTGCAGGCGCGGTCGATTGGGGCGAAGATCGAGGTGGCGAGGAAGTAGCTTGAGTGCGAGCACGAGCGTGCGCGTAGTCGGTTTTATTCGCCGCTGGCAAAACCCACTGACGGCGTTGCTGCTGTTGGTGCTCGTTACCATCGGCATCCGTCTGTGGCCACACCCGCCGCTGTCGCAACTCAAACCATCGTCGACGGCGGTATACGACGATGCCGGTCATCTGCTGCGCCTGACCCTGGCCAGTGATGATCGCTATCGCCTGTGGATTCCGTTGCGCGAAATGCCGCCCGCCCTGACGCGAGGCGTGCTCCTGCACGAAGATGCATGGTTTCGTTGGCATCCGGGCTTCAATCCAGTCAGCCTGCTGCGCGGCGGATGGATAACCTACGTCCGTGGTGGCAATCGTCAGGGCGGATCGACGATCACGATGCAGCTTGCACGGCTGATCTATCGCCTGAACACACGCACGCCGTTCGGAAAAATGCGACAAGTGCTGCGTTCTATACAATTAGAAATGTGCTATTCGAAAGATGCGATTCTCGAAGCGTATCTGAACTATGCGCCGTATGGTCGCAATATCGAAGGTGCCGGGGCGGCCAGTCTGGTGTACTTCGACAAGCCGGTCGCGCAACTGAGCCTGCCCGAAGCCTTGGCGTTGGCAGTGATTCCGCAGGACCCAAGCGGACGCGTACGCGAATCCACCGCGAATACGGCCGGTGTGCCTGCCGATCTGATAAGTCCACGCCTGGCCGACGCGCGGGCGCGCCTGTTTCGCCGCTGGCTGATCGCGCATCCACAAGATGCAACCGCAGAATCGGTCATGCGCCTGCCGCTGCATTTGCGCGCGCCCGAGCATCTGCCGTTCGCGGCGCCGCATTTTGTCGAAGAAGTTCTGACCGACGCGCGTCTGCGCGGCGAGTCCGCGCCGCCGGTTCTGCGCACCACGCTCGATCTCGACTTGCAGCGGTTGGTCGAACGTCAGGTGGCGAACCATGTTCGGCGCAATGCCGATCGCGGTGTGCGCAATGCGGTGGCCGTGCTGGTGGATACGCGTGATCTTGGCATCAAGGCCCTGGTTGGTTCCGCGGATTATTTCGATGCCGGTATTGCCGGGCAGGTCGATGGCGCATTGGCCAAGCGTTCGCCGGGTTCGGCACTAAAACCATTCATCTACGCGCTCGGTTTTGATCAAGGCGTGCTGCATCCGCAGACCGTGCTGCGCGACGTGCCGACTTCATTCGGGCCGTTTACTCCGGAGAATTTCGACGGTCGCTTTCTCGGCCCGGTGACTGCGACCGAAGCGCTGATTCGTAGCCGTAATATTCCTGCCGTATATGTCGCATCGAAATTGCACAATCCGTCGTTCTATCAATTCCTCAAGGATGCCGGCATCAGCCGGCTCGCTGGCGAGGACTATTACGGCCTTGCCCTGGTGCTCGGTGGCGGCGAAGTCACGCCCGAGGAATTGGCTAGGCTCTACGCGATGCTGGCCAATCGCGGCGAGCTGGCGCCGTTGCGCCGTCGCGCCGACGATACGCGTGTGCGCGGCACGCGCGTGCTCAGCGACGCGGCCAGTTTCATGGTACTCGACATGCTGCGCCAGAATCCGCGTCCCGACGATACCGCCATCGCGCAGCCAGGCCACTTGCCGGTGTACTGGAAAACAGGGACGTCGTGGGCGTTTCGCGATGCATGGACGGCAGGCATCATCGGCCCGTACGTGATCGTCGTCTGGGTCGGCAACTTCGATGGCACCGGCAACCCGGCCTTCGTCGGCGTTGAGGCGGCGGCGCCGTTGTTTTTTCACATTGCCGATGCGTTGCGCGCACGCGATCGTGCGCTCGCCGAACCGTTGCATTCGCCACCGCGGAATCTCAAACGTGTCGAGATATGTCTGGCCAGCGGCGATCTGCCCAATGCCTGGTGCCCGCGCCGCGGTACGGCCTGGTTTATTCCGGGCAAGTCGCCGATCCGGGTCAGCGATGTGCACCGGCCGATCGTCGTGGACAACGTGACCGGCAAGCCCGCGTGTCCGCCCTATGATCCGCGCACGACGCATATCGAGATATTCGAATATTGGCCGTCGGATCTGGCCAGGGTATTCCGCCAGGCTGGCATTCCGCGGCGCTCGCCACCGGCCCTGCCGGATTGCGTCCTGGCCGGAGACAATGGTCAGCCACCGCAAATTGTCTCACCGTTGCGCGGCGAGATTTACACGCGCCGTACCAGCCGCAGCAGCGAGCAGGGTATTGCCTTCAACGCAACCGTCGATGCCGGCGTGCAAACCCTGTACTGGTTCGCCGATGATAGTTTTATCGGTGCGGTCAAGGCCGGCGAACCGTTGCTGTGGCAACCCGCGACGGCGGGCGAGTATACCTTGCGTGCGATCGACGATCATGGTCGCAGCGATGCGCGTCCGCTGCGCGTGGACGTGGTGCCTTGATCCGCACACCTGTGCGATCGGTCGGCGAACCGCTATGCTTGGCGATCACGGAGGTGCAGCATGCAACTGCGGTTGATGAGAACGGTGGGAGCGGCGGCAGTGTTGGCGCTGCTATCCGCTTGCCAGATGCAAACGTTGCGCGGCGACAGTCGAACGCCCGATGCCGGCGCCATCAGTCGGCTTGATGCCGCGCTGGCTGGCGAATACGACAATCACGAGCAAGTGCAGTCGGCTGCGGTTGAGGCTCATGCAGGAACGGCGTTGGCGGTGCCGCATCTGCGTGAAGAATTCCGACCGCTTTCCCGTGATCACGGCGGCAGCTTGTGGCTGTGGCGTCTGCACACGCTCGGTCAAAAGAATCCGGCGGATGCCGTGTGGCTGTATCTGCTCAGCGGCGCCAGCGATGGCAATGGCGTCGTGTTGACACCGTATCGCGCCATCGACCCCGCGGTGGCCAAGGCTGCCTTCAGCGATCGGCAGGACAAATTCAAGTTCGTCGCTGCGCAATGGGCGGAACTCGCGCCCTGCGCACAGCGTGGCGAGTGGAAAAATACACAATTTCGCGCTGCGGCCGATACGGCGACGTGCAGCGCCTTGTTGCCCGGACTCGGCGAATCCGCGTCCTTGCTGCCGCTGCGCCTGAGCCTCAATGGCGACATGCTGCACACGACGACTTTCGCCGATCTGGCGCGCGGCACGCAGGCGAGTATTGACGCGCGCCGGCTGCGCTGGTTTTCTGGCTGGGCGGCAATCAACGGCGGCGGGCCGAAGGCCAAGGCCGGCAACCAGGACTGGCATGTGCAAAAAAACCTTCGCCTGTCCAGCGAAGGCGGGCGTGTGCAATTACACTGGCGCGATGGCGCCGCCAGCGGCTATTCGCTGGAACTCGAACGCAAAATGTATACCGAGCGCAAACTCGCCGTGCTGCAACTCAATGTGATCGACGATGCCAGCGGCCAAACCATCGACTACGCCTGGACCAATCCGGAAGGCGCGGCGATCGGCTTCAACCTCGGCTGGCTGCAGATCGGACTGACGCAGGCAGCGATCGCGTCGCAATAAATTCGATTCCCGAAGCGCGGATTATTTTCCGCGTATCGCCGGCGCGACCTGATAGGTACCGGGCAGATTGCGTGCAGCGATGGCCAGGCGATTCCAGGCGTTGATCGTGGCGATGGCCAGACTCAGGTCGCACAGCTCGCGCTCGCTGAAGTGCGGGCGTACCTGCGCGTAGACTTCGTCCGACACATGCTCGTTGGCGACCAGCGTCAGTGCTTCAGTCCATGCCAACGCCGCGCGTTCACGCTCGCTATACCAGGGGCATTCGCGCCAGGCGCCCAGCGAATACAGGCGTTGTTCGGTTTCGCCGAGCGCGCGCAAATCCTTCCAGTGCATGTCCAGGCAGTAGGCGCAGCCGTTGATCTGCGATGCACGCAGCTTGATCAGGTGGATCAGCGCGACTTCCAGACCGCAGTCGTGCAGGTATTTTTCCAGGCCGAGCATGGCCTGATGCGCGCCTGGCGCCGTCTTCGGGATATTGAAACGTGCTTGCATGATTCCTCCGTCGAATGTTGTTTATCGATGAAAGTCGGTTTCGGTGCGACCGGGAGTTCACGCCGCAAACTGCAATCGTGCCAATTCTGCATACAGTCCGCCATCGCGCAACAATTCGGCATGCGTGCCTTGCGCGACGATGCGGCCGGCATCCATCACCACGATGCGATCCGCCTTTTGCACCGTCGCCAGACGATGCGCGATCACCAGGGTGGTGCGGCCGCGCATCAGGCGTTCCAGCGCGTGCTGGATCGACGCTTCGGATTGCGCATCGAGGTTGCTGGTGGCTTCGTCCAGCAGCAGGATCGGCGCGTCCCTGAGCAAGGCGCGGGCAATGGCGATGCGTTGTTGCTGGCCGCCCGAAAGACGCACGCCGCGTTCGCCCAGATGGGTGTCGTAACCTGCGGGTTGCGTGACGATGAAATCGTGCGCTTCGGCCGCCTTGGCTGCGGCGATCACGGCGTCATTGTCGGCATCGGTGTTGCCGAAGCGGATATTGTCGCCGGCGCTGGCACCAAAGATCACCGTATCCTGCGGCACTAGGGCAATGACGCCACGCAGCTCGCGTACGGCGAGCGCACGCAGGCCGATACCATCGATGCGGATTGTGCCATGCTGCGGATCGTAGAAGCGCAGCAACAAGTGGAAAACTGTACTTTTACCCGCGCCGGACGGACCGACCAGGGCCACGGTTTCGCCGGGTGCCACGCGCAGATCGAAGTCGTGCAGGGTCGGCGCTTCCGGGCGGGTCGGGTAGTGGAACTGGACATGCTCGAAACGGATTTCGCCGCGCACCGGCTTTCCGAGCGCCGCAGGCTGGGCGGGCGAAACGATATCCGCCGATGTAGCAAGTAATTCGCCAATGCGTTCCATCGCGCCGCCGGCGCGCGAGATTTCGCTCCACACTTCGGTCAGGCCACCGACCGAGCCAGCCGAGATCACGGCATAGAACACGAACTGGCCGAGCACGCCGGGATCCAGTCCGCCGCTCATCACCGAGCGTGCACCAGCCCACAACGCCAGCGTGATCGCGCCGAAGATCAGCAGGATCACCAGCGCCGAGAGTCCCGCGCGCTGGCCGATGCGACGGCGAGCGGTGGATACGGCGCGGGCGATGGCGCCGTCGTAGCGGGCGATTTCCACCGGCTCGCGCGCGTACGCCTGCACCGCGTAAACCGCATTCAGGGTTTCGTTGGCCACGGCCGCGGCATCGGCGATGCGATCCTGATTGGCGCGCGCGAGTCTGCGCTGTTGCCGGCCGGCGATCACGATCGGCAGCACTACCAATGGAATCACCAACGCGGCATAGCCGGCCAGGCGCGGGCTGGTCGCGACCAGCATGACCGCACCACCGATGGCCGTGACCACGCTGCGCAGTGCGACCGACATGCTCGAACTCACCACGGTCTGCACCAGCTCGGTGTCGCTGCCCAGACGCGAAATCAATTCGCCGACGCGGGTGCGCTCGTAGAATGCCTGATCGAGCGTGAGCAGATGCGCATAGAGTTTGCGGCGTAGATCGGCGACGACGCGTTCGCCGAGCAGGGCGACGCAGAAGTAGCGGCCCGCGGTCGCGATCGCCAATATCGCGGCGACGACAAACAGACCGAGAAAGCTGCGGTTGACGATGGCGGCGTCGCTATGCGTGAAGCCGTGATCGATCATCACCCGCACGGCAATCGGCAGCGACAACGTCGCGGTCGAGGACAGGCCGAGGAATCCGAGCCAGCCGAAGAACAGGCGGCGATAGCGACGAAAATAGGGCAGCAACAGACGCAGTGCGGACAGGCGGCGCGCGGGTGTTGGCGGCGTGGAGCCGGGATCGATGGTTTCGGTCATGATGCCTCACGATGGCGTGCGCAAACGTTGAATGATGACATTGCGCGCCGATTCAATCCAGAACGATTCAATCCAGAACGGCGTGATCCAGCAGATGAACCTTGCCTCGCCCGCGGGTCAAATCAGCCAGCAGGCTTCGCAACTCGGCCAATCTCGACGTGGGCAGGTTGACACGTACGGTTGCGCCGGCATCGGCGAAGTCTTCCGCAACGACCGTTGCACCGAGTGTACGTAAACGCGCGTGTAGGGCAGGCAGTACGGAAAACTCCGCTGCGAATTCAACGAGAGCAGCCTCGATCAGTTCGGCTTTCTGGGCCTGGCGCAAACATTCCGCGGCGCAGCCGCAGTAAGCGCGCACCAGCCCGCCGGCACCGAGCTTGATGCCGCCGAACCAGCGCGTTACCACGACGATCACGTTGTCGATGCCTTGACCATCGATCGCTTGCAGGATCGGCTTGCCTGCGGTGCCAGCCGGCTCGCCATCGTCGCTGAAGCGGTAGCGTTGGCCGATACGCCAGGCCCAGCAGTTGTGGCTGGCCGCAGGATCAGCGATGTGCTTCAGGTATTTTATTGTCGCGTCTTCAGATACAACATTTACGGCGTTCGCAACAAATTTGCTTTTGCGTATTTCCTGCGCCAGCGTTGCCGATGTCGTCAGCGCATAGCGAACGCTGCTCATTTCAGATCGCGCAGATCGGGTGGCAACTCGTCGTCGGGAAACCGTTTCTTGAATTCCGCAAGAGCTTGCACGGCATCATCGTGGCGATCCTCGTTTAGCAAATGCTGGATGACGGCGATCCACTGTTCACGAGTTTGTGGCTCATTGGTTGACCACGAGCGGTTCCATTGGCGAACTGCTGTCGATGGATAAGAGCGTAGTGCGGCACGTGGGGCTTTTGCCGCAGACCGCGCCACCTGTTCAGCAGTTTGAGGCGATGGTGACTCCGGCGCGGACGTCGCATCTGACGCTGCATTCGCTTGCGCAGCCTGTGATTTGGCCGACATTGTCTGTCTGGATTCGGTCGAATCCATTATCGGCTTGCGCAACGCCCGTTCGGGAAATGCCGTCGGCGAAGCCAGTTGCGGCGTCGCATTTTCCGCTTTCTGTAATTCCTGCGTAGCGGCAGCGTTGCGATCGATGTTTGGAGTGGACATCGGTGCGGCTTCGCCGGCTGGAGGCGCAGTCTCGAATTTTGCTGCCATGCCGGCCGGCACCTGCGCCGGCAGTGTGGCAGTCGATTCGACTGTTGGCGACGCCGCAGGAGGAGGTGGCGGCGAAGGTTCGTTCTGAGTGTGCACGTTGACCACGTTCTTCGCCGCACTTACACCTTGCATAGCCGCAGGCATGATCGCGCGGCTCTGCCAGATTTGCGGACCGATGAGGAAAGCCACGCCAGCCGCCAGCGCAATCACGGCAGCCGCACCAATAGCCGGCAACCAGCGTGGTTGCCGCGGGCTTGTTGAAGTCGGCACGGCACGATGTGCCATCGCCACTACGGCGGCGTCGAGCTTCGCGTCGGGCTCGGGCTTCGGCAGTTTCCGGTAGAGCACGGCGATCCGCGAATCTTTCTCGTCAAGGAAAGAATCAAGTTCGCGTTCAAGTTTTTCGTTGCTGCTCATTCCGCGAATTTCTCCCGAATTTTCGCCAGTGCGTAACGCAACCGCGATTTGACCGTCTCGTGTCCAACGCCAGTCACGGCCGCGATTTCGTCCAGGCCGAGGCCACTTTCCACCCGCAGCAGAAACGCTTCGCGTTGTTCGTCGGGCAGAGTGTCGAGCACGATCTGCAGGCGCCGGCGTTGTTCAAATTCGTTGAGCATCTGCTCGGGGCGTTCGGATTCGGGCGCGTCGAGTTCGCGAAACACGGTTTCGGTTTCTTCCGCGCCGGCCTGCGGACGCGCGCGACGGAAACTGTCCACAATGAGATTATGCGCAATTTGTAGCAGCCAGGTGCTGAACTTCGCCTCGACCCGGTAGCGTCCGCGCGAGGCAATCGTACGGCTCCAGGTTTCCTGAAACAATTCGTCCGCCTGATCGCGATGACGAACACTGCGCAGGATGTAGCGGTACAACATGCCGCGCTGACGCCGGTACAAGGCATCGAACGCGCGGCCGTCACCGCGTGCATAGGCGAGCATCAGTTCTTCATCCGTTTTCTCGGCATCCATGCGTGCGCAGCCTACTGGAATTCAGCGGGCGAGGTAAGGGAACGCATATTCGCAACTGCCGGGGTTAGGCTGGATCGCGCATCACCATCAAACGAATTTCGGTCATGTCCTCGATCGCGTAGCGGATGCCTTCGCGGCCAAGGCCGGAATCCTTGACGCCGCCGTAGGGCATATTGTCGACGCGGAAACTCGGCACGTCACCGACCACCACGCCGCCGACGTCGAGTTCGTCCCAGGCGCGCATGATCTTGCGCACGTCGTAGCTGAAAAGCCCTGCCTGCAAGCCGAACTCACTGGCGTTGACGCAGTGGATCGCGTCGTCAAACGTTTTATACTTTTGCAATAGCGCGACCGGGCCGAACGCCTCCATGCAACTGACTTTCTGCTTCGGATCGACATTTTCCAGCACGGTGGCTTCGAGCATCGCGCCTGTACGCTTGCCGCCGCATAAAAGTTTCGCACCGGCCTTGACTGCTTCCTGAATCCAGTCGTCGAGCCGTTTCGCTTCCTTCTCGTCGATCATCGGGCCGATAAAGGTTTTCTCGTCCTTCGGATCACCGGCGACCAGCTTCCTGGTCGCGGCGACGAAGGCATCGCGGAATCGGTCGTAGAAATCTTCCTGGACAAGAATGCGCTGCACGCCGATGCAGCTCTGCCCGGATTGATAGAATGCGCCGAAGCACATGCGCTCGACGACAAAGTCGAGGCGGTCGACTTGATCGGCGTCGACAATGCACGCCGCATTGCCGCCGAGCTCCAGCACGACTTTCTTCTTGCCGGCGCGCGCTTTCAAGTCCCAGCCCACGGCTGGAGATCCGGTAAACGAAAGCAATTTGAAGCGTTCGTCGGTGGTGAATAGGTCCGCGC
>JANWJJ010000040.1 GCA_025451955.1 Rudaea sp. | reverse complement strand
TTGTTGCGGCAGAACGGAATGCGCACTCCGCCGAGGATGGCAACGCGATGGGTCGTAGTCACGAGAGCGTCCTTCTCAAATCGAGAGATGGGAACCGGTGCTGGTATCATGCGCCACCCGGTTGTTCGATACGCATTGTATGCCTTACGTTTTCGATCTGGACAGGCTGACCCGCTTGGCCGATGAATTGAGCGCCGGGTTTGCGGCCGCCAGCCCGTATCCGCATGTGCTGATCGACAACTTTCTGCGCCCGGAAAAAGTTGCCGAGCTGGCGCGCGTATTTCCGCCGCCGGACGATGCCGTGGCCTGGGATCACTACGGCATTCAGAGCGTCGAAATGAAGCTCGCCAGCCAGCGCGAGGAGCTTTTTCCGACGGCGCTGCGTCAGGCGATCCACGACATGAACGCCGGGCCGTTCGTGGGTTTCCTCGAGCGGCTCACCGGAATCGGCCATCTGCTGCCCGACCCGCATCTTGCCGGCGGCGGCCTGCATCTGAGCCGTCACGGGGATCACCTCGGAATTCACGCCGATTTCAACTGGCATCCGCGCCTCGAAGCGCACCGGCGCTTGAACCTGCTGGTTTACCTGACTCCGCACTGGCAGCCGGAGTACGCCGGCGAACTGGAACTGTGGGATACCACCGGAACGCACTGCGAACGCCGCATCGAACCCCGATTCAACCGCGCGGTAGTCTTCGCCACGCGCTCGGATACGTTTCACGGCCATCCCGTTCCGTGGGCCGCTCCGGCGAATGTATACCGCCAGTCCATCGCGTTATACTATTATACTTCCACGCGCCCCGCGGACGAATTGCGGCCGGCGCACAGTACCTTGTACAAGGGTCACAATGCCTGACGCGCCGAGCTGGTGTCCGCGTCGACAAACATCAATGACGCCTCGCGCCAGATTTGCCAGAATTCGGGCATCGCGCGCAGACGTTCGTCCAGGTGCGCAACGTAACGGCGCATGATTTCGTCCACGTTCATGCCTGCCGGCAAGGTTTCCATCCATAGCTGGCGCCGGCCGTTTGCCAGATCCAGACCGGCACTGAAAAGCGTGACCGGCACGCCGGACTCGACCGCAAGCGACGCCAGCCCCAACGGAAAGCGCACGTGTCCATCAAGCAACGTGGTTTCGATGGCATTTTGTTGTGCTCCGGCGGGCAGATCCAGCATACCGACCAGACTGTCGCCTGCGTCCAGCGCTTGCCTCAACAGGTCCCTGCTGCCGCCGACGAATAAAGGCCCACGGCTTCCGATCCGGCAGATTGCCCAAGCGCGAAACCTGCCGTAGGTGTGCGAAAGACGGCTCATGCCGAGCGCGCGGCCATGCACACGTCTGGCCAGAAACCAGGCATCGAATCCCTGCGCGTGCAAGCGCTGCCAAATCCAGTGTCCGGCACCCCAGTGATAAGTCAGGAAAACCCGTGCGCCGACTGCTGTCGGCCACTCACCGTGCTCGTCGATCCGCCGTTGCCACCAGCGCCCGCCTCGCAACAGCGTCAGATAGCTGTCGGCCTGGTCCACTAGGCGCAGCAGCCGAAAACGATATTTCCACATTTTTTCGTCGCTGCCTGGACAATGCACGCGCGCGGCGATCCAGGCGGGCTCCACCGCCTCGCGATACAGGCGTTCACAGCGCGCGAAGCATTTGAGTACCCGGAATCCCAGTGACCACGGCAGCAGGACCACGCTCACCGGCAGCAGAAACAAAGTGAACGCATCGGCGGCAACGCGACGCAGACGCGCGAGCGGACTTTGCGCGGCAGCGTTCAAAGCTGTAATCCCGGACGCAAGACTTTCCGATACAAACGGTAAGACTCCTCGCCCATCCCCAGCGCCGCGTAGGTCTGCTGCGCACGCCGATTGTCGCGTTCCACATACAAACGCAAGCCGACCGCACCAGTCGCTGCCGCACGGCGCTCGACTTCGGCATATAGCGCGCGGAACACGCCGCCACGCCGATGTTCCGGGCGCACATAAACGCTTTGCAGCCACCACCAGTCGCCGTTGCGCCAGTCGCTCCATTCGTAGGTAATCATCAGGCAGCCCGCGGTTTTTCCGGCGCACTCGGCAACCAGATAAAACCCACGCCGCGACTCGGCCAATACCGCGGCCACGCCGGCACGCAGCGCCGCGGGATCGAGCGTCTTGGCTTCGGTTTCCTGCGCCATCGCGGCGTTGAATTCGACCAACGCGTCGATATCGGCTGCGCACGCCAGGCGAACCGTAATCGGCAAATCATGCTCGGACATCTGTCTTATTCCTTGCCGTGTTTACGCGTGCGCCGGCGCGAGCTGCCGAGTTTGCGCGTGAGCGTATTGCGCCCCAGGCCGAGCCGTTGCGCGGCGCGACCACGTTGATTATCGGTTTCCGTCAGCACCGCCGCCAGCAGGGTTTGATCGAACTCGCCGCGCAGTTGCGGATAGATCGCCGCGTCGCCGTGCGCAAGTTGCTCGCGCACAAGGCGTTTCAGAAGTTCGCGCCAATCCTCGACCTTGCCGACCGCGGGCGCGGCCGCGGGCAAATCCTGCACCCGGATTTCCCGGCCCGGCGCCATCACCGCCAGACGCCGGCAAAGGTTTTCGAGCTGACGCACGTTGCCCGGCCACGGCATCTGCGCCAGTGCGCCCAACGCCGCCGGCGAAAATCGTTTCGCGTCGAGCTGCATTCCCGCCGCAGCACGCGCGAGAAAACGCGAGGCCAACAACGGAATATCCTCGCGCCGTTCGCACAGCGGCGGCAGGTGCAGGCGCACGACATCGAGCCGGTGCAGCAAGTCGGCGCGAAATTCGCCAATGGCGACTTTGGCATCGAGATCCTGATGCGTGGCAGCGATCACGCGCACATCGGCGCGGATCAATTCGCGGCCACCGACGCGGTAGAACTCGCTTTCTGCCAGCACACGCAATAATCGCGTTTGCAGGCTCAGCGGCATGTCGCCGATTTCATCCAGAAACAGCGTGCCGCCTTGCGCCTGTTCGAAGCGTCCGGGATGGCGCTTGAGCGCGCCGGTGAAGGCGCCGGCCTCGTGACCGAACAGTTCCGATTCCAGCAATTCCGAAGGGATCGCCGCCGTGTTCATCGCCACAAACGGACGCGGCGCGCGGGCGCTGTGCCGATGCAAGGCACGCGCCACCAGTTCCTTGCCGGTGCCGGTGGCGCCGGTGACCAACACATTCAGATCGGTTGCCGCGATACGGCCGATGCTGCGAAACATTTCGCGCATCGTCGGCGATTGCCCGATCAATTCCTGTTCCGGCTCCGCGACCGGCAATGGCGCAGGCGGCGGCCGGACTTCCGCCAAGGCACGTTCGACTGCAGCGACCATCTGGTCCAGATCGAAGGGTTTGGGCAGATAATCGAACGCGCCATTGCGATAGGCCGCGGCGGTCGAGGCGACATCGGTGAATGCGCTCATCACGATCACCGGCGCGGCAACGCCACGGGTTTTCAAGTGTTCCAGCAACTTCAAGCCGCTGGCGCCGGACATGCGTACGTCGCTGACGACGACATCCGGTTGGGTCGTTCCGTCCAATGCGACCAGCAGGCTTTCGGCATCGGTGAAATCGCGCACCGTGGCGCCGGTTTCGCGCAAGGCTTCGCCGAGCACGAAACGGATCGAGGCATCGTCGTCGGCGACCCAGATTTCAGCCACGGGCAGGCTCCAACGGCAGGATCAGGCTGAAAACCGTGTGGCCCGGACGACTGTGAAATCCGAGCTGCCCGCCGTGTTCGTGCGCGATTTCCTGCGCCAAGGCCAAGCCCAGACCCGTGCCTTCGGCGCGGCCGGATACCAAGGGCAGAAACAGCGATTCGCGCAAATTCTCGGGCACGCCGGTGCCGTCGTCGATCACATCCAGGCGCAACGCCAGCCGCAGCGGTTGACCATCGAGCACAGCGCCATGCTCGGCGCGGGTGCGCACAAATATACTTTTTGCATGAGCCTGCAAGGCATTGCGCAGAAGATTCAGCAGCAATTGCAGCAGCCGATCCGCGTCGCCGCGCAAGCTCGGCAGACTGGGATCGTAGCTGCGTTCGAGTTTCAGTTCCGGCGCCGCTTCGGCTGCGATCAACGCGCGCGCGCGTTCAGTGACTTCGTGCATATTTACAGCAGGCAAGTTGACCACGCTCAGATGCGGTTTGCCACCGGGGTGGAGCAAGCGATCGGTCAAGGCATCCAGCCGATCGGCTTCGACAATGATCATTTCCGCCAGCCGCATCTGTTCGGGTTCTGCCAAACGCCGCTTGAGCAACTGTGCCGCACCACGCAATCCAGCCAGCGGATTTTTCACTTCGTGCGCCAGTCCACGCAGGCTTTGCGATATCCGCGGCAGCGGTCCGGTTGCGGCATCGGCACCGTGTGCGTGGAGTTCGAGCAGTACACCTTGCTGCGCCCATGGACTGACAGCAATATCCACTCGCAGTGGCGGATCGCGTGCAAGCCACTCGAAATCACGTTGCAGCACCACGCAATCCGTCGCCCGCATGCGCGTGATCAGGGCAATCAAATCCACCACGGATGCGCCGAGGATTTCCAGCGGGCAGCCGCGCCAACGCGAAATTCCACTGCGTACGACGAACGCCGGGTTGGCGTGGACGAAGCGCAGGTTGCCGTCAAGCACGGCGACCGCCGTCGTCAACTGATCGATCAGTTCGGTGGCATAAGAATGAATTTCAAAACTGACTGCCGACATTGCACCAGTTTAGTGCAATGCCGGTCGCTATCCAATCAAATCGAGTAATACATCTGATACTCGATCGGATGCGTCGCCGCGCGGAAGCGGGTGACTTCGGCCATCTTCGTCTCGATGTAGGCATCGATGAAGTCGTCGCTGAATACGCCACCGGCTTTGAGGAAGCCGCGATCCTTGTCGAGCGCTTCCAGCGCCTGATCCAGACTATTGCAGACCGTGGGAATGTGTTTTTCCTCTTCCGGCGGCAGGTCGTAAAGATCCTTGTCCATCGGCGCGCCAGGATCGATCTTGTTCAAAATGCCATCCAGACCCGCCATCATCAGCGCGGTGAACGCCAGATACGCAGAATTCATCGGATCGGGGAAACGCACTTCGATACGGCGCGCTTTCGGAGAATGCACGAAGGGAATACGGCAACTCGCCGAACGGTTGCGCGCGGAATACGCCAGCATCACCGGCGCCTCGTAGCCCGGCACCAGACGCTTGTAACTATTCGTGGTCGAGTTGGTGAAAGCGTTAATTGCACGCGCATGCTTGAAGATGCCGCCGATGTAATACAGCGCCGTCTGCGACAGACCGCCGTAAAGATCGCCAGCAAAAAGATTGGTGCCGCTCTTGGCCAGCGACTGATGCACATGCATGCCCGAACCATTGTCGCCAACGATGGGTTTGGCCATAAAGGTGGCCGTTTTGCCATTGACGTGGGCGACGTTGCGAATCACATATTTCAGCGTCAGCATTTCGTCGCCCTTATGCACCAGGGTGCTGAATTTCGTACCGATCTCGCACTGGCCGGCGGTGGCGACTTCATGGTGATGCACTTCGACAGTGAGGCCCATCGCTTCGAGCGCCTTGCACATTTCGCCGCGGATGTCGCCAAGCGAATCCACCGGCGCCACTGGGAAATAGCCGCCCTTGACGCCGGGACGATGGCCGGAATTGCCGTCCTCGAATTTGCGGTTGGAACTCCACGCGGCTTCCTCGGATTCGATCTCGAACGAAGCGCCGCGCATATCGTTGCTCCAGCGCACCGAATCGAAAATGAAGAACTCGGGTTCGGGGCCGAAGAACGCGGTGTCGGCAATGCCAGTGGATTTCAGGAACGCCTCGGCGCGCCGCGCAATCGAACGCGGGCAGCGCGAATAGGCCTGCATGGTGCTGGGCTCGAGCACGTCGCAGGTCAGGATTAGGGTTGGATCAGCCGTGAACGGATCGAGTACGGCGCTGGTCGGATCGGGCATCAGCACCATGTCCGAATCGTTGATGCCCTTCCAGCCGGTGATCGACGAGCCGTCGAACATCTTGCCGTCCTCGAAGGTCGAGGCGTCGATGGCATGGGCGGGAAAGGTGACGTGATGTTGCTTGCCGAGCATGTCGGCAAAACGCAGATCGACGAACTCGACTTTATGCTCGCGGATCAGATCGGCAACTTTTTCGGCGGACATGGCATTCCTTGTGGGATTGGCAGGGGACAGGCTTTTATAGCAAAGGCGATGCCACGGTAGAAAATCATTTACTATCAAATATTTGGGATATTCAGGTGTTATCCAATCACCCTTTTAGCACCATAATAGCGCATGATAAAATACGCGTAGAGCAGTTTTGGTGCGTTAGTAATCCCTTGCTCGTTCGCGGCGACCGGTTAGCATGTGTTGAATTCCATGTGGGCGCATCGTTTATGTCGCTGCCGTCGACTTCAAGCGCGCAGGTCGAATCGTTCTTTCATCGCGATACCGGAACCTTCACCCATCTTGTTTACGAAGGCGATGGCGGGGCCGCCGCGATCATCGACTCCGTGCTTGATTACGATGCGGCCGCAGCACGCACCGGCACGGCCTTCGCCGACTCGATCATCGCCTGCGTACGCCAGCATCGGCTGCACGTCGAGTGGATTCTGGAAACCCATGCCCACGCCGACCACCTCAGCGCCGGCGGCTATCTGCACGACGTACTCGGCGCGCCATTGGCGATCGGCCGCGGCATCACGCAAGTGCAAACGCACTTCAAGCACCTGTTCGGTCTCGGCGACAACTTCATCCCGGACGGCCGCCAATTCGATCGCCTGTTCGACGACGGCGACGACTTTCACGTCGGCGCCCTGGCCGCACGCGCGATCGCCACGCCGGGACACACCGGCGACAGTCTCACGTATCTGATCGGCGACGCCGCGTTTGTCGGCGATACCTTGTTTGCTCCAGACACCGGCACCGCGCGCTGCGATTTCCCCGGCGGCGATGCAACACAGTTGTATCGCTCGATCCAGACCCTGCTCGCGCTGCCGCCGGAGACCCGAATCTTCCTCTGCCACGATTATCCGTCTGCCGCGCGCGCACCAATGGCCGAAACCCGCATCGGTACGCAATTGCAGAATAATGTGCACATGAAAAGCGGCGTCTCTGAAGCGGATTTCGTGGCGATGCGCATCGCACGCGATGCGACCCTGGCGCCGCCGCGACTGATTTTGCCGGCATTGCAGGTGAACATTCGCGGCGGCCGTCTGCCCACCGCCGACAGCAACGGCATCGCCTATCTGAAACTACCGCTCAATCGGCTCGGAAAATCCGGGCCTTGATGCACGAGCCAACACTGGTGCGAAAGCAGCAATCGCCCGGTCCGTTCGCGTCGCTGGATTCAGACTGTTTCCAAACCGCATTCCCGATTGAAATCGCCAATCGCCTCAACGAGCGCCGTCACGGCTTCGCATTCGGGGCTGCTCAAGTGCGGATTCCAGGTATCCAGCAACATGACGACCCGCGTCTGCTCGCTGCGATTCCAGGCCTCGTGCTCGAACGTGTCGTCGAAAGTCACGCAACGGCCTTCCTGCCACGCATGCAGTTCGCCGCCAACGCTGATCGCGCAATCCGCAGGAACGACCAGTGGCAGATGGGTCACCAGGCGCGTATTGGTCACGCCGCGATGTTTGAGAATATGCGTACCAGGAGTCAGCACGGAAAAACATACTTCCGGCGCATGCTCGGGGATGCGAACCAGGGGCAGCGCATCGAGAATGGCGGAGGTGCGCGGGCAACGCGCGCAGTTTTCGTCGTTGCGCACGCCATGCCGATAAAAGAAAAACGCATCCCAGGTCGGCGCACCTTGTTCACCACCAGCGAGATAGCGTGGCACGTCGGCGGGCGAATCGAACTTGAGAAACGGTTCCAGTCCGGATTTATCGCCCAGCACGGCAAACAATTCTTCACGGATCGTTTGCATCTGCGCTTCCAGCGCCGGGTACCACGGGAACAGATCGCGCGCGAAATACGTCGAAGTTGGCAAATCGGGAAAGTAAAGAAAGTTCGGCCGTTGCCGCGCGTCGGGATAGACGATCGGCACCTCGCCCAGATACATGTCCAGGCAGCGCTGCGCACGGATCATCGCGGCCTCGCCGTAACGTTCGCGCAGCGGCGTCAACACCGCATCGAATAGTTGCTTGCGGCCGGCGTCGACATAGCGCATGGCGTACTTGACCAGATCGCGCAGTATCGGCGCGGTGGTCGCATCGCTCATCCAGCGGCCCTTGGCCTGGGCCTGGGAGATCGCGGTAAAGTAATTGACCAGTGCGGCGTGATCGCGCCCGAGCTGTTCCAGCGCGTGCGCATAGTGCAGGCGCGCGACGAAGAATTTCGGTTTCACTTGCAGCGTGCGTTCGAACACGCTGGCGGCGGCGGTGTATCGGCTGGCAGACAGGTACGCCAGACCGAGATTGGACTGCAATTGCGGATTGGCCGGTTCCAGCGCCGCGGCGTGCACGAGGAAATCGATCGCCTGATCCGTCTGCTGCGCAGCCAGCGCCTGCAAGCCGAGATAATTCAAGGCTTCGGTATTTTCCGGCGCAAATTCGAGTACACGCGCATAACTGCGCCCGGCCAGATCGGCCTGTCCCTGCTCGACCAGGCGGCGCGCGTTGTGCAGAGTCGCGTCGAGATCGGAAAACATCGGCACCGGCGTGTCGTTCATCGCGGCGCACCGGCAGCGTTCGTCCGCGCGATCGCCGACTGTTCACGCACCTGTGCGGCATCTTGCGTGCGACCGAGACGATCGAGCAGCAAGGCCAGCGGCACGCGCAATTCGTCGGCTTCGGGTCGGCGTTGCAAACCGTCTTCGAGATACGTTACGGCACTGGCCAGATCGCCGAGTTGTTCCATGCACCAGGCGCAGGCATTGACCGCTCCGGGGTGCGCCGGATCGATACCGAGCGCACGCCGGTATAACTTCAGCGCCTTGACGATATGACCCTGCTGACGGGCGACATCGCCCAGACCCGCATTCGCACCGAACGCCTGTACGCCGCTTTGCGCCAGGTCGGCAAACAGGTCGCGCGCCTCGTTGAATTTGCGTTGACGCAATTTCGAGCGCGCCAGAAACAACTTCGCCAGGCTCAAGTCCGGACGCAGGCGCAATGCGTTGCCGAAGGCTTGTTCAGCAAACGCGAACGCTCCTTGATCGAACAAGGCGCGACCCAGACTGGTCTGGATCGCCGCGTCATCGGGCTTGCGTTCGGCGGCCCGGGTCAGAAACTTGGCGGCATTGACCGCATCGTTACGCGCCAAATAGACGTTGCCGAGTCCGAGCAGCAACATTGGATCGTCGTCTTCGGCGCGACGGCCGACGGTGAAACGGCTTTCCGCATCCGCAGTATCGCCATCGAGCAGGCGCAGATGGCCAAGCAAGCCGTGTGCTTCGACAATGTTCGGATCGAGCTGTAAGGCGGTTTCAAAACTGGCGCGCGCCGCGTCGGTGTCGCCGGTGTGCATCTGCACGCCGCCGAGCGACAAGTGGTACTGCGCATTGTCCGGCGCCTGCGCGATGGCGCGACCGATCAAATCGGCAGCTTCGACCGAATCGCCACGCCGATGCCGTAACACGCCGAGCAGATGCAGCGTACCGGCTTCGTCCGGCGTCGCCGCCAGAATTTCGCGATACGCTTGCTCGGCCGGTTCGAATTGCCCGTCTCGATGTAGTTGCAACGCTTGTTCTAAAGTCATGGAATGAGGTGGAAAGTCCGACTGGTCGCGGCGACGCGGGCCGCCTATTATGCCGCAGGCGCCTGCGCAAAGCCTTCTGCTAGGCTAGAGGCTTGCCACTTCGTGCCAAACCATGACCGAACTTCAAGATCTGGCTACGCTGATCCGCGCCGCCACGCCGCTGCTGGCGATCGAAACCACGGAAGAAAATCGCGTTATCGACAGCTTCCGTCACCTGATCGCACAGGTGTTGCGACCGTTGTACCGCTGGAGCATCACCGACGGCCTCAAGCGGCTGGATATGGCGATCGATTCCGGCGACGACCAGAGCATCGAAGCCGCGCCCGACGCCAGCGCCACGCTGCAGGCAATCAAGCACTGCAGGGATCCCGGAATCTATCTGCTGCTCGATTTCCAGCCGTACCTGCGCTACACGATGACCTTGCGCCTGCTGCGCGAGATCGGTCAGCGCGAGGACTGCGCAGCGCATACGCTGGTGTTGATCAGTCCGAAACTGGAGATGCCGGACGATCTCGAACCGCTGGTTACACGCTACGCGCTGCCGGCGCCGGACACGGACGCGCTGGCGCAGCTTCTGCGCGAGGAAGCGTTCGCCTATTCGCGCGACAACGGCGGCAAGTCCGTGAACGTCGATGCCGACGCGGCGCGTGCGCTGGTGCGCAATCTGCGCGGCCTGAGCCTGGAAGACGCGCGCCGACTCGTGCGGCAGTCGATCTACGACGACGGCGCCATCACCCAAGGCGACGTCGCAACCTTGACGCGCGCCAAGTTCAAACTGCTGAACAAGGACGGGTTGCTCGATTTCGAACCGGACACTGCGCATTTCGCCGACGTCGCCGGGCTTTCGCATCTGAAAACCTGGATCGCCCAGCGACGCGCAGCGTTTCTCGGACTGAAGTCCGCCGCCGGACTCGATCCGCCCAAAGGCTTGCTGCTGCTGGGTGTGCAGGGTTGCGGCAAGAGCCTGGCCGCGAAGGCGATGGCCGGCGGTTTCGGTGTGCCCTTGCTGCGGCTGGACATCGGCACCCTGTACAACAAGTACAGCGGCGAAACCGAACGCAATCTACGCGATGCGTTGGCGCACGCGGTGCAGCTCGCGCCGTGCGTGTTGTGGGTCGACGAGATCGAAAAAGCACTCGCCACCGGCGACAGCGACGACGGCGTCTCGCGGCGCG
The DNA here is from genome assembly GCA_025451955.1 of Rudaea sp. Lineage (GTDB taxonomy): Bacteria > Pseudomonadota > Gammaproteobacteria > Xanthomonadales > Rhodanobacteraceae > Rudaea. The sequence continues at coordinate 11,053 of JANWJJ010000040.1, read as the reverse complement.
TGCTCGGCTATCTGCTCACCTGGATGGAGGAACGCCGCGAGGCGGTGTTCCTGGCCGCCACCGCCAATCAGGTGCGTGAGCTGCCGGCCGAATTGCTGCGCAAGGGCCGCTTCGACGAGATCTTTTTCGTCGATCTGCCCGACGCGGCCGCGCGCGCGGAAATCTTTTCGATCCACCTCGACAAGCGCGGACTGAAACCGGTGACGTTCGATCTCGCCGCACTGGCCGCGGCCAGCGACGGATTTTCCGGCGCCGAGATCGAGCAGGCCGTGGTGTCGGCGCAATACGCAGCCGGTGCGGAAAATTCCACCGTCGCACAAAAGCACATCCTGGCGGCGCTGCACGACACCCACCCGCTGTCGGTGTTGATGGCCGAACAGGTTGCCGCGCTACGCGCCTGGGCCCAGGGCCGCACCGTTTCCGCCGGCTGAGGCCGTGTCGTCGAGGATCTGCCGCATCTGCGCGACGATGAAATCCTCGGCCCAACTGTGCAAACTCAGATCGCGGATAAAGCCGCAGTGGCCACCGTGGGCTACGATGCGCAGTTCGGTGTCGGGCGCCAGTGTCAACGCGCGGAAATCGGCGACCGGAATCACCGGGTCGTCTTCGGCGGTGAGTATCGTGGCCGGGAGGCGTAATTCCGCCAGGGTGCCGCCAGCGATCGAATAGCCGTCCAGATAGTTTTCCAACGTGCCGAAATCGGTATGCCGTTCCACCATGCGCCGAGTCAGTTCGCGCATGCCGTCGCGCAATTCCGGTTTGCTGAAAAGTTCTCGTTGCGGAAATTCTTCCTGCTTGCGCTTGAGCGAACCTCGCCATTTACGCATGAAGTAATACTCGTAGAACCACGGCGCGTTTTCTATCGACGCCAGCCCAGCACGTGGACTGATCACCGGACACACGGCAAATACCCAGCGCAGCGGAATGCCCGCAGCAGGTGCACGCAAGGCCACGCGCAACGCGAAATTTCCGCCCAGCGAGAATCCACCGAGCAGCAACGGACGCTGCGGAAAACGCTGCGCGATCTGCTCGACCGCAGCGACGACTTCATCGATCCGGCAGGAGTGAAACAATTCCCGGTTCAGATGATGAGTTGCTCCGTGATCGCGGAAATTCAGCCGGAACACATCGCAACCTTCGCGCAACAGGCGCGCGCCGGTATGCAGGATATAACTCGACTGCGCGCTGCCCTCCCAGCCGTGCAGCAGCACTGTCAACGCCCGCGGCGCCGCGAGTATACTTTGTCGCGAATGAAATCCTTGCAGGCGCACGCCATTGCCGCAATCGAGAATGTGCTCGGTCGCATCGGTTTCCAGCGCGCGACGATGACGCCGGAACAGCCAGCGGCGCACGCCGCTGGAGGCCAGCACCGACTGCACATGTGGATTGCGCAGCCATCGCGACGGCTGAAATTCGTCGGCCGCACTCATGCGCCGTCGATCCCCAGCGCGACCGCGATGCGCGTGCGCGCGGCCTCGGCAACCGCGCGCCGACCGTCAGAATTCGGTGGTACGGTTTCGAGAAAATGTACCTCGGCATCCATGCCCGGATCGCCAAGCAGGCGCACGAAGTTGGCGAAGAAGCTTTCGTTTGGCGCAAACGGCACGCGTAAATCCATTTTTCCACTTTTTCCATAGCACAACGCCACCGGCTGCACCGGCACATCGGCGTCGACCGCGACCTGGAAAATCCGTGCGTGAAACGTGCGCAGGCGATCGCCCGGACCGGTGCCGCCTTCGGGAAACACGCCTACGGCCATGCCCGTGCGCAGACGTGCGACCACGTGCTCCATCACCGCAGCCAGCGAATGTGTGCTGCCACGGCGGTGATAAATCGTGCCCGCGCGCGAGGCCAGCCAGCCGACCAGCGGCCAGCGCGCAATCTCGGCCTTGGCGACAAAACTCATGATGCGCTGGCTGTGCATCAGCTCGATATCCAGCCACGACACATGGTTAGCCACGAACAGCACGGCGCCCGGCAGCGGTTCGCCGCTGCAGCGAATGCGAAAACCGAAACAGCGCACCAGTGCGCCGGACCACCAGCGCGTCATGCGGAAATCCAGACCTTCGTCACCGACACGCAGGCGCTGCGACAGCGGATTGAACACCACCAACGCCAGCGGAAACGCGATCAGCACCAACAGCAGCAATTGCGGCGTGCGCCACAGGTAGCGAAGCGGGCGCAGCCAGTCACGGCGCCGTTGTATCGGGGTTTCCACGATCGCACTCATCACCACGGATGTTAGCCAAGGCCGGCCCGTGCCGCCAGTGTTGCGGTGCAACAGACGCACTAATCGTCGATTTCGTTCAGTTGCCCGGCGGCTTCGTGCAGATCGTTCACATGCTGCTCCCACCAGCGCGCTTCGGCGGCGAACGGAAACGCACGCGGAAACGCCGGATCGTCCCAGCGCCGAGCGATCCAGCCGGCGTAGTGGATCTGGCGCATGATTCGCAACGGTTCGATCAAGCCGAGTTCGCGACGGTCGAAATCGCGGAACTCGGCATAGCCTTCGAGCAATGAATCCAGCGTGCGCGGATTCGGCGCCAGCATCCACAGATCCTGCACGGCCGGGCCCATGCGCGCATCATCGAGATCGACAAAATGCGGACCGGCGTCCGTCCACAGCACATTGCCGGCGTGGCAATCGCCATGCAGGCGCAGATCGCGCACGCTGCCCACCGCCGCGAAATGCCGGGCGATCAGCGCGTCGAGCGTTGCGATCACCCGCGCATAACGATCGCACAGCGTCGATGGCAGCAAGGCGGACGTGAGTACCGCTTTCGATGGCTGATCGACGAAGGTTGTTCGATCGATGGCACCGCGCGATGCGAACGCGCCGCGTGAACCGACGCCATGAATCCGCGCCAGCAGGCGGCCCATCCAGGCAAGATTCTCGGCCGTTTCGAGTTCCGGCGCACGACCGCCGCAACGCGGATACAGCGCAAACCGGAATTCTTCAAATTGCAGCAAGGTGGATTTGTGGAATTCAAGTGGCGCAACCACCGGCAACTCCGCCGCGGCCAGCTCGCACGCGAAAGCGTGTTCCTCGGCGATGGCGGCATCGCTCCAGCGGCCCGGGCGATAAAACTTGGCGACCAGCGGTTTGGCATCCTCGATGCCGACCTGATAGACGCGATTCTCGAAACTGTTGAGCGCGAGCAGACGGCCATCCGTGCGCAGCCCGGCGGATTCCACGGCGGCAAGCACGACCTCGGGACTCAGTTGCGCATACGGCGCGCCGGCGGATTTCATCCGCTGGCGATAGTCAGCGACTGCCGCGGCACTACTGCCAGGGTCAGGCGCGAAATATTGACCAGGCGCCGCGCATCGTCTTCGATGCGAATTTCCCAAACTTGGGTGTTGCGGCCGACGTGCAAGGCACGCGCCGTGCCGGTGACATTGCCACTCGTGACCGCGCGCACATGATTGGCGTTGATGTCCAGGCCGACCGCGAGTTCCTTGTTTACATCCAGACACAGATTGCCAGCCATACTGCCCAGGGTCTCGGCCAGGGCGACCGACGCGCCGCCGTGCAGCAGGCCGAATGGCTGGCGCGTGCGCGCATCGACCGGCATCGTGCCGCGCAGGTAGTCGTCGCCGATTTCGCTGATGCGCATGCCGAGCGTATCGCACAAGGTCGCGCGCATGTCGGCGTTGAGCTGATCGAGTGAGGCATCCTGTTTCCACAATTTCATCGTCATACCCTCGATGGTTTGTCGCCGACTATAGCAAGAGCTTCCGGTGGCGCGGCCGAATCGGCGACAATGCGGCGTGCCCCATACCGTCACCTTGCAAGGCAGCGGCAAACACTTTCCGGTCGATGCCGGCGAGAGCGTGCTCGATGCCGCACGGCGCGCCGGGCTGGCGCTGCCGTATAGCTGTCTGGCCGGCGTCTGCGGCAGTTGCAAGGCGACCCTGATTTCCGGTGACTGCCACTATCCGCGCAATCCGCCGAATGCGTTGAACGCCGCCGAGATCGCGCGGCACGAAGTCCTGTTGTGCCAGGCCGCGCCGCTGAGCGATCTGGTCGTCGCCGCGCGCGAAGTCGCCTCGGTCGCGGATATCCCACGCCGGGTGTTGGCGTTGAAGCTGATCCGCAAAGACCTGCTGGCACCAGACGTGATGCGTTTGAGCTTGAGTCCGCCGCGCGGCGATCGCCTGCTGCGGTTGGCCGGACAATACCTCGACGTGCTGCTGCCGGATGGCAAGCGTCGCGCATTCTCGATCGCCAACGCGCCCCACCTCGGCACGGAAATCGAATTGCACGTGCGTCATGTTGCCGGCGGCGATTTCACCCATCGCGTCTTTTCGGAACTGACACCCGGCGCCGTGCTGCGCGTGGAAGGCCCGCTCGGAACTTTCGTGCCGCGGGAAGATTCCGAGCGTCCCATGATTCTCGTCGCCGGCGGTACGGGCTTTGCGCCGATCAAGGCGCTGATCGAGCATTTTCTGCATCTGGGCTCGCGCCGCGCGATGCATCTGTATTGGGGCGCGCGTGCCACGGCAGAACTGTATCTGCCCGAGTTGCCACGGCGCTGGATGCGCGAGTCATCGGCGCTGCGTTTCGTTCCGGTGATCTCCGATGCCGAAAGCGCGGGCGGCCTGCGCACCGGCCTGGTGCACGAAGCCGTACTCGAAGATCACGCCGCGAATTTGTCGGCATTCGACGTCTACATGAGCGGGCCGCCGGCGCTGATCGACGCCGGCCGCCGCGCCTTTGTTCAGGCCGGTTTGCCGGAAACACGGCTCTACTACGATTCGTTCGACTACGCACCCGACGTGCTGGCGCAAATCCTCCGGTCACGCGCGGGAATTCACGATCTATGAACCCTGCCATCCGTTTGCTCGCCGTTTTCGTCCTCGTTCTGGCGGCGGCGACGCCGGCGCACGCGCTGCGTTGCGGCAGCCGCATCGTAGGCACCGACGATTACGATTTCCAAGCGCGCGATCGCTGCGGCGATCCGTTCTGGGTCGAAGACCACTATCGGATCATCGTCGACAATCGCGACGCGCCAGTGCAGACCGTGCAGCAAATCACCTACACCGCATGGTTTTACAATTTCGGCAAGAACCGCTTATTGGTGCGATTGCTGTTTCGCGACGGCCGATTGGTGCGCGAGAACACGCTGGGACGGGGCGTCGATGACATCGGCGATTCCTGCGGACCGGCCAAACTGGTCAGCGGCATGAGCAGCGGCGAACTCGTCGCCTACTGCGGCGAGCCGCTGTCGCGCCACGCGCAACCCGGCGCAACGCAGCGACGACTCGCACCCGGAATCTACAGCCAGAGCGACAGCTACCGCGAGGATTGGATCTACGATCTGGGCGGTGACTTTTTATACATTGCGCATTTGCTCAACGGACACATCGACTCGGTCGAACACGTCCGGCGCTGAGGATTGATTTATACGTCGGGCACGCTCGACGGTAATGCCAGCCGTGGTACACCGTGTTCGCTGCGCTCCTCGACGATGCTGGCGCGCGTATCCAGTGGGGCGCGAATCGGATCGGCCAGCGCCCGGGTCGGTTCGCCGCGGGCGCTGCGCAAGGCGTTGCGGTAACAACGCACGGCGTCGGCCGCTTCGCCCTGGCCGGTGCAGCAATCGCCCAGGCATTCCCACAACGGCGCCGACGACGCCAGTGCCAGGCCGCGTTCGAGATAGTCGCGCGCCTTGCCCCAGAGTTCGCATTGTATACAAAGCCGCCCGAGCGCCAGCAGCAGGCCGGGGTGGTTCGGTTGCTGCGCCAGCCAGCCTTCGGCATGGCGCAGTCGCACCGGCGCCTCGGCCTCGCCGAGTTCGGCATAGGCGCGCAATAGCTGGTCGGACCAGCCGCGGCGCAATCCCGCTTCGAGCTCATCGATCGCCGCCAGCATCTGGCCGAGGCCTGCGGCACGGCGCGCATACGCTGCCAACGCTTCCGGTACGCCGCGCTGGGCGCGGCTCAGGCTCGACCACAGGGCGTGCAGATGGTCGGCGTCGGGCGCGGCGGTCAGCGCCGCGGCCAGCACCCGCGCCTGCAGCGAAGCCAGCACCTCCGGCGCCAGCGCATTGCGCCGTGTCAGCGCCGTCAGTGCCTCCAGCGCCGCCGCATGATCGCCGCACAGCGAGGCGGATTCAGCCAGCAACCGCCAGCCGCTGGGCGACAACGCCCCCGCCTTCGCCGCCGGTACAGCCGACCCCGGCTTGAGCAAGGCGAGCGCCGCATCGGCCTTGCCTTGTTCCAGCAGAAAGCGGGCACGCAATGCCTGCGCGGCGGCGGGCGCGGCGATGGCGGCTTCATCCAGCGCCGCATCGGCGCGCGCGGACTCGCCACGCGCATGCGCCGCACGTGCGGCAGCAAGCAGTGCCGGCGCGCGCAGTCCGCTCTGATGCGAGGCGCGTTCCAGATCACGCATTGCCTGGTCGTAGCGACCCTCGGCAAGCGCGGTCAAACCGGCGGCGATGCGTTCGCGGCCACGCCGCTGCGACCGCCGCGTCCAGGCCATCCGCGGCCAGCGCAGCAGGCGCCAGGCCAGGCTGAGCAGGCCCCAGCCGAGCAGCAGGGCGGCGAGTGCGAATACCAGGCTGGTTTCGATCCGGGTTTCGCCGAAGCGGATCAGGACGTAACCGGGATCGGCAGCAAGCGTCTGCCAGCCGAACGCCGCCGCCGCGGCGACGATCAGCAGGCCAAGCAGCAAGATCCACAATTTCACTTTTGCGCACCGTCGGATTTTGTCACGCCGGATTTTGTCACGTCGGGTTTCGCGACGTCCGGCTTTGCTGCGGCTGCCGGCGCCGCATGCAGGGCGTGGGTGGCACGCAGGTTGCGCAATTGCCTGAGCGCGGCACCAAGCACCGGCGGTGGCGGTGGCGCGAGCACGGCCTTGTCCAAGGCATCGAGCTGGCTCGACACGGCGGCAAATTCCGGAGTGTGCGAATCCAGCGTCGCCGTCAATTGCACGCGTGCGGCAGTAAGTGCGGCGCGATAGCGCGCGGCATCGCGCGCCAACAGCGCTGCTTCGGCATCGCGCAAATCCAATCCGGCCAGCGCGCGCGCCAGTCCGACATCGTGCATCGCCATTTGCGTCTGCGCATCCTCACCGTGATGGATCTGTACCAGCGATCCGAGCACGCGCGCCAGCCGCGAGGTCGTCTCCGGCGCAGCCGTCGCCGGCAACGTTTGCGTGACCGCCGGCAGTTGTGCGACTTGCGCACGCAACTGCGTCAACTGTGCCGACAGCAGCACCGGGTCCGCCGCATGCAGCGCATCCAGCGCCGCGATCTCGGCGGCGATACTTTGCCGCACTGTGGAAAATGCCGCATCTTCCACTTCGCTGAGCGTGATATCGGCCAGTCGATAAGCGGCAATCGTGGCGGGCGCATCATGAAACAGGGTGTAACGCTCGCCACCGAGCGTGAGCAACAGCTCGGCTTCGTCCAGCAGCAAGGCATCGTGACCGGACAGGCGCTTGTCGGCGAGATTGGCGACGGCGTCTTCGAGCAAGCCCGCGCGCTGGCTCAGGCCCAGCAGTTGATCGCGCACCGATTTATCGACGCGGTCGCTGTCGTCCTGGCGCGCACGCAAGGTGTCGGCATTACCGCGCAGTTGCGCCAGCGTGTGGGTCAAGTCATCGATCTGCGCGTTCAGGCGCTGGATATCGGCAGCCGTCGCGCGCGTCGACGCATCCAATCCGGGTAACACTCGCCACGCAAGGTAGGCGAGCAGCGCGATGACGAGCAGCGCGACCAGCCACTTCGCGCCCGTGCTGCGCGGCGGCTTGACGACCGGCGTGCGCGTATCGGTGTCCGGATGGGATATAACGATGTCGTCCATGTGGCTATGGTAGTGAAAAGCGCGCAAAAATGCCGCTTACAAACGATGCCGGGTCAGGGTCGCGACCGCGGCCTGGAGCAAATCCGCCGAGTCGGGCGAACCGGCGATGTGGATACGCGCGAACAAACTCGCGCGTGCCGCCGCGGCAAGCCGCTCACTGCTGACGATCAGGTCGCCTGCCGCCAGACGCGCGAACAGACGCAGCGGCAGGGTCGCACGCAAGTTCGCCAAGGCCTCGGCGCTGGTCAGCAAGGTGATCAACGGCGTGACGCTGCGTTCGAGTTCGTCCAACTGCCGGCGGCTCAGGCTGGGTGCAACACGCTGGTACACATGAATCAGTTCGACCCGCGCATGCCGCGCGCGCAGGGTCTGCGCCAGCAGTTCGCGGCCGCCGGGCGCACCGATCAGGGCAACGCGGCTGCCGCGCAAATTGCGCAGCGGCGCGAGTGCCAGCAGACCTTCGCTATCCTGGCGATCCGTCGGCCAGATCGCACGCGCGATGCCGCGCCGCTTGAGCGCGCGCGCCGTCGCCGCGCCAACAGCGCAGACGATGGTGTCGCGGCCAAAACGCAGGTTCGGCCGCAGCGCAAACGCGAAACGCACCGCGATCGGACTGACGAAGATCGCCACGTCCGCGCTGCGTGCCGCGGCAAGCGCGCGTTTAGCCGCGGACGCATCGGGGCCGACGCGCAAAGCCAGACCCGGCAGACCGAGCGCGGTTCCGCCCAGGCGGCGGATGCGCTGCTTCAACGCCGCGGCTGTCGCGGCGGGGCGGGTGACGACCACGCTCGCGCCGGCCAGCGAACCGGTATCGGAGCGTGGTCGAGAATCTGATGGCGGCGTCGGTTTCGGCATGACTTCGCATCGTACTCCACGCCGCCGGCTTGATCGTATCCGGCAACCTGCCACACTCGCGCCATGAGTCCGATCGATCCCTTCGCTGCCACTGCCGATTTCGAGCACGCGCTGCGCAGCGACATTCCACTGGCGCGTGCAATGCAACTGCGCGTCCACGATTACGACGGCGACCGTCTCGGCCTGACCGCACCACTGGCGCCGAACATCAACGACAAGGGCTGCGCCTTCGGCGGCAGTTTGGTCAGTCTGCTGACTCTGGCAGGCTGGGGTCTGATCGTGCTCAAGCTGCGCGCGCTCGGCCGCGACTGCGATGTCTACGTGCAGGACAGCCAGGTGCGTTATCTGGCTCCGGTATGGACGGATTTCGTCGCCCATGCGCATCTGGCCGAAGGCGAAACCTGGGAATCGTTCATCGCCATGCTCGATACGCGCGGACGGGCGCGTCTTCAGGTCGCGTGCCGGGTAACGCTGGAAGCCGGTGACGATGCCTGCACCTTGCAAGCGCGCTTTGTCGCCATCGCCCGAACCTGAAGCGCACGCGGATTTGCGGCAGAATGGCGCAGGTCATCCTCTGGGAGCACAGCATGATTCGTTTGATTCCGGCTTTGTTTGCATTGGCAGCCTGCGCCGGCTGCGCCGCCATGAGTGCGCAATCCGAAAGCCGCTCGCTGGATACTACCCTGGTCGCCTACGCCAACGTCGTGCGCTGGGGCGACATGTCGCAGGCGATTCCGTTTCTCGATCCGGAGTGGCTGAAACAGCACCCGCTCACGCACCTCGATCTGGAGCGCTACAAACAGATTCACGTCGCCGCGTATACCGAGCAACCGCCGGTGCCGGCCGGTCCGCACGAGGTGCGCCAGGTGGTGCAGATCGATCTGGTCAACGTCAACACCCAGACCTCGCGCAGCATCGTCGACAACCAGTTGTGGCGCTACGACGAAAAGGACAAGCACTGGCGCCTGATGTCCGGGCTACCCGATATCACCCAGCATTGAATGCAAGCGTTTTGCGATCTGCACTGCCGTCGCAATAGCAATAAACCGGCCGCTGACGGATAATCCGCGCCCTTTCGTTGTCCCTTGCCTTGTCCATGTCCGAAATTCTGCATCATTTGCCCGAGTTCGCCGCCCATCACACCTTGCTGGTGATGCTTTTTATCGTCCTCGCCCTGGTGCTTGGCGGCAGTGAAATCGCGCGCCTGTTCCGCGGCTACCGCGAACTGACACCGGCGATGCTGACCTTGCTGATCAATCGCGAAAGTCCGCTGCTGGTGGACATGTCCAGCCAGCAGGATTTCGACAACGGCCACATCGCCGGCGCCCGGCACGTACCGATGAGCCAGTTCGATCCCGAGAGCAAGGAACTGACCAAGGTGAAGGAATTGCCGGTCGCGTTGTACTGCAAGAACGGCAATACCTCGGCGCAGGCCGCCGCGCGTCTGGTCAAGGCCGGTTTTACCCGCGTGCATCATCTCGACGGCGGACTCGGCGCCTGGCGCGCAGCCGATCTGCCGACCACGCGCGGGAAGTAACCTCTCATCAAGGGTGCATGCGATCGCCGCGCATGGGATAATCCGCGCCCTTTTCCCTGACGAATCGAATCTGGAGTACGTTTCATGGCCGACGAAACCAATCAAGCCAACGGCACAGCGCCTGCCGCCGGCGCCCAATTGTCCCTGCAAAAGGTCTACATCAAGGACGCTTCATTCGAGGTTCCGGGTGCACCGCAAATCTACCAGGACCAGGGCCAGCCGCAAATCCAGCTCAATCTGTCGCAGCAAATCGGCAATCTCGCTACCGACGTCTACGAAGTGGTGCTGACCGTCACCGTCACCTGCAAGCTCGCCGAGAAGACCGCGTATCTGGCCGAAGTGCAGCAGGCTGGCGTGTTCGGCGTGGTCGGCTTCGACGACCAGAACCGCGAGGCAGTGCTGGCGACGTATTGCCCGAACGTATTGTTTCCGTATGCGCGCCAGATCGTGTCCGACCTGGTCCAGAACGGCGGCTTTCCGCCGTTCCTGATGCAGCCGATCAATTTTGAATCGCTGTATGCCGAACAGATGCAACGCCGCGCGTCGGGCGCGACGCCGAACGCGTGATTTCCGCGTTCGCCTGAACGTTGGCGCTTTCATGCCCGCTGCAATCGACAGGCTGACGGACGCAAGAGCGAAGGCCGCCGTCGAAATCCTGCGGCGGCCGCGATGAAACCGGTTGCCGTCCTCGGCGCCGGTTCCTGGGGTACCGCACTGGCCGCGGTACTCGCGCGCAACGGCGTGGCGACCACCCTGTGGGGACGCGACCCCGCTGCCATTGCGCAGATGGCCGCCACCCGCCGCAACGCGCGCTATCTGCCCGATCTCGAACTACCGCCAACGCTG
>JANWJJ010000039.1 GCA_025451955.1 Rudaea sp. | reverse complement strand
GCCGCGCGCGGCGAGCGCCTTTGCGCCGAGGCGGCCGGATGGTATCTGGATTATTCCAAGCAGCGCGTCGATGACGACAGCTTGCGTCTGTTGCGGGAACTGGCTGATGCCTGCGACCTGCGCGGGCGGATCGAGGCGATGTTTCGCGGTGACCGGATCAACGTCACCGAAAATCGCGCGGTGTTGCACACGGCGTTGCGTGCGCCGGCCGGTGAATGCATCCTCGTGGACGGGCGCGATGTGATGCCCGAGGTGCATGCGGTACTCGAGCGCATGGCCGCGTTCTGCGAGCGCGTGCGTAGTGGCGATTGGGTCGGGCACACCGGCAAACGCATCCGCAATATCGTCAACATTGGCATTGGCGGTTCCGATCTCGGGCCGGTGATGGCGTACGAAGCGCTGCGCCATTACAGCCGGCGCGACATGACGTTTCGCTTCGTGTCCAATGTCGATGGCACCGATTTCGCCGAAGCCACGCACGATCTGGATGCGGCCGAAACCTTGTTCGTGATCTGCTCCAAGACGTTCACCACACTTGAAACCCTGGCTAACGCGCAGGCTGCACGCGCGTGGTGCATCAAGGCCTTGGGCGACGACAAGGCGATCGCGAAACATTTCGTTGCCGTGTCCACCAACGCCATCGAGGTGCGCAAGTTCGGCATCGACACCGCGCACATGTTCGGCTTCTGGGATTGGGTCGGCGGCCGTTATTCGATGGATTCGGCGATCGGGTTGTCGACCATGTTGGCAATCGGCACGGAAAATTTCCGCGCGCTGCTGGCCGGTTTCCGCGCGATGGACGAACATTTCCGCAGCGCGCCACTCGATCGCAATCTGCCGGCGCTGATGGGTTTGCTGGCTGTCTGGAACGTCAATTTTCTCGGTGCCACGAGTGTGGCCGTGCTGCCGTACGAGCAATATCTCAAGCGTTTCCCGGCGTACCTGCAGCAGTTGGCGATGGAGAGCAACGGCAAGCACATCACTCTCGATGGCGCGCAAGTCGATTACGCCACCGCGCCGGTTTATTGGGGCGAGCCGGGCACCAACGGGCAGCATTCCTTTTATCAATTGTTGCATCAAGGCACGCAGATTGTGCCCTGCGATTTCATCGGTTTCGGCCAGGCGTTGAATGCGCTCGGCGATCAACATGATTTGTTGATGGCCAATCTCCTTGCCCAAGGTGAGGCGCTGGCCTTCGGCAAAACCGCCGCCAAGGTTCGCGCGGAATGCATCGACGCCGCGTTGGCGCCGCATCGCACGTTTGCCGGCAATCGTCCGAGCAATACGCTGCTTGCCGAAAAACTGACGCCGCACGCGCTCGGCGCGTTGACTGCCCTCTACGAGCACAGCGTCTTCGTGCAAGGCGTGATCTGGAACATCGATTCGTTCGATCAATGGGGTGTCGAACTCGGAAAACAGTTGGCAAAAACCACCATCGCCGAACTGACCGCGACGAATGTGCCGAAGCTCGCTCACGACAGTTCGACCAATGCCCTGATCCGCCGCTATCGCCAATTGCGCGATAGCGGCAAGTCGGGCAGCCGGACATGAGTCGGGAAACCAGTCCGCTCGCGGGCCGACCGCTGCCGCCATCGGAGCTTGTCGATATTGGGAAATTGCTGGCAGCTTATGTCGATCTGCAACCTGATCCCGGTGTGCCGGCGCAACGAGTGGTGTTCGGCACGTCCGGGCATCGCGGCATCGCGTTCGCGCGCAGTTTCAACGAATGGCATGTGCTGGCGATCAGTCAGTCGATCTGCGAATACCGCAAAAACCAGGGCATCGACGGCCCGTTGTTCGTCGGGGCGGATACGCACGCGCTGTCGCAACCGGCATTCGAGAACACGCTGGAAGTTCTGGCCGCCAACGGCGTGCAGACGATGATCTCCGCCGATGGCGAATTCACGCCGACGCCCGCTATCTCGCACGCGATCCTGGTTTACAACAAGGGTCGCAAAACCGGTCTTGCCGACGGCATCGTGATCACGCCCTCGCACAATCCGCCGGACAATGGCGGCTTCAAGTACAACCCGCCGAATGGCGGGCCGGCCGATACCGACGTTACCGGCTGGATCCAGAATCGCGCCAATGCCTTGCTTGATGGCAGCGTCCGCCAGGTGCGGCGTGTGCCGTTCGCACAGGCACGCCGTGCCGCGACCACGCACGCGCACGATTATCTCGACGCCTATGTCGCCGACCTCGGCAACGTCATCGACTTCGATGTGATCCGCAGCGCCGGCATTCGCATGGGCGTCGATCCACTCGGCGGCGCAGGCGTGCATTACTGGGCGTCGATCGCCGCACGCTACCAGATCGATCTGACCGTGGTCAGTGCGGAAGTCGATCCGCAATTCGCGTTCATGCCGGCCGACTGGGATGGCAGGATTCGCATGGATCCGTCGTCGGCGCATGCGATGCAGCGGCTGATCGGACTCAAGGATCGATACGATGTCGCCTTCGCCTGCGATACCGATCATGACCGTCACGGCATCGTCGCGCGCAGCAGCGGTTTGCTGCAACCGAATCACTATCTGACGGTGATGATCGATTATCTGTTTCGGCACCGGCCGCAGTGGAATCCGCGGGCGGCAGTCGGCAAGACCCTGGTCAGCACCGCACTGATCGACCGTGTGGTCGAACGGCTCGGGCGCAAATTGTACGAAGTGCCGGTGGGTTTCAAATGGTTTTCGTCCGGCTTGTTCGACAGTTCACTCGGTTTCGGCTGCGAGGAAAGTGCCGGCGCCTCGTTCCTGCGACGCGACGGTTTGGTATGGACGACGGACAAGGACGGTCTTGTTCCCGCGCTGCTGTCGGCGGAAATCAGCGCGCGTCAGGGCAAGGATCCCGGCCAGTTGTATACGCAGATCACCGAGGATCTCGGCAGGCCCTTCGCCGATCGCGTCGAAGCGGCGGCCACGCCGGCGCAGAAGGCCAGACTGGGCAAGTTGCGGCCGGATCAATTGCGCAGGGATGCACTCGCCGGCGAGAAAATCGAACAGGTATTCGATCGCGCGCCGGGCAATAATGCCGCGATCGGCGGCATCAAGGTGGTCGCGCAAAGCGGTTGGTTTGCCGCACGGCCTTCCGGCACCGAGGATATCTACAAGATCTACGCGGAGAGCTTCAGGGACGAGGCGCATCTGCAATTGATCCTGCACGAGGCGCAATCCATCGTCGATGCCGCGCTGGCATCGCCCTGACCGGAGTGCGGTGCCGTACAGTTCGGTGCAAGCCCTGTGTCGAACGTTGAGGAGCCGGAATATGGTCACGAAATTCAGAATCGGCGATCACGTTCGCTGGAACTCCGAAGCCGGGCACGTGAGTGGAAAGATCGTCAGGGTGCACGTGCGCGACGTCGATTACAAAGGGTATATCCATCACGCCAGCGCTGAAGATCCGCAATACGAGATCAAGAGCGACAAGACTGAGCACATTGCCATGCACAAGGGCACGGCGTTGCACAGGATCGGTTGAGCGATGACGAAGCGCGCAAGCACGATGGAGCCGATGACGATATGGACGATCGGCCATTCGACGCGCCCGCTGGCCGAATTCCTCGATCTGCTGGCCGAATACCGTATCCAGACAATCGCTGATGTGCGCAGCTTCCCAGCTTCGCGGAAATATCCGCAGTACGGCAAGCAGGCACTGGCGGAATCGCTCGACGCGCAGTCGATCGGTTATCGATGGCTGCCGGCGCTCGGTGGCCGTCGCCGCGCCGCACCGGATTCGCCGAACATCGCCTGGCGCAATGCCTCGTTTCGAGGCTACGCCGATTACATGGCCAGTGCCGGGTTCGCGCAAGGTCTGGATGAACTGCTGCAATTGGCGCAACAGTCGCGCACCGCCTTGATGTGCGCCGAGGCGGTGTGGTGGCGCTGTCATCGCTCGATGATCGCCGATGCCCTGTGCGCGCGCGGCGTTCGCGTCGTGCATATCCTCGATGCCGGGCACAGCGCCGCACATCCGATGACCGCGCCAGCCCGCATCGTCGATGGCAAATTGACCTATGCGACAGCGGCAGGGCAAGAGCTGCACCTGCCGTGATGTTGCGGTCGCAGCCCGGTTATTTTCGCTTCGTCACCGCATGCTTGCGCAGTTTCGCAGCCTGGTCGTGTCGTTCGGTCTTGAGCGTGGCGAGGTACTGATCCAGGCCCTTGCGAATGACGGCGGCATCTTCGCCTTTGCGCAGCCCGCGCGCGGTCAGCGCCTTGCGCATGCGCTGGATCAGATCGAAGTCGTGTTCATCGCGATAAGGCTTGAGATCCAGATCCTCGGGGACTTTCTTCAGGCGTTCGTCGCCAACTATCTTGACGTATTTCTGCATGAAGCGATCGTAGTCGCGCCAGAGGATGCCGTCGGCGCGCACCGCGGCTTCTTCGGCGCGAGTCGCAATCTGGTGCGCGTGCAGATAATGCAGGCCGAGTTGGTCGATCAAGGTTTTCTCGACTTCCTCGTGCATGATCAGGAAGCGGTCGACATTCACTTTCCTGCCTTTGTAGTTCATCGTCGACGGCAGATGGCGGTCGATGTAAATGGTCTGGCCGTCCTGGCTGTAGCCCGCCAGATAGGGAATATCGTGAGTACGATCGAGCTTGCGGACCCGGCGCAGGATGGCGTCGAGTGCGCGATCGAGCATCAGGCTGGAAACGTACCAATCCGGAATGCGCAGTTTCTTGTGCGGGGCGTTGGGATGACAACCTTGAGCGGGCATGACGATTCCTTTTGGAGGGCTATGAACCGGGATTGGGTGGTTGAAACCTTACTCCAATCACGCCGAAATGAGGTGCTGCATTGCGGGAAATCGTGCGCGGGATTTCCGGAAAATATAATCGATACATGAGGTTATGTGCTGGTAAAAGGATAGAAGTACAAAATTCGTTCTTTTGTAAATTTTGAGTTATAGTTTATCCACTGTGTTTGCACGGTCACTTGTAATCGTGACCTGAAAGCGCTGATCTACGATCCGCTTCGTCACCCGGTTTCCATGCATCCCAGTAAGCCGGCACCGCGTTGCGCGGGGCTTTGTCTGAAATGTCCTGTGGAGTTTTTATGTCGGATCGTGAGGTTGGTACCGTCAAGTGGTTCAATGACAGCAAGGGTTTCGGATTCATCAGCCGTGAAAACGGCCCCGATGTGTTCGTGCATTTTCGCGCCATCACCGGCACGGGTTTCCGTACCCTGCAGGAAGGCCAGAAAGTGAGCTTCAAGGTCGTGCAGGGCCAGAAGGGCCTGCAGGCCGATGAGGTCGGCCCCGCCGAATAATACCCGTTCGTTTCAGCACGCCGGTGGACTCGCTCCTC
Organism: Rudaea sp.; assembly: GCA_025451955.1. Classification (GTDB taxonomy): domain Bacteria; phylum Pseudomonadota; class Gammaproteobacteria; order Xanthomonadales; family Rhodanobacteraceae; genus Rudaea. Next base: position 27,778 of record JANWJJ010000039.1, on the reverse strand, counting down.
CGGCGTGTTTTTCTGCGCCACGCCGATTTGCGGATCGCAAGCAACCGCGGCGAAATCGCGTTAGGATGACGCATGGTTGCCACCGAAACGACGATCATCGATCCGCGTGTCCACGATCTCGGCGGCTTCAGCGTGCGCCGTGCCTTGCCGCATCTGCGTGCACGTCATATCGGGCCGTTCGTGTTCTTTGATCATCTCGGCCCGGCACAATTCGCACCGGGGCAGGGCATGGACGTGCGCCCGCATCCACATATCGGGCTGGCCACGGTGACCTATCTGTTTGCCGGCGCGATCGAGCATCGCGACAATCTCGGCAATGTGCAGACGATCCGTCCCGGCGACGTGAACTGGATGACGGCAGGCCGCGGCATCGCGCATTCCGAGCGCACGCCGGTAGTGGAACGCGCTGCAGGACAGCACGTGCACGGCCTCCAGACCTGGGTGGCGCTGCCGAGCGAGGCTGAGGAAGTCACGCCGAGTTTTCATCATCATCCGGCGGCGAGTTTGCCGCAGATCGACCCCAACGGCGTGCGCCTGCGTCTGATCGCGGGCGACGCTTTCGGCGAGCGCTCGCCGGTGGAAACATTTTCCACAATGTTCTACCTCGCCGCGGAGTTCCCCGCCGCAAGCGTCTTGATCTTGCCACCCGAGCACATCGAGCGCGCGGTCTATGCGACCGATGCAGCCTTGCTGATTGATGGAGTCGAATTGGCCGCAGGCCATCTTGCTGTTCTGCCGCCGGGCGGAAAGGTGGAAATCCGCGCCGCCGCTGCCGCGCACGCCGTGCTGTTCGGTGGCGATCCGCTGGATGGCGAACGCCATGTGTGGTGGAATTTCGTCTCCAGTTCGCGCGAGCGGATTGAGCGTGCCAAGGCCGACTGGGTGGCGGAACGCTTTGCGCCCGTTCCCGGCGAAACCGAATTCATTCCCTTGCCCGAACGCTGAGTTTTCGCCTTCGTCCTTGATCGCAAGAGTCAAAGTGGCCATTCCTGGCCGCGCTATTCAATTCAGCGATACTGCCGATGACAAGCGTCGCAGGCGGCGCCAATCCGGTTGAGTGCCGGCGCCAGCGCGGCGCAATCGGTGGACGTTGTGTCGGCCGGAACGGCGTCTAGCGCGGCGCGCAGGCGCTGATCATATTCGTGGAACGGCGGTTCCGGGATATCCCCGGCATAGACTGCGGTTTCGATGCCGCCGGCAAGCTCGCGCAGGATCGCCAGGTGTTGCGGTGTGTTTACGGCGCAACGATTGAGACGCACGTCCCCACGCATTGCGACGTAATGGTATTGCATCACGTTCATCAGTCCGCGCGGATATGCGTCGCGTTGGCGCAAGGCGTTGACGATATTGGCGGCGCCAATGGCGCCGATGGCCATGCCGAGAATCAACAGGATCAGGTTACGCATCGTCTTGGCAAGTGAACAAGCCTGTAGAGAATAGCGGATTTGTCGGGATCATGGCGCGCCTTGTGATGCCAGCCTTGCTCGATCGGTGCGAATTTCTGGCTGCGTTACAATCCTGAAACCCTTATGGGCGGGAAGCGTCCACTTGAACAAGGATCAGAACTCCAAGACCGATCGCGCCACCGTACTCGATTCCGGGCGATCCGGCGCCGGGCAGCGTAGCCCGCGGTTGATCGTGGTCAGCGGCATGATGCTGGGCCTGCAGATCGAATTGGCGGATGCGCCGATTCTCATCGGCCGCGCCGGCGACTGTGCCCTCGCGCTGCCGCATCCGAGCGTATCGCGTCAGCATTGCCGCATCTGGCACGAAGACGGACATTACCTGATCGAGGATCTGGCCTCGACCAATCGCACCTTCCTCAACGGCAAACCGGTGACGCGCGCCGAGCTGCGCGACGGCGACCAGATCAGTGTCGGCAGCAATGCGATCAAGTTCTTCATCGGCGCCAGCATGGAAGCGGAATACCACCACGAACTGATCGATCTGGCGATTTACGACAGCCTCACCGGTTTTTTCAACCGCCGCCATTTCCGCACTCTGCTCGACGAAGAAGTGGAGAAAGCCGGAAATTCCCAGCCGTTGAGTTTGCTCATGCTGGATCTGGATCACTTCAAGGATGTCAACGATCGTTACGGTCACTTGATCGGCGATCAGGTACTTGGCGGTGTTGCTCAGGTGATTCGTGAGAATGCCCCACCGGGCGCACCGATCGGGCGTCTGGGCGGCGAGGAATTTGCGCTGGCGTTGCGTGGAGCGCCGCTGCACGAAGCGGTAGCGCTGGCCGAAGTCGTGCGTGCCGCCGTGGCGGGTCGGCCGATCGAAACCCGCGAGCAACGCCTGGAGGTGACGATCAGCATCGGCGTCGCCCAGACCGGCGCGACTGCCGCCAGCAGCAGCGAATTATTGCGCAGCGCCGACGCACAGCTCTATCGCGCCAAACAAGACGGGCGCAACCGGGTGTGTTCGGCGGGTTAAGCGTGAGTCCCCAGGATTCGTGACGGCGCGGTACTCGTGGATCGAATGCTAAAGTATTCGTCATCGAACATCGGCAGGAAGACATGGATCCTCGTTTCGCCGGCATCGAACGGCTGTATGGCGCTGGCAGCGTTGCGCGTCTGGCGCGCACGCATGTCGGCGTGGTGGGCATCGGCGGTGTCGGTTCGTGGGCGGCCGAGGCGCTGGCGCGTTCGGGCGTGGGCGAATTGAGCCTGATCGACGCCGACGACGTCTGCGTGTCCAACGTCAATCGCCAGTTGCACGCGCTGGAAGGCGAATTCGGACGGCCGAAAGTCGATGTCATCGCCGAGCGCGTGCGTGCGATCAATCCGAATATTCGCGTGCATGCGTTGGCGGAATTCGTGACCGTGGCGAATCTCGATTCCCTGCTCGGGCGCGGCTACGCCGCCGTGATCGACGCTTGCGATGCGCTGCGTATAAAAGTGGAAATGATCGCTTTCTGCAAACGACGGAAAATTCCCATCGTGGTTTCGGGTTCCGCCGGCGGCCGCACCGATCCCACCCTGATCACCGCACGCGATTTGACTCGCACCGAGCACGACGTGCTGCTCGGCCTGGTACGGCGCCGCCTGCGCGATGAGCTCGGCTGGACGCGCAATCCGAAACGCTATTTCGGCGTGCAGGCGGTGTTTTCGCGCCAGAACGTACGCTACCCGCAAGCCGATGGCAGCGTGTGCGGCACGCGGCCGGTCGCTGCCGAAGGCGGATTGAAACTCGATTGCGGCGGCGGCCTGGGCGCGGCGACCCACGTCACCGCCACGTTCGGCATGGTCGCTGCCGCGCGGGTGATCGAGCGCTTGCTGGAAACTTCAGCCGGTAGTTGAGACGAGCGGCGGCAAGCCGAACAAACGCTCGCAGTTCGTCGTCGTCGCCGCGGCGATTTTATCCGGATCGACGCCGCGCAGTGCCGCGACACAGGCACAAACCTCGGTCAGCAGCGCCGGTTCGTTGCGGGCACCCTGATGCCCGTGCAGGGGTTGATCGGGCGAGTCGGTTTCCAGTAGTAGAAATTCCAGTGGCATCGTCGCGACGATCTCACGCAGGCGGCGTGCGCGCGGATACGTGACTGGTCCACCAATGCCGAGGCAAAATCCACAATTCCACAATTGCTGCGCCTGCTCTGCGCTGCCGGAAAAACTGTGCACAACGCCAGTCAGTTCGCCGCCGCTGCGACGAATGCCGGCGATAACTTCGTCCAGTGCGCGGCGCGCATGCAGGATCACCGGCAATCGTGCATCGCGTGCAAGTTCGAGTTGGCGCTGGAAATACCATCGCTGCCTGTCGACGTCGAGATTCTCGATGTAGAAATCCAGGCCGCACTCGCCGATGGCAACGGGCTTTTCGCCCTCGATCCAAGCCGCGAGTTCATCCAGATGTTCCGGTGTGTGTTCCGCCAGATACATTGGATGCAGGCCGTAGGCCGGATACAGTCCGGTTTCCACTTTGCACAAAGTGCGCAAAGTATCAAATGTTGCGGCAGCGACGGCGGGCACGATCTGACGGGTGACGCCCGCGGTGCGCGCGCGCGACAACACCTGCGCGCGGTCGGCGTCGAATTCCGCGGCATCCAGATGCGAATGGCTGTCGATCAGATTCACGGAATCAGCCATGCCGCCATGCCGAGAAACAAACCCATGCTCACCACGTCGGTCGCGGTGGTCAGGAAAATGCTCGATGCCATCGCCGGATCGGCGCCGAGGCGCTTGAGTCCGAGCGGCACCGCGGCACCGGCAATGCCGCTGGCCACACTGGACAGCGCCATTGCCGCGAGGGTGATGCAGGCCAGGGGCAGGGCGTGCGGGTTGTGCTCCATTCGCGCAATCACGAACATGCCGATGCTGGCGACGATGCCGACAAGCAGGCCGTTGAGAAATCCGAGCCACGCTTCCTTGAGGATGAGCTTGCGGCCGATGCCCACGCGCAGTTCGTTCAAGGTCATGCCGCGCAAGGTCACGGCCAGCGCCTGACAGCCGGTGTTGCTGCATTGCCCGGACAATACCGGCAGGAATACGGCGAGCAAGACGATGTGGTTCACCGTGTTCTGGAACAATCCGACCACTGCCGCGGCGATGAAGGCGGTGAGCAGGTTCAGTTGCAGCCACGGATGCCGGAAGCGTAGCGCCCGCGGCCACGGCGTGGCGGTGCGTTCTTCTTTTTCCACGCCGACCATCGAACCGGCCTGCGCGCTGATATCGAACGCCTGTTGCTCGAACAGCACCTGGCCGCGCACTTTGCCGATCAGGCGGCCGTTGACGTCGCACACCGGATACACCGGATAGTGGCGCGTGACCACTTCGCGCATGGCGTCGACAAGGCTAGTTTCTGGATGCAGGAAAAACGGGTCGCGGACCATCACGTCTGCCAGCGCCTGTTGCGGCTGCGCGTAGAGTAGTTCGCGGAATGTGACCACGCCGACCAGACGGCCATCATCATCGGTAGCGAATACATAGGTGATCAACTCGCGCTTGACCGCTTCGCGCAGCGCCTCGACCACGTCAGTGACTTTGGTTTGCGGCCGGAATTGGGCGCTGGACGCATCCATCAACCGGCCGACGCTGCCTTCCGGATAATGCCAGTCCTTGAGCCATTGTTCGCCTTCTCCCGATAGCGTCGCTGCAGCGATGCGTGCGCGGCGCTCGGCGGGAAATTTCTGCAAGATGTCGATGGCGTGGCCGGGGCCGAGTTCGGCCAGCGTCTGCGCGATGGTGGCATCGGACAAATCAACCAATCGGTCGGCAGCGCCTTGTGGGTCGAGTTCGCGTATGCGATCGCCTAGCCGGCGTGGATTGACCGTGGAATTCATGCGTACTCCGGAATAAACCTGTGCTTAATGCTACCCGAGACGCAGGCTGCACACGCGATCCCGCGGTTTCAGCGGCGTTCACACGACTTTTGGGAAACTGCCATTCAACGGATCCTGCATTCTTGCGTTGGATCGATTACCAACTGGAGGATATGCCGATGTCATGCAACCGTGGAATCATCGTGGTATTGCTTGTCGCCCTGTTCGGCCTCAATGCCTGCGTGGCGCCGCCGCCGCGCGAGCGCGTGGTCTATCACGAGGGTGGCGATCAGCAGCAGTCGTATTCGGGCCGGTATTGTCACGCCTGCGGTACGGTGCGTGATGTCGATCAGGTGGAAATACGCCAGGGCACATCCGGCGGCGGCGCGGTACTCGGCGCCATCATCGGCGGCGTGATCGGCAATCAGTTCGGTCGTGGCGGCGGTCGCGCGGCAGCCACGGCAATTGGCGCCGTTGGCGGAGCGGTAGTCGGTGATTCGGTCGAGCAGGGCAATGCCCAAGCTGCTTCAGGCTATGCCTGGCGCTTCCGCGTCGAACTTGATGATGGTCGCTGGGCTACCGTAACCCAGCGCGGCAATCCGGGTTTCCATGCGGGCGACCGGGTCTTTGTCCGTGGCGATCATCTGGAGTGGATGCGCAACAGATAACGTCGTCGCAACGGCGGGCGAGTCAGTAATGACCCGCTCACCTTGGTTGGTTGACGCATCAATCAATCGGCACGGTAGAAACTGTGGTCGCCGATGACTGCAAGCGGAGTACCCTTCGCCCACTCTGGCGGCGGTGTGTCCGACGCGAAGAAGTGATCGGCCTTCGGCACGACCACGACGCGCAGGCTTGGCGGCAGTTTCCAGATGTCCATCGTGATGCCGGCCAGCAGCCACGCTTGGCGCCAGGCGTTTACGTCGCTAAAAATGTAATTTTTGCTCGTTGTGGACAAAGCAAATTGTCCACGCGCGCGCAAAACCGCGCATAGCGAATTGCCCCATTGGCCGCTTTCACGACGGCGCAGGGCGACTTCGGCCACGGCCATCTGGCCGCTGACGGGTTCGCCGCGCGCTTCGAGATAGACGGTCGCGGCCAGGCAGGCGCGATCGCCCACCGGGTTGTGAAATGCCGATGCCAGCCACAGAATCCAGGCTAATTTCATCGTAGACGCCTCTTGCAGGTACGAATTTCTTGCCACGCACGTCCGGGCGTCGCAAAGGCACAGCGCCGGCCCGGAAAGTGCAACGAACGACGCTGTCAACGCCGCGGTATTTTTTTCGGCCGGGCGATGCCCTTGCCGATGTGGTTACGGGATCGTTTCGATCCCCGCTGTGGCGCACGTCCCGTGGGCCGCAGCGTAGGCACCCAGTGTGGAGCCGGTGCCGGTAGTCTTGCTGAATCCTGAAGATTCGTTCGATCTGGCCATCGCAGTGCGATGGCGTGCCGGCGAATTATCGCATATCCGGTGGAGTTGTCACTCTAAAATTGCGGACGCTGCTGAAAAAATCAGCAAATGTTAAAGCTGTGTAATTCGCTGCAAGGTATAATTTTTCAGCAAAAGTAAATGTGCTCAAAGTGGATTATGTTGCATTTTCCATTATCAGCACTTTACTTGTAACCGAAGTATGCCTTGAGCAATTGCTCGTCGCCGTCGTATTCCTTGGCGGTCGCAGGCACGAACTTGGTCACGCCCAGTTCGAACAGCAGCTTCGACGCATCTGCATCCGTGTCGAGCTTCAACAACGCCTCCTTGACCTTGTCCCGGATTTCGGCCGGGACGTCGGCGGAAGCCGTCATGCACTGTCCGGGATATTCACGCGACGTCTTGACCGGCGTCAGGTTGGGGTATTGATCCTTGAGCCAGGTCGGAATCATCGCCGCTTCGGCCTCACCGGCGAATACCCGATCGACCGCATCGCGTGAAGAAGTGGCGGTGGACTGGATATCCGGCTGCAACACCGGATTCGGATAGAACCCGAGCAGCAAGGTGTAGCCGAGACTCGGTGCAGCCATGGTCACGATGCTGTGGCCGACCAATCCCGGCGGCCCCTGTTTGCCGAGGTCGATATTCGTTACCAGGGTGTAGCTGGTCGGTTCGGCGGTATGCACCAGCGGCTCGTAATGCCCGTGCTGGATGCGATACGCAGCCAGATGCGCTTCGTCGAAGGCGAAATCAGCCTTGCCTCCGTTCTGCACGTCACGCCAGTAGAAATGGTAATTGCGTGCTGTGACCAGGGTGAAATGCTGACCCGACGCCTTGGCCAGGTAGGTCATCAAGGGTTGGTAGATTTCCTTGATGCGTTCCGGCGGGCTCGATGGCTCGATGGCAAAGGTGTAATCCGCCGCGCAGGCGCGATGCGGACTAACGGCGAACACGGCGCCAAACGCACTCAACAGTGCGACACAAATTTTCGGCACGGTAGCGGACTTGCTGTTCATAACGGACTTTCCCCCTTTCGATTGCTTTTCCGCTATAGCATGAATCCCCAGCAAAGGCCAGACGCACTGCGGAAAAAACGCTATGGATCAAGGGCGGATTGGCCAAAGCGAGAAATGACTTTAATATCACGCAGCCCCGGGTTGCTGAGCGCAGCGGCATGCGCCGCGTCGGCAATTACCGCCAGTGCCTCGCCGGTGCCGGCGCCGTTCCAAGCGGACATCACGATGGTGCCGGCATTATCCGTGGTCGCCGTTCCCGACACCTGCAAAGCCGGCCCGGGCGCAGGCAGGACATCGGCGTGAAATTCCAGGCGATAGCATCCGCGCTTGCTGCTGCCCTTGAAGTGCAGGCGCGCCATGATCTCCTGGCCCGGATAACAGCCCTTGCGCACGCTCACCACACTCAGGCGATCGAGTGCCAGCCATTGCGGCAGGAACTGGTCGAGCAAGGGCGCAGTCAGTTCCGGCAGTCCGTTGCGGATATCGTCAAGCCGCCAACGATTGCGCTCGTCGTCCGATGTGATCGCCGCCGATGGCGCGGCATCGGATGGCCATAACAGCAACCAGCGCGCCGTTGTGCCGGGCAGGGCCAGGCCGGTAATCCGGTCTGAAGATGCCAGCGCAGTGGCCATGGGCGGCGCGGAAAAATGCACCGGCAGTGCGGACGCATCCCCGGTACCGAAGACCAGAACGTCGGGCAGCGCGCGCAATTGCACTTTCGCACGGAAGACGTAACGTGCCAGCTCGGTGCGCAGAATTTCGGCATCGCCGCCGCGCAGCAGCAGGCGCAGATGTTTGTCGTCGTCGCGCAGCAGATGGAAGAACGCACGCACTCGGCCCTGCGGCGACAGCCACGCATTCCATTGCCAATGACCGTTCTCCAACGCGGCCACGTCGTTGCAGAACTGCGCCTGTGTGAACGCAATTGCGTCCGCGCCGGCGATTTCCAGCAGGTGCAGTGATGGCAGGGCGATCAGCATGAGTTTATCGGCAAGGCATCGGCGCTATACTTCGTACCATACAGAAGCGACCGGGTAATCGCACGCGTTCACTCGGCCGGGTTGTCAGTGTCGGCGATGGGCATTAGGATTCTCGCATGAATACAAACACGCGCAAGCCAGAATCCATCAGCGACGTGCCTGCCGATTCCGACGCGCAAGCGCCACAACTTCCGCTGCCGCGGCCCGAGGAAGTCGGCGGTCGCGGCGGGCTTGATCCCGTGCGCTATGGCGATTGGGAAAAGAACGGTCGCTGCATCGATTTTTGAGGTTCCATTCATGTCCGAAACAATCACGCCAGAGTCAGCCCGCCCACTTTCTCCCCACATCCAGATCTACCGCTGGCAGATCCAGATGGTGACCTCGATCCTGCATCGCGCCACCGGTGTCGCGTTGGCGGTGGGTTCGATCATGGTCTGCGCCTTGCTGCTGGCGCTGGCCGCTGGCCCATATCCGTATGAAGCTGTGCGCGGGTTCTGCGGCTCGGGTCTGGGTCTGTTCCTGCTGCTCGGCTGGACCTGGTCGCTGTGTTACCACTTGCTCAACGGCATCCGCCATCTGCTCCACGATGCCGGCATGGGTTTCGGCATCGCGCAATTTATCCGCGCTGGCTGGATTTCGGTCATCGGTTCATTCGTGTTGACCGCGTTGATCTGGGCCTGCGTCTTCGCCCGCGGAGGTGTCGCATGAACACAGCCGATTTGCAGACGCCGCTCAAGCGCGTGCGCGGACTTGGCAGCGCGAAATCCGGCACGCATCATTTCATCGTCCAGCGCATCACGGCCGTTGCCTTGATTCCGCTGGTGCTGTGGTCGATCTGGCTGGCACTGATGTTGTTGCACGCCGACTACGTAGCTGCGCAAGCATTGTTGCAACAACCTCTCAACGCGGTGTTGATGATCGCCTTCGTCCTCGCGCTGTTCTGGCATGCGCAGCTTGGCCTGCAGGTGGTGATCGAGGATTACGTACATACCCGTTGGCGCGAAATCACGCTGCAGGTGGCGGTAAAATTTCTTTGCGTGCTCGGCGCGCTAGCCTGTGCACTCGCGGTCGTGCGCATTGCCCTGGGAAAATAATGGAAATGCAAGCGTATAAAATCGAACAGCACAAATACGATGTCGTGGTTGTCGGCGCTGGCGGCGCCGGTCTGCGCGCGACCTTCGGCATGGCCGAGAAGGGCTTGAACACGGCCTGCCTCACCAAGGTGTTTCCGACGCGATCGCACACGGTCGCGGCGCAGGGTGGCATCGCCGCCGCACTCGGCAATATGGGCGAGGACAACTGGCGCTTTCATTTTTACGATACCGTCAAGGGCGGCGACTGGCTCGGCGATCAGGACGCGATCGAATACATGTGCAAGAACGCGCCGGCCGCGGTGATCGAGCTTGAACATTACGGCGTGCCGTTCAGCCGCACCGAGGAAGGCAAGATCTACCAGCGTCCGTTCGGCGGCATGACCACGCACTACGGCAAGGGCACGGCGCAGCGCACCTGCGCGGCGGCCGACCGCACCGGTCATGCGATGCTGCATACGCTGTATCAGCAATCGCTCAAGCACAATGCGCAGTTCTTCATTGAATACTTCGCGCTGGACCTGATTTTCGACAGCGAAGGCACCTGCTGCGGCGTGCTCGCGCTGGATATGTCCGCCGGCGTGCTGCATCTATTCCGTGCGCATGCGGTGGTGTTGGCTACTGGCGGCTATGGTCGCGCGTATTTTTCCTGCACCTCGGCACACACTTGTACCGGCGATGGCGGCGGCATGGTGTTGCGCGCAGGGCTGCCGTTGCAGGATATGGAATTCGTGCAGTTCCATCCTACCGGTATCTACGGCGCTGGTTGTCTCATCACCGAAGGCTCGCGCGGCGAAGGCGGCTATCTCACCAATTCCAAGGGCGAGCGCTTCATGGAACGCTATGCGCCGAACGCCAAGGACTTGGCCTCGCGCGATGTCGTCAGTCGTGCAATCACGATGGAGATCCGCGAAGGCCGCGGTGTGGGCGAACATCAGGATCACGTGTTCCTTAACCTGATGCACCTGGGTCCCGAAGTCATTCACGAACGTCTGCCCGGTATTGCCGAAACCGCGCGCATCTTCGCTGGCGTCGATGTGACCAAGCAGCCGATTCCGGTGCTGCCGACCGTGCACTACAACATGGGCGGAATTCCCACCAATTATCACGGCGAGATGTTGCGTAAAGTCGGCGACAATCCGGACACCGTGGTGCCGGGCTTGTTCGCCATCGGCGAGGCCGCGTGCGTCTCGGTGCACGGCGGCAATCGTCTGGGTTCCAACTCGCTGCTCGATCTGGTCATATTCGGTCGCGCTGCTGCTTATCGCGCCGCCGAAATCATCCGGCCCGGCGCAGCGCACAAGGATCTTCCGGCCTCGGCCTGCGATGCCGCGCTGGCGAATTTCGACGCCGTGCGCAATGCCAAGGGCGACACGTCCACTGCCGATCTGCGCCTGAGCATGCAGCGCATCATGCAGAAGGATGCCGCCGTGTTCCGTACCGGCGACACGCTCAAGGAAGGTTGTGCGAAGATTTCGCAGGCCCACGACGCGTTCGCCAAGGTCAAGATCGCTGATCGCTCGCTGATCTGGAACACCGATCTGATCGAAACCCTGGAATTGCAGAACCTGCTTGGTCAGGCGGTGGCGACTATGTACTCCGCCGAGCAGCGTCACGAAAGCCGCGGCGCGCATGCGCGCGAGGATTTCAAGGACCGCGACGACGTCAACTGGATGAAACACACCCTCGTCGGCGTCGATGCCAAGGGCAAGGCGACCTTCGACTATCGTCCCGTGCACATGCAGCCGATGACCAAGGAAGTCGATGCCGTGCCGCCGAAGGCGCGGGTGTATTGAGATGGCGAGCAGCGAACGCCAAGGCGGTTTGTTGGGTTGGCAATGGCGAGGCTATTCGCGCAATCACTGCGACCGCGTGAATCTTCTGGTTCACATGATTGTCGTGCCGTTCTTCATCGCCGGAATGTTGGCGTTCGTCGTGCTGTCGTTGCACGCACAATGGCTCGGCGCGCTTGTCGCGATACTGGTCGCCGTTGCTGCGTTTGTTTTGCAAGGCGTCGGGCACAAACGCGAACGCGAGGCGCCGCAGCCCTTTGCCGGACCGAGCGATTTCGTCGCTCGCGTATTTGCCGAGCAATTCATCACGTTTCCGCGTTTCGTGCTCACGGGTCAGTGGGCGCGAAATCTCGCCGGTGCGGGCAACCGAGGATAGATCATGGCTGAGTTCACTTTGCCGAAAAATTCCAAAGTACAAAAAGGTAAGAAGTATCCGGCCAAGGCGGACGCCAAAAACGTGCGCACGTTCCGCATCTACCGCTGGGATCCGGACGATAGCGCGAATCCGCGCATGGACGAGTACGAAATCGATCTAGCTGCCTGCGGGCCGATGGTTTTGGATGCGCTGATCAAGATCAAGAACGAGGTCGATTCGACCCTGACCTTCCGCCGTTCCTGCCGCGAAGGCATCTGCGGATCGTGCGCGATGAACATCGACGGTACCAATACCTTGGCCTGCACCAAGGCCATCGGCGAGTGCAAGGGCGATGTGAAAATCCATCCGCTGCCGAGTATGCCGGTAGTCAAGGACTTGGTGCCGGACATGACCCATTTCTACGCGCAATATGCGTCGATCAAGCCGTGGATCCGTACCCAGAGCACGCCGCTGCCGGATCAGGAACGGCTGCAATCCAAGGAAGATCGATCCAAGCTTGACGGTTTGTACGAATGTATACTTTGTGCCTGCTGCTCGACCGCGTGCCCGAGCTACTGGTGGAATAGCGATCGTTACCTCGGCCCGGCAATCCTGTTGCAGGCTTATCGCTGGATCGCCGATTCACGCGACGAAGACACCGGCGCGCGCCTGGACGATCTCGAAGATCCGTTCAAGCTGTATCGCTGTCACACCATCATGAATTGCGCGCGCACTTGCCCGAAGGGTTTGAATCCGGCCAAGGCGATTGCCGAAATTAAGCAGCTGATGGTCGCGCGGCAGTCTTGATGACCAATGCATGAGCACGGATGAAGCAGGGCGTCTGCGCTGGCGTTGCCGGCGCGGCATGCGCGAGCTGGATCAATTGCTCGGCTGGTATCTCGAAACCCGTTATTCCAATGTGGACAATGCGGCAAAAATAGCATTTTCCACTTTACTCGATCAGCAAGATCCGGATTTGTGGAACTGGCTGAACGGCCGCAGCACGCCGGAAAATCCGCAGTGGCGGCAGATCGTCGATGAAATCCGTTCCCGCGATCGCGTTTGAGTATCGGCCCTCGCGCTGGCTGCTGGCGGCTGTCGTTGCCGTGGCGATGCTGGCGATGGCTTCGGTCGAGTTGAGCGGCTTGCCGACGTGGGCGAAATCCGGATTGGTCGTCTTCGCCGTTACGTGTGCCGGAATTGCCCTGGGTCGCTTCTGGCGCCCGCTTGTGCGCCGCGCTGCATGGAACGCGGCCGGACATTGGCGTCTCATCGATGCGGATGGCCGCGAACACGTCGCCGAATTGGTACGCAGCGTTGTGCGTGGCGCATGGATCGTGCTGAACCTGCGCCGCAGCGATGGCAAACGCATTGCGTTGATACTCGGACCGGACAACTGCGATGCGGACACACGCCGCCGCCTGCGCGTGCGCCTGGCCAGAGTGCAAGGCGATATCCCGGACGCCTGATTCGCATCGCATGGGAAAAAATGCCCGGCTCATTCGAGCCGGGCGATGTCTGCGTCCTTGCCCTGAGTCTCCGTTGGGAGTTCGATGTTGCAGTTTGCGATCGGGAAAATCGCAAAGATCAGAATCGATATTCGGCACTCACCGAGACCAGATCCGGGTCGAAGTTGAGGCCATCCTTGTTGAGCTTGTAGTAGTCGTAGTTCAGGCCAACGCTGAGGTTGTTGCTGAAGTCGTAGCCGAAACCGGCGCCGGCGTAGTACTTGTTGCTGGTATCGTTGACATAGACCGCTGGACTGGCGGCATCGACCACGTAGCTACCCTTGATGTCGCCGCGGAACAAGCCGCCGCGGGCGCTGACGTACCAGTTCGGGGTAACGTTGAAATGGCCGTTGACGCCCACGTTCCAGCCTTCGACCTCAGCATTGCGAAGTCCCGGCACGGCAAAATTGGAATTGGGACTGAAGCTGCCGAGCTTGGTGTAGCCGCCCTCGACGCCGAGCGCGACGTTCGGATTGAGCGCCCAGCGATAGCCGATGTTCGCGCCATAACCGGTGTCGTTGTCGTTGTATGCGCCTTTGTCGAGACTGGATTGACCCACGTTGCCGTTGACGAAGAATCCGCCGTTGCTGCCGGCGTCGGCGTGGCCGATGACGGGTGCCATGGCAAGTCCGGCGGCAGAAAGGGCAAGTGCAAGCAAGGTGTTTTTCATTACGTTCTCCAACAGTTTGATAAGAATGCGGCGGTGCGCGAAAGCTGCACACGAGCGATCGCGTTCATCCTGCGATCCTGCCGTAAGACCTTAGTTGGGGGCGCGACGTCACATTACAATACTTGCTGGTTTAGTAATTGTTCAGCTAGCTGACTCTGAATCCGGGCCGACTGCGACGCGCTAGCCATGCTTGCAGTCGGCGAGTGGCTGAGGCACTCTGCGGCGCTACCTGTCGCACGCGCCGAATCAGGCAAACGGATTTCCCGGTCAATGTTCCGCCCCCTCGAACTGTTCATCGGCCTGCGCTACACGCGCGCCAAGCGCCGCAATCATTTCATCTCGTTCATCTCGCTGGTGTCGATGCTCGGCATCGCCGTCGGTGTGATCGCGTTGATCACGGTCATCTCGGTGATGAATGGCTTCGAGAAACAATTGACCGATCGCATTCTCGGCATGGTCGCGCATGTCACCATTTCCGGTGTCGGCGAAAGCGTACATGACTGGCAACACGCGGTGAAAACCGCCGCCGCCAATCCGCATGTGCTCGGCGCGGCGCCGTATGTTGAGCGTCAGGCCTTGTTGCAAGGCACGCGCGTCAGCGGCGCAGTGATTCGCGGCGTGCTGCCCGGCGAAGAACCGAAGGTTTCGGATATCGATCGCAAGATGGTCAAGGGCAAACTCGGCGATCTTAAACCCGGTGAATTCGGCATCATCCTTGGCAACGAACTGGCGATGGAACTCGGCGTCGGTGTCGGCAACAAGGTCACGGTGGTCACGCCGGATGTCAGCGTCACTCCGATCGGGGCGGTGCCACGGTTCAAGCGCTGCACGGTCGTCGGTATCTTCTCGGTGGGCTTCCAGGAATACGACGAAGGCATGGCGGTGATGCAGATGGACGACGCCGAGCGCCTGTTCCAGCTCGATGGGCCCACCGGCATCCGTCTGCGTCTGGACGACATGTTTCACGCCTGGGACATCGGCAGCGATCTTGCGCAACAGCTCGGCCAGTTCTATCGCGTGCGCGACTGGCGCGAAGGCCACGCGAATTTCTTCAGCGCCGTGTCGATGGAAAAAAAGGTGATGTTCATTATCCTGTCGCTGATCGTCGCCGTGGCTACGTTCAATCTTGTGTCGACCCTCGTCATGCTGGTCACCGACAAGCAGGCCGATATCGCCATTTTGCGCACTTTGGGCATTTCTCCACAAAGTATCATGGGCGTGTTCATGGTGCAGGGCGTGATCGTCGGCACCTTCGGCATCCTGATGGGCGTGCTCGGCGGCGTGGCACTGGCGATCAACCTGCCGGCGCTGGTGAAGTGGATCGAGCATGTTTTCCATGTCGAATTCCTCTCGCCCGACATCTACTACATCAGCGAAGTGCCTTCGGACATGCACTGGAGCGATGTCGGCTGGATCGCCGGCATCGCCTTCGTGTTCTGCGTGATCGCTACCCTGTATCCGGCCTGGCGCGCATCGCGCACCCAGCCGGCGGCGGCGCTGCGTTATGAATAGCGCCACGGCTTGCACGATGGAATCACCTTTGCGCGTCCGCAAGGCGCGCGAGGCCGACGCCGCAATTTTGTGCGCGGCCGAACGCGAAACCGCACGGATTCCGGGCCGCTTGTTGTCGCAACCGCATGAATTTCATGAAGCGGCGTTTGCACGCAAGATCGGCGAGCTGGCGCAGGCCGGAAGTTATCTCGTAGTCGAGCGTGACGGCGCCGTTGTCGCTCACGGTTTGTTGGAACCTGCGGCAACCATCGCCGCCATCGCACATGTAGTCACCTTGACTATCGTCGTGCATCCCGGGCATACGGGGCAGGGAATCGGTACGGTTCTGCTGCGCGCGCTGCAGGACTGGGCGCAAAACAATGTCGGCGTGGAAAGAGTCGAACTGCGAGTGCGTGCGAGCAACGAGGCGGCAATCCATTTGTATAAAAAGTTCGGCTTTGCCGAAGAAAGCCGGTTCTACAAACGTGCCAAGCTGGCGGACGGATCCTTTATCGACGACATTGGCATGACCTGGTTCCCTGCTGCAGACCGGAGGGCGCAGACGTGAGTACGTCCGTCGTTTTACGCGCCACCGGCGTGGCCAAGACCTATCAGGAAGGCGGCTTGCGTGCCGACGTGCTGAGCGATGTCAGTTTCAGCCTGGAATGCGGCCAGACGCTGGCCATCGTCGGTGCATCCGGCGCAGGTAAAAGTACCCTTTTGCATATTCTCGGCGGTCTGGATACGCCGAGCGCAGGCGATGTCGAAGTCGAAGGTCGCACCCTGTCAAAATTGTCGGATCGCGAACGCGGCAAGGTGCGCAATCGTTCGCTGGGTTTCGTCTACCAGTTTCATCATTTGCTGCCGGAATTCACGGCGCTGGAAAATGTGGCGATGCCGCTACTGATCCGCGGCACGGCGATCGCACAGGCCAAACGCGAAGCAGGCGACTTGCTGGAGCGCGTCGGCTTGGGCAAGCGTCTGCAACACAAGCCCGGCGAACTGTCCGGCGGCGAGCGCCAGCGTTGTGCGGTCGCACGCGCCCTGGTGACGCGCCCGGCCTGCGTGCTCGGCGACGAACCGACGGGCAATCTCGACGAGAAGAACGCAGCCCAGGTGTACGCGATGATGCTCGAGCTCAATCGCGAGATCGGCACCAGCTTCGTGCTCGTCACCCATGATTTGGGATTGGCGCGGCGTATGGATCGTGTCGTGGTGTTGCACGATGGCGTTCTGAAAGATAGTGCGAACGGCGCGTGAGGCCAGAAAACGAGCTGTCATGCCGGCAAGGAGTGCCAGCATCCAGACTGCACGGATGCAAAGTCAGCGTCGTGAACAACGTCTGGCTTGCCGTCCCTGGCCACTGGATTCCGGCAGTCGCTGCCGGAATGACGACTTCAGGATCACGCGTTTGGGAAGAATGTGAACCGACGGTTCCTGCCTGCTGATATTTTCAATATCGGTTCGGCGCTCGCACTGCTCGCCGGCGCGCTCGCCGTGCAGTTGCTGACCGTGCTGCCGCCGCGCTGGATCGATGCGCTGGTTGCGGTGCTCGGAGTGGCACTCATCGTCGGGTTCCGGCGTACGTGCTGGATCGGATTCGTCCTGCTTGCCGCGGCATGGACCATGCTGCGCGCCGACTTCGCACTGTCGCAGCGATTGCCGCACACACTCGAAGGCGAAGATATCGCCGTCACTGGCGTGATTCGTGGCTTGCCGCGTGCGCAGGACGACGGTACGCGCTTTGAATTGGACGTCCAGACGGCCAATCACGATGGTGTGCCGATCACGCTGCATGGCCGCGTGCGCCTGAGCTGGTACAAGGATGCGCCGCCGTTGCAGCCGTGTAGTCACTGGCGATTGCTGGTGCGCCTGAAACGTCCGCGCGGCACGATCGATCCCGGCGGCTTCGATTTTGAGCGTTACGCGCTGGAACAAGGCATCGTTGCCACCGGCTACGTGCGCGAGGATGCGGGCAATCGTGCGACCGGCGCCGATGCGATCTGCGTCGACCGTCTGCGTGCGCGCATCGGCGACGCGATCAGCACTACGCTCGGTCCCGGCCCGAGCGCCGATCTGCTGCGCGCGCTTGCCTTCGGCGACCAACACGCGATGGACGAACACGAATGGGCGGTCGCGCGCGCGACCGGAATTCCACATCTCATCGCAATCTCCGGCTTGCATATCGCCCTGTTCGCCGGCTTCGGCGTGCTGCTCGTGCGCCTGCTGTGGAAACTCGCGCCGCGCCTGACGCTGCGCTGGCCCGCACCTCTGATCGAGGCGGTGGCGAGTCTGGTTTTCGCCATCGCCTACGCGACCATCGCCGGGCTCGGCTTGCCGACACGTCGCGCCCTGGTGATGATCGCGGCCTTGCTCATCGCCAATCTTGCACGGCGTGCGCGGGCGCCGGCGCAAGGCCTCGCCTTGGCCGTGATTGCCTTGCTGACCTGGGATCCGCTGTGCGTGCTCAGCGCCGGATTCTGGCTGTCCTTCGTCGGCGTCGCCTGGCTGATGTTTTGTCTGGGCGGCGCGACGCAACGCCGGCGCTGGGGTCACGAACTGGTCACGGCGCAGGGCGTGGCCAGCATCGGATTGTTGCCCTTGGGCATCTGGTTTTTCGGTCAAAGTTCATTGATCGGCCCCTTGGCCAATTTGATCGCGGTGCCGTGGATTTGTTTTCTGGTGCTGCCGTTGACGGTGATCGCCGCGTTGCTGGTTCTCGTTGCACCGCCGATCGGTGCGCCGTTGCTGCATATCGCCGGTTGGGCAATGCAAGTTCTGTGGATGCTGCTGGAAAAAATCGCCGCGTGGCCGGGCGCGCTGTGGTATTTCCCCGAGCCGAGTCTGTGGGCCATGACCCTGGCGATGTGCGGCGCGTTCTGGCTGCTGCTGCCACGCGGTGTGCCGGCGCGGGCGTTGGGTATACTTTTATTCCTGCCCTTGTTGTGGCCAGTGCGTACACCGCTGGCCGATGGCGAATTCGAAGCGTTCATGCTCGACGTCGGCCAGGGCTTGTCCTTCGTCGTGCGCACGCGCGATCACGCCTTGGTCTACGACGCCGGTGCGCGCTTTCCATCCGGTTTCGACCTGGGCGAAGCCACGGTTGTTCCGGCCTTGCATGCGCTGGGCATCGAGCATCTGGATCGCATGATCATCAGTCATGGCGACAACGACCACGCCGGTGGTGCGGCCGCCGTACTGGCCGCCTATCCGTCCATACCAGTGGAATCTGGAGAACCCGGACGGCTGACAATTCCGGCGACGCAGTGTCTGGCCGGCGAAAGCTGGAACTGGAACGGTGTGACCTTTCGCATCGCGCATCCGGTGCTGCCGCTGGCGGCGCGCGACAACGACCGCTGCTGCGTGCTCGACGTGCGCAGCGGCAACAGCGAACTGGTGCTGCCCGGCGACATCACGGCCGCGGTGGAAGGCGAAGTCGCCGCTGCGCTCGAACCGGTTGCCGCAAATCTGGTCTTGCAGGTTCCGCATCACGGCAGCAAAACCTCGTCGAGCCAGAATTTTCTCGATGCCTTGACTCCCGCGCTGGCGCTGGTGTCGGCGGGTTACCGCAATCACTTCGGCCATCCCAATCCCGGCGTGGTCGAACGCTATCGCGAGCAGGACACCGAGCTGGTGAATTCGGCGCAAAGTGGATTTGTGGATATACGATTTGGTGCGGACGCGCTGCCGCGCATTATCGAGCGTGGTCGCATCGACCGACATCCGTACTGGCGCGAGTAGCGTCCGTCGCCAGAATCGTGCGGAACACTGGTATGATTTGCGCCAGTCCGAATTTGTGGAGTTTCGCGCGTGCTCGAGATCCTGATTGCTGGCGGCTGGCCGATGGTGCCGATCCTGTTGTGCTCGGCGGCGGCGCTGGCCATCATCCTGGAACGTTTCTGGTCGTTGCGGCGCAAGAATGTCGTGCCGCCGGAGCTTGGCGAACAGGTGCTCGCCTGGGCGCGCACGCGCAAGCTTGATCCCGGTCATATCGAAACCTTGCGCGTCGGTTCGCCGCTCGGCGAAATCCTTGCCGCGGCGCTGTCGGTGCGCAATCGTTCGCGCGAGATCATCAAGGAGCGCGTCGAGGATACCGGCCGTCACGTCGTGCACCGGCTCGAACGTTTCCTCAACACGCTCGGCACCATCGCCCTGATTTCGCCGCTGCTTGGCCTGCTTGGCACCGTGTTTGGTCTGATCGAAATGTTCTTCGCGGTGATGGTCAGTGGTGTCGGCGATCCGTTGAAGATGGCGGGCGGTATCGGTCAGGCGCTGGTGTGCACGGCGGCGGGTCTGTGCGTGGCAATTCCCGCGTATTTCTTCCATCGCTATTTCCGTGGTCGCGTGACCGGCTATGTCGTCGACATGGAACAGCAGACGATCCTGTTGATTGACGAATTGTCCGCGCACGCCGAACCGGTTGTTCCGCCGCCGCAGGTGGTGCGTACGTCGCGCGGAGCGCACTGACGATGCGCCTAGGTGCGGCGCGCCAGGACGATTTCGAGATCAATGTGATCTCGCTGATCGATGTCATGTTGACGCTGCTGATGTTCTTCGTCATGACCACCACCTTCGTGCAACACTCGGCGATGAAGGTGACCTTGCCGCAGGCATCGGAAACGCTGGAACAGGCGGCGAAAGATCCGCTGGTCGTGATGATCGGCGCCGACAGCCGCTTCTACGTCGATAACAACGAAGTGCTGAATCCGAATGTCGATACGCTCAAGCAGGCGATTGCACAGGTGGCCGGCGACGATCACGACCGCCAGGTCATCCTGCGCGCCGATGGCATGACACCACATCAGGCCGTGGTCACGGCGATGGATGCGCTCGGCCAGCTCGGTTTCACCCATCTTTCCATCGCCACCATGCGCAGCAAGCCGGGTGAATCCAAGTGAGCATGCTGGCATCGAGCCGGCCGGCATCGGACAGGTGCCGATGAATACGCCGGCGCCGGCGGTGACCACCGCGTTCGCGACCTACCGGCGTCTGCTCGGCTACGCCGCGCGGCACTGGCCGATCGCGACGCTGGCGATCTGTGGCATGGTCTTCGATGCCGGCGTGACCACAGCATTCACGCGCCTGATCAAGCCGATGCTCGATGACCTGTTCATCCGCCGCAACGAACGCATGATCTTCTGGATGCCGATTGCCATCGTGATCCTGTTTCTGGTGCGTGGTGCGGCCACGTTCGCCAGCGACTTCGGCATGGCACGCATCGGTCGCGGCGTAGTGCGGCAATTGCGCGATGAAGTTTTTGCGCGCTACCTGCAACTGCCGGCGGCCTGGTATGACCGCCAGTCTTCGGGCCAGACAATCGCACGCCTGACTTTCACCGTCGAGCAGGTGGCGCAGGCCAGCACCGATGCAGTCAAGGTGATGGTGCTCGACAGCCTGACGGTGCTCGGGCTGCTCGGCGTGATGCTGTACAACAGCGCGCAATTGACGGTGCTATTGCTGGTCATGGCGCCATTGATTGCACTAGTGGTGTGGATCGTCGGGCGCCGCTACCGGCGCATCAGTCATCGCATTCAGGATTCCGTCGGTGCGGTCACCGGCATCGTCGACGAAGCCGTCGGTGGTCAGCGCGAGGTCAAGGTTTACCAAGGCGCCGCGGCCGAGCGCGCGCGCTTCGGCGTGGTCAACGAGAGCAACCTGCGCTTGAATCTGAAGGTGGCTTCGACCAATGCCTTGTCGACCTCGCTGGTACAACTGGTCGCGGCCTCGGCGCTGGCCGCGGTCATCTATTTCGCCACGCGTCCGGCGATGCTCGGGCATATGAGTCCGGGTACCTTCATGTCGCTGATCACGGCGATGCTGCTGATGCTGCCGTCGCTCAAGCGTCTCACCACGGTGCAGGCATTGATGCAGCGTGGCGTTGCCGCTGCGCAGGATCTGTTCGTCATTGTCGATCTGCCCGGCGAGCGCGATGCGGGAAAGTATACAATGGAACATTGCCGCGGCGAGCTTGAATTGCGCGATGTCGTCCTGCAATACGAGGGGCAGGCAATACCGGCCCTGCGTGGCATCAGCTTGCGTTGCGCCTCCGGCAGCGTCACCGCCCTGGTCGGGCGCTCGGGCAGCGGCAAGTCGAGTCTTGCCAGCCTGATTCCGCGCTTTTACGAACCGACTGCTGGCCAGGTTCTGCTCGATGGCCGCGCGCTCGACGACTACTCGCTCGACAGCCTGCGCAGGCAGATTGCCTGGGTCGGCCAGCAGGTGGTGATCTTCGACGACAGCATCGGCCACAATATCGCCTACGGTGTGCTCGCCGGTGCCTCGCGCGAGGCGATCATCGATGCGGCGCGCGCTGCCAACGCGCTGGAGTTCATCGACGCCTTGCCGGACGGACTCGACAGCCGCACCGGCGAGGGCGGGGCGCTATTGTCCGGCGGCCAGCGCCAGCGTCTGGCGATCGCGCGCGCCCTGCTCAAGAACGCGCCGATCCTGATTCTCGACGAAGCCACCAGTGCACTCGACAGCGAATCCGAGCGCCTGATCCAGGATGCGTTGGCACATCTTCTGCGCGATCGCACCGTGCTCGTGATCGCACACCGCTTGTCCACGGTCGAGCACGCCGACCAGATCGTGGT
Organism: Rudaea sp.; assembly: GCA_025451955.1. Classification (GTDB taxonomy): domain Bacteria; phylum Pseudomonadota; class Gammaproteobacteria; order Xanthomonadales; family Rhodanobacteraceae; genus Rudaea. Next base: position 5,589 of record JANWJJ010000039.1, on the reverse strand, counting down.
GCTGGACGATGGCAGGATCGTCGAAGTGGGAAAACACGCCGACCTGCTCGCGCGCGATGGTCACTATGCGGCATTGCATAAAATGCAGTTCCGCGACAACGGCAGTTGAGCCGGCCGTAACGATGGCAATCGAATTCGTGTCCACGCTTGTCTGCCCCGCCTGCGGTCATCGCTCGGTCGAGACGATGCCTGCCAATGCTTGTATTTATTTCCACGAGTGCCGCGGTTGCGGCGCCATCCTGCAACCGAAACCAGGCGATTGCTGTGTGTTTTGTTCCTGGGGCTCGGTCGCGTGTCCGCCGGTGCAGTCGGAACACGGTTGTTGCAAACCGGCCGGCTGATGTTCGACACCGGTGCCTTGCAAGCGGTTTGGTATAGCGGCAGGCCGCCGTCGCCAGTGTTGCGCTCGCTCGCCGGACTCTACGCTGGCTTGACGGCGCTGCGCCGCGGGCTGTATCGCCGCGGTCTGTTCGCATCGGTGCGTCTGCCGGTGCCGGTTGTCGTGGTCGGCAATATCAGCATTGGCGGCACGGGCAAGACTCCGCTGGTCATCGCACTGGTGCAGACGCTGCGTGCGCGCGGCTGGAATCCCGGCGTGATCAGCCGCGGTTATGCCGGTACCGCGCGAACGCCGACCTTGGTCGACGCGCAGAGCAATCCACAAATCGTCGGCGACGAGGCTTGCCTGATTTTCCAGACGACGCAGGCGCCCGTCATCGTTGGTCGTGATCGTGTGGCCGCAGCGCGCCGGTTGCTCGAATCCGGCGGAATCGACGTGCTGATCGCCGACGATGGCTTGCAGCATTATCGTCTGGCGCGCGATATCGAGATTTGCGTGATCGATGGCGAGCGCCGTTTCGGCAATGGCCACTTGCTGCCTGCTGGCCCCTTGCGCGAGCCGGTGACGCGCTTGAATGCGGTAACGTTCCGGATTTGCAATGGCGGAATTGCGGCAGCGGATGAGATCGGCATGGCGCTGAGCGGAGACGAAGCGGTTTCGCTGCGCGATCCGCTGCAGCGCAGAGCGTTGCGCGATTTTTCCGCACTGCGCGTACACGCCGTGGCGGGCATCGGCAACCCGATGCGGTTTTTTGCGCAACTGCGCGCGCATGGCATCGATCCGATCGAGCACGCGTTTGCCGATCACCACGCATTCGCTGCCGGCGATATCGAATTTGGTGACGCGCTGCCGGTGCTGATGACGGAGAAAGACGCGGTGAAGTGTCGGCGGTTCGCGCATCAGGATCATTGGTCGGTGCCGGTGCAGGCCTTGCTGCCGCAGACCTTCCTCGATACGTTGGCACTGCGGTTGCGCCGGCCATCCGATTAAGACGGCGAATCTTCAGGCGCGCAATCTCTCAGGATTTCGTTTTCTTCGAAGATTTCGACTTGCTCGAATTGTTGAGAGCAATCGCCTGGCGAACGAGCGCCTTGAAGGCTGAGGCGTCAACCTCGTCGCCCTCGTGGATGTCGATGGCGCGGCGTACGTTTCCATCGAGACTCGAATTGAACAGGTGCGCCGGATCCTGCAGCGACGCACCCTTGGCGAACGTGAGTTTTACCTTGTCCTTGTAAGATTCGCCAGTGCAGATGATGCCGCTGTGCGACCAGACCGGAGTGCCGGGCCTGCTCGGCTTGACCCACTTCCACTCTTCGACGACATCCGGGTCTGCTTCCTGGATAAACTTGCGCATTCTGCCGAGAGTTTCCCCACGCCAGTCTGCGAGTTCGGCGATTCGCTTCGAGATGAGTTTCGATGCCGATTGATCTTGGCTCGCATCCGGGTTTTTCATGTTCTCACCTTGGAAGTTCTAAATATTTTTCGTTTGCAGAACAGCGAAGGAGGATTACGCAAAATGCGAAACTACGTTGCGATGCGAAAGTGGCAATACGTAAATTGCTGAATTGTGCCGAAGGGTGTGTGATGTGCTTCCTTGGCATGCGCCGCGAGAATGAACTGCTCACCGAATTCGCCAGAGAGCTGATCAGTGCCATAGCGCATCACCGGCAGACCGCTGCATTGCGTGGGGCCATCCTCGGCAAAAGTGGCGACGATGACGTGGCCACCGGGCTTGACCGTACGAAGAACAGCCTCGACATAGGCGTGGCGGTCATCGGCATCGGTGAGAAAGTGGAACGCGGCGCGGTCGTGCCATACGTCGTAGGCATGGGGCGGGAGCTTCGACTTCGTGATATCTGCCTCGATCCAGGTGACCGCGCCGGCGTTGCCGCCGAGCCGCACTTGCGCAGCGTGGAGCGCAGCGGCAGAAATATCGAGCACCGACAGGTTCGAGTAGCCTTTTTTCAGAAGATCATCGACCAGCGTGGATGCGCCGCCGCCGACGTCGATGATTGCGGCACCGAGCGAAACGCTGCAGGCCTGGATCATTTGTAGCGAAGTCTCGGCGTGCTCTTGAAACCAACTGACCGTGTTTGTCGCTTTGGAGGAGTAGACCTGCTCCCAATGTACTTTCGGCTGCATGGTATCGGAATACGTCTGAATAGGTTGCAGCATTTTGGCATGGGGGACATCATGCTGCCGCAACCGACCGCAGCGGTCCACCGTGAATTGTCAGACCGCCGTCACTGCTGCTCGGCAAGCTTTTTGAGATTTGCCAGTACATCAGCGAAATCTCCAGTCACCATTGGCCCAAACTCCGCGGCTCCCGGCCCAATGATTTCTGTGCTGTAGATGATCTTGGTGTTACCGGAAGGCAGTGGAACCAGCTTGTGACTGACTGTAACGCGGGTGTCGTCCACTACGGTCTCGTCCGTGAAGCCCGCATCGGGCTTGACCTCAATCAAGGTGCTGTTGATCGCATCTTGACCGCGCGGCTGCATGGTAAACGTTGTGCCAACCGCGAATGGGCCATGAATTTGAATCGTTTCAATGCCGGCATTCCAGTCTTTCCACCGCGCGACGTCAGCAAAAATCTCCCAGACGCGGGCGGGAGAGGCTGATGTTTCAATCGCTTCTTCATGAGTCCACATAGATCTCCATGGCGGTCTAACGCTTGAGCGAATAGTTATGCCTCTCGTGGCTAGTTCTTCTCAGGCATCGCCGAGGAGTGGTGGCTGGTAATTAGCCACTCAGAACCATTCCAACGGTAAGTGTAGGTGTAGCGTCCACTGACGCTTTGCCCTGTCTTCGCAAACGTGAATGTGTAAAGACCTGCATCAAATGCCGTGTTGCAACCGAGTTCAATGAATCGCAAATCAATCTTGCCAGAGGGGCGGTTCTCCAAGAAGTGATGAAAATAATCTTCCTTTTCGGCTGGCGTGAGACGCGGCTTGTTTGACACCGTTGGCAAGAGGATTGATCGCTCTGCATAGTTGGCGACTACCTTGTGTGGATCACCTGTCTGCAACGATTGATTCCAGCGATCAAACAGTGAGGCGATTTCCGCTTCGGAAGTTGCTTTGCAGATCTCTGTGTGTGCACCTTTCGTGTCGGTCTGTGCGACTTGGTTTGATGCACAGCCTACAAGGGCTGCAGCAACAAAAAATAAACTCAGCGACTTGATTTTCATAAACCGCTCCTATCGGTGAGGACAGTCTTGAGGCTTAACGCTTGAGCTAAGCGGCCGCTGCCGCGATGCGCACGATGTTAGCGCAACCGACCCGCAGCCGTCCGCTTGGACGAGTTAGGGCTACTGCACATTATCTGTTCGGAGCAAATTGATCTTCAAGCTCCTTTGTGCGGGCTTTTGCGTGGGCGGTCCAGCATTCGATGCCAAAAGCCAACCGTCCTGAACCTCCGGCATAGAAAAGTTCGACCGCATTGCAGTCAGCTTCTCGGAATTTAACCCACCGTTTCTGAGCTTCAATAAGCGCCTTTTTCAGTTGTAGGCGACTCGGATCCGCTTTGGCTTGCGTATCATACATTTCGAGAATTCGTTGATAAGTAGAATTGAGTGTCGCTTCGGGCTCTGCACCGCTGATGCAAGCCTCATGAGCTTGTGGTGACATCGGCTCGCAATCTCGTGCAAGCGCAAATGGCGAGAATGCAATAACAGCCAGAGCGAGCAATGCTTTCAATGTGCGACCCTTTTGACAAGTAGGCCTAACGCTGGAGTTAAGCGGCGCGCGGCTTTTCGCGCGTCCGCTTGGACGATTTGTTGGGCGGCAATTGCGTAACTTACGTACTTAAGGCTGCAATGTTGCAGGTTCGCAGCCCGCCACGCATTGGAAGTATGCAGTGCTATGCGGATAGTCGACCGTCATGACGAAATGGCGAAAAACGTTGCCGCCGAGGGCGCCCTTGATAGGACGGTCGGTGAACTGCGACATGTAGGTCGCAATGCGGGATTGCACGGTAAACCAAACCGGACCGACTGACCAGCCGGCAACCTCCACCTTTGGGACTTCGATGATTTTAGGACCATAGAGGCTGTCGCCATTTAGAACTACACGCCAATCTGGGTGCTTCGCATGCCAGCGTACAAAAACACTCTGGTCGATGTAGCTCGTGACGCCGTAGCCGTTTACGGTGGGGGTGTTGCTAGCTTTCTCGCCTGCAGGCGTTGGATGAGCCGTGGCGCCGGTGTCAAGCAGCATCTGAATCGGCTCCCCGGAAACCTGGATGGTTATACGCACGAAGCCGCTGGCCAAGCCAAGCTTGGTGGCATGAGCGGAGGGGCTCGGTTGCCAAGATGCTCCCTGTGAGGAAAGCCGCTGATCTGGGTAATTGAAAGTCCATACGCGGCCGGGAAGATAACCTGCACCAAGCTGGCCATCCATGCCTTGACCGGGCGTCGAGAAAACCATAAGTGACTTGCCGCACGGGCTATTAAACGGGGGCGGGAGCTCGTGACCAGCTCTGAAGGCGGGCAAGTCGGCGACCGTGGTCGTGGACTTCCCCAGCTTGCAGCTACGCGTTTTGAGATCGAGTCGCTTGGCAGCTTCGGCCGTGATCCAGTACATGCCGCTGCCACCGCCGCCGCCCGTGTCTACCAGCAATCGTAGCTTTTGCCCACCGACCGTTTCGGGGACTGCATAAAAGTGGCCGGCTTCATAGACCGTCGGAATTGTCTGTGACACTCGATCCGCTGTTGGCCCAGATGCGGCGAGAGCAAGCGCTGTGGTCATGGTTGCAACAAACGCAAGTATCACGATATCAGTCCTTACAAGTCGAAGCTTTTACGCAAGTAAGCATAATGCCTACGAATCCATGGGTTTTGCCGCCCAACGCTTGAGCGAAGCGGCCGCTGCCGCGATGAGAATTAGTTTACACCGTGCCGACTCGCAGCGGTCCGCTTGAGCGAATAGTTAGAGCGCGACGCGCCTTTGTTAGCCACCTTCAAATGAATAGCTGCAGTAACGACATACCTTTGCTGCTGCTTTCACGTGCTCGGCACACTTTGGACATGTTTTTTCGTCTGGGCTTGGACCGGAAGTAGCTGCTGTTTCTGCAGGGGGCTCGCGTAATTCATAGGTAAACATGCCATCACGGTCGCCACCAAGGCATGAATCGGTTCCACGTCAGCGCGAAGCGGTAGCAACGGGTCAGACCCACCCGGAGAGAACCTGACTAACATTTCGGACGTCTAAACGTGTTTTGGCCGATCCCCAAGCACGGACGACACCGCT
>JANWJJ010000038.1 GCA_025451955.1 Rudaea sp. | reverse complement strand
CGGCCTGCGTAATGGATTCGCCCTAGGCCCGCGGCCGCGCCTGCGGAAACCGGATCGTCGCCGTGGTGCCGACGCCGAGTTCGCTGTGCATCTCCACCGGCCAGCCGAAACGGTCGGACAGGCGCCGCACCAGGGTCAGGCCGACGCCGTGGCCGCCACGCGCGCTGCGATTGCCGCGAAAGTACGGCAGAAACGCGTTCTTGAGCTCGTCGTCACTCATGCCGATACCGCTGTCTTTGACGCTGACGAAACCATTGCCGGCCGCATCGCGGCCGATCACGACGCGCACATTTCCGGCCTCGGTATACAAACACGCATTGCGGATCAGATTGCCGATCATCGCGGCAAACACCTTGGGCGGCGCATGCAGGGCGAACGCGGATTGCTGATCCAGCGTCAGCGCAACCTGTTTGCCTTCGAGCAAGGGCTGCGCACGCTCGATCTCTTCGCTCACGGCATCGTTGGCGACGAAATCCTCCTGCGGCAGGCCGGTATCGGATTCGCGTGCCAGGATCAGGAACGCCTCGATCATCGCTTCCATGTCGCGCACCGAACGCCGGATGCGCAAAACCGCACGCTGCGCAAACGGTGTCAGTTCCTCTTCCAGCAGCACATCGGCGGCGACCTTCATCACGGTCAGTGGACTGCGCAATTCGTGGCTGGCATCGCGGGTGAAGTTGCGCTCACGCTCGACGAATTCCTCGATGCGGATGGCGTAACCGTGCAGCGCGCCGGCGAGGGTTTCGACATCGCCGTCCGGATCGCTGGAGAGATTCTGCGGATCGAGCGCAGCGAGATCCGGGCGCTTGGGATCCCATTCGCGCACGACCTTGGCCAGCGCGATCACCGGCGACAGCGCATGTCGCGACGCGCGGTACGTCAACCACGTGGTGATGTAGATGATCAGCAGCACGACGATCAGCGGCACGAAGCCGAACATGAAGGCGAGGCGTCCGACCTGTTCCTGATTGAACACCAGATACAAGCGTCCCGGCGGGCCGTCGGACACCAGCACCAGAACGATATGCCCGCGATGCACGATGCGGTGATAACCGGGCGGCAACGTGCGCAGCGCCTCGGGCAGATCGATGCTGTTCTCGCCCGGATGCAGCAGGTAGCCGGTCATGTTGTTCGTATCCGGCACGGCGGCGGCCGGGTCGCGTGCGAGACGCTGCCAGTAATACGTGGCTTCGCCGCCGAGCGCGCGCTTGATCAGCACGTCTTCGAGTACGGTGGCGGCGCCATAGACGCCGAGGATGGTGGCCAGGCTGATCGCGGCAACCTGCAGGACGTAAACCGTCCAGATCTTGCGGCGGATGCCGGTGCGCGGCGGTGCGGGCATCAAGCGATCTTGCTCGCGGCCATCTCGGCGTCCAGATCAGCCAGGCGATAACCGGCGCTGTGGATGGTGTGCAGCAGCGGCTTCTGGAACGGCTTGTCTATAATTTTGCGCAAATTATACAAATGACTGCGCAGCGTGTCCGAATCCGGCAGCAGGTCACCCCAGACCTCGCGCTCGATGTCGCGCCGGCTGACCACGCGCGGCGATTCGCGCATCAGGATGCCGAGCAGCTTCAGTCCGATCGGAGAAATCGTCAGCTCCTGGCCGGCGCGGGTCAGGCGCAAGGTTGCGGTGTCGAGCACCAGATCGCCGACATTGAGCAATTCCGCACTGACCTGGCGACGGTCGCGCCGGATCAGCGCACGCACCCGCGCTTCGAGCTCGCGAATCTCGAAAGGTTTCACCAGATAATCGTCGGCGCCGGCGTCGAGGCCGACGAGTTTGTCCTCGAGCGTGTCGCGCGCGGTGAGCATGAGTACCGGCGTGGATTTTTTCGCCTCGCGGCGCAATTTGCGGCACAACTCCAGACCATCCATGCCGGGCAACATCAAGTCGAGCACGATCACGTCATAGCTATTGGCCACGGCCAGATGCAGGCCGGTCACGCCGTCGGCCGCATAGTCGAGGCTATAGCCGCGGCGTTCGAGAAATTCGCCGACCATTTCCGAAATGCCGCGGTTATCCTCGATCAACAGGATCAGTCCGGCCTGTTCTTCGCGTTGTTTCATGCCCCGCTCCGCGCTTGGATTTCACATTTGTGAAGAATGCGCGCGGCGCAGTGAGAACGGCGTGAAAGCGGGATTATTCCCGCAACGGGATGCGACGTCGGTGCCGCCAGCCCAAACCGCCGAGCAGACCGGCGAGCAAGCCCAGCGCCCACACGGACAAGGCCGGCGCGGGTACCGCAGCCACCGGCGTTATCGTGCCCTGAAACGCGCCGATGTCGGTCAGGCCGCCGGTTGTGCGCGGGAAACCTGCGCCGCGCTGATCGGCGGCGTAATTTTTCAGATTGCTGCCGACGTTGAGCGCCGGGCTGCCGACGCTCAGGCCCATGGTTTGCGTCGGGCCGCCGTTGTTGGCCAGCGCTTGCAATAGTGGACTGGCGCTCAAAGTTCCCGTCGGCAGGGTCACATTGACCGTGGACATGACCAGATTGTTGGAACCGGTAATCGTTACCGGCGCGGCGGTCGGTGCATAGATATCCGCCGCTGTGGGCGCGGTGTTTTGCGCCACGAGCGAACTGATCATCGTGATCGACGGCGCTTTCGGGGTAGAACCGGGCAATGGCAAGATCGTAGCTATGCCTGCGCCGACGTAGGTTGCCATGTTCATCGCGATGGTGCTGTTGTAAATGGAATCGGCTACCGGATTACTGCTGTTACCGCTCAGGATAAGACCGGCGCCACCCTCCGCCGTGTTGCCGGAGATTGTACTTTGCGAAATCGTCGCGGCGTATTTCGAAACGACACCGCCGCCGGCGAATCCGCCCTGATTATTGTCGATGGTCGAATACGCGATCGCCAACGGTGTAGTCGTTGCGCCGGACTTTCCGGCAACGATACCACCGCCCAAACAGTACGATTTGCCGCTCGACGCACAAATCGCCTGGTTGCCGCTGATCGTGCTTTCGCCAAGGTGGAGATACTTGGCCTCAAGACCACCAGCGAACGCCACATAGGGATTGCTTCCGGTTCCGCCTTGGGTCACCCGTGCCGAATTGCCGGATACCGTACTGCCGAGCACGATCGAATATTTGGCGTACACGCCACCACCCATAGCGATGTTGCCTGCCACCGCGGCATTGCCGCTGACCACGTTCTGCTGATGCAGGTATGCCTCACCGATGATGAAAGCGCCGCCGCCAACCGCCGCCGCCGGCGTGCCGGTCGATGTGACTTTATTGCCCGAAAGCGTGCTCGCTGCCATATACAAGCCGTGGGCGTAAATGCCGCCGCCGACGGCAGCACCGCTGGCGCTGACTGCTGTGCAACCGCTGACCGTGCTTCCTAATAAGGAAACGCCGCCTGCGGAATTGATGCAGCCACCCGCCGCGTTGCCGCTCGCCGGGGCGAATTTGCCGTTCTGGATGGTGAGGTCGTACAAGGCCAGATAGCCCGTGCCGGTATCGAAGAATACGCGGTCACTGCCGCCGCCATCGATGACGACATGGTTGCCCGCCGCAGCGCCGGCGTTGATGGCCAGAGCGTTCACCGCCACCGGCAGCGCGCCCTGGGTCAAGGTGATCGTGCTGTTGTTGCAGGCGCCAAGATCAATCGCATCGTTTGCGGCCGCATTTAGCACGGCATAGCGCAACGTGCCCGGCGTGGTGGCGCTGGTCGCGGTATCGGTGCAACTGGTAACGGTGATCGTCGCCGCGATCGTCATGGGGGTGTGCCGCGCCTGCGGTCGCGCCGCCGAAGTCGCAAACAACGGATGCTGCGCATAGGACTGGCGCAACTGGGCCACTACCTGCTCGAAATTCTGCAACCGCGTGGCAAAGCTGGTTCCGTCCGGTGGCGGCGCGGTTTGCGCAGTCGCCGTCGCAGCGGTCAAGCTCAAGGCCAGAGCGGCGGCGAGCGGCGTGATGGCCAAAGCTGGCCGGCGTGTGTTGACGGACTTGTACATTTCTCCACCCCTGTGTGGATTGCGAATAACCGCAGCACTATACGCGGTGTCCGTATTCGCCATCAAGCCGCAGTCACGCGCGGCGGCGGCGCCAAACTCCCAGGCCACCAAGCAATATCGACAGCAAGCCGGCCACCCATGCCGACAGCGCCGGGGCCGGCTGCGCTGGTGCGGGCGCCAACGTGCCCTCGAATGCGCCAATATCGGCGGCCGCGCCGATCACTCGCGGAAAACCTGCACCGCGCTGATCCGTCGCCAGATTCTCCACGTCGTTGCCGGCATCGACCGCCGGACTGCCCACGCGCAGCGCATGCGTGCGGGTCGGGCCGCCATTGTCGGCCAACGGCCACAGCATGGGATCGGTATGCAGGGTGTCGATCGGCAGCGCGATATTCGCATCGGCGGCGATCACCAGATTGTTCGCGCCGGAAATCGTCGTCGCGGACATCGCCGCCATGTCGGCCGCGCCCACTGATGCGCCATTGCCGGCAACGATGCTGCTCTGCAGCGACAACGCATTCTGCACCGCCACCAGATAGATGCCGCCGCCGTTGGTCGCGGTATTATCAGTAATCGTGCTGTTGGCGATGGTCATGCTGTAGAACACACGCGCGAAGATTCCGCCGCCGCCTTTTTTCTTCGCGGTGTTGCCGGAAATCGTGCTGTCGAAAATGAAGAATCCCGCATGCGTGGCGATACCGCCGCCGGTGCCGAAGGAATAATTGTCCGCGATGGTCGAGCGCAAGGCGTAACCGCCGTTATCGGCGAAGATGCCGCCGCCGGTATCGTAGCTGCCGTGGGTGTCGGTGGAATTGAACGTGGCGCGATTGCCCGTGACCGTGCTGTCGTACAACGCCGCCGTGCCGCGATAGGCCATCGCGCCGCCGCCATAAGCGGCCGTAAACGTGTTCGGGTGGCTGCCCAGCGCGGTGTTGCCGGAAAGTGTACTTGTATAAAGCGTGATGCCGCGGGCGAGAATTCCGCCACCGTAGGCACCCTCGCCGCTGGACACACAGCCGCTGACCGCCGCATGATCGAGCGTGACATAGCTGTTCGACAGGATGCAGGCGCCGCCGGCAACGTGATAGCCGCTGACGTGATTGACACCATTGCGCACGCTGACGCCGCCCAGGCTCAGCACGTTGTAGCCGTAGTGCACGAAGACGCGATCCGCGCCGGCACCGTCGATCGCGAGCTTGCTCGCACCGGGACCAACGATCGACAGATCGTTGAGCATCACCGGAATCGCGCCCTGCGTCAGGGTGATGACGCTGCACGGCAGCGCAGTCAAGTCGATCGTATCGCCCTCGCCGGCCGCAGCGACAATGGCGCGCAAGGTGTCGCTGCCGTTGTCGTCGGCGCAACTGGTCACGGCGACCGTCGCCGCGGGTATTGCGCCGGCAGGCGGGCGCGATGCGGACTTCGCCGCGCGCAACGCATGGAACATCGCGGCGACGCCGCTGCCATCGCCGGGCTTCCAGGAAGCCGGCATGGCAACGCCAAACGGCGCAATCGGCGGCGCCGCGGTCGCCAGCGCATCGCCGGCAATACCGGCACACGCCAGCGCGACTGCCAACGGCGCCTGGCGCAAGCGTGTTGCGTTGTGCAATTTCATCGAAGCGTCCCCACGATCCCCATCGTGCACGAAGGTAGCATGTAGTGCGCCGGGCAACGCAAAATGAGAACTCGTCGCTTGCACCATCCACCGGCAGGCGACTATTGTAGCGGCGGGAACCAGGAACGCCGCAGCGCATGTCCTTCGCCGAAAAACGCCGCCATCCGCGCCTGGCAATCTACTCCGCCGCGCTTGCCGTGTCCGGCAACGAAGGCTATCTGTCCGACGTCAAGGATTTGTCGCAGGGCGGCGCCTGCATCGGCCGGCCGAAAAACTGGCCCGAGCATCCACCGGCCGAGTGCCGGGTGTTCTTCATCTTCGATCAGGAAACCGTGATCTCCATCGATACGCGCATCGTGCGCTCCGGAGCGGAAGATCTGGGTCTGGAATTCCTGCCCGGCCAGGAAGCACGCATCGAAAGCCTGCTGTACGAATCGCGCTTTCTGGACCGCGACGCGTTGTAGTCTGCGGTCACCGCCGTTCCACCGCTGCCGCGCCCCAAGGGAACCCGCCATGCTCGACTATATCGCCCCGATCCTGTTGCTGATCGGCTCGAACGTGTTCATGACCTTCGCCTGGTACGGCCATCTGAAGTTCACCGACCGGCCGCTGTGGATCGTGATCTTGGCCAGTTGGTGCATCGCGTTTTTCGAATACTGCCTGCAAGTGCCGGGCAATCGCATTGGCTATCGCGTCTACAACCCGGCGCAACTTAAGACGATTCAGGAAATCATCACCTTAAGCGTGTTCGTCGTATTCTCGATTTATTATCTGGACGCCCAGATCAAGTGGAATCACGTAGTCGGCTTTGGCCTGATCGTGGTCGCAGCATTTTTCATTTTCTACGAATGATGCCGGCTACAGGCCGAGCAAGGCGCGCGCCACGCCGGCGACGCCGATCAGCAGAAGCAAGGCAACCGGCACGATGCTGAGCAGAAAACCATTGTGGCGCGATTTCGGCTCGATGACGTAGCCGCGAAAATAGAGAATCCGCCCGACTACGTAGACCGCGCCGATCGCGGCCATGATGCGCGGATCGAAATACGCCGCCGCCATCCACAGTGCAGGCACGAACAGAATCAGCAATTCCAGCGTGTTCTGCTGCACACGGAAATAGCGCTCGAATACGTCGTTGCCGCTGGTGGCCGGGGCCTTGATTCCGTATTTCGCGCGTGCCCTGCCGACCAACCAGGCAAACACGAAGTATTCGATCAACGCGCACAACGTCACCAGGTGTACCCAGGCCATAATCCACTCCTTGCTTTTTATACTTGTTTACAACGCATCAAAACCGGATGCGGCCGCGCAACATCTGCGCGAACATCACCCAGTCGCCGACGAAACTGTAGAACGGATGGGTGAACGTCGCCGGGCGATTGTGCTCGAAAAAGAAATGGCCGACCCAGGCGAATCCATAACCGATCACCGGCAGCAGCCATAGCCAGACCCACTGCGCGGTTGCAAATGCCGCGACCAGCACAATCAACATCAGCGCACTGCCGACGAAGTGCAGACGGCGGCAAATGCGATTCGTGTGTTCGCCCAAATAAAATGGATAGAACTCGCGGAAGCTGGCGAAGGCGGCAGGCATGGTGCGATTCTGCCGCGTGCCCCCGCATGAGCGCAAGTCGGCATATTCCTTGCGGCTCTTTGCGTCAATCCTCGTCGCGCTTCGGCAGGTCGATCTTGCCCTTGACGTTGTGGTGGTGAATATCGCCGCTGCCGGCCGATTTGACCGTGAAGCCGCCGCCGACGCCATCCACGGTCACGTCGCCGGAACCGATCGAACCGATCACGATGTCGCCGCCGACGCGATCGACATTGACGTCGCCGGAGCCGACCGATTCCACGTTGACGCTGCCGGTGACGTCGGTGAATCCCAGATCGCCGGAACCGACGTGGCCGACCTTGACGTCGCCGCGCACCTTGTTTGCGCGGACATCACCGGAACCCGAACGGCGCAGGCTGAACGCGCCGATGTCATCGGCGTTGACGTCGCCGGAATGAACCTCGACGGCTACCGCACCACCGGCGTGATGCAGCATCAGATCGCCCGAATGCGAGGAATAATCCAGTGACGCGACATCGGCGACATTCGCATCGCCCGATGTCGTTTCGATTTGCAGCGCCAGCGTGGCAGGCAAGCGCACATCGAGGTCGATGTAGGCGTAATCCGAACCGAACCAACTGAAGGTCTGTTCGTGCGCCTGGTTCGGCGTGACCACAACATGATCGCCGTCGCGGCTCTGGCTCACGGTCAGGCCGGCCAGGCGGCTTTCCTCGGACGCGCACGCCTTGCCACGCACTTCGATCTTCGTCAGCCCGGCCACACCGGTCGCGTGCGCATCGCTGGATCCGAGTTTCAACATCACGGCATGCAGACCGGCCGCATCAATATCCAGATTACGCTCGGCGCTGAATTTGCACTCGTTGGCAGTGGCGGCGCAGGCGAACAAACCGAGGACCGCAAGCATCAGGATTCGCATCGACAGAATTTGCATCGACAGACTTCGCATCGGATGTACTCCACGGGAAAGACGCCAGTGGGATGCGCGCAGGCGCTTCAGGGTTTAAGCCGTCCGGCCTTGTCGTCGGCCTTGGCCCGATCCCAGTAGGCATCCTGCTCGGCCAGCGATTTGCCTTCGAGCGTGGTGCCTTCGGCCGCAGCCAGCGCTTCCATGCGCCGGAAGCGGCGCTCGAACTTCGCGTTGGCGCCGCGCAACGCGGTCGAATAATCCACGTTTGCCAGCCGCGCCAGATTGACGCAGACGAACAGCACGTCGCCGATTTCGTCGGTGATGCGCTCGCGATTCGTGGACAGCGAATCGGCGGCGTTGTCCAGTTCATGTCGGACTTCGCCGATTTCCTCGACCAGCTTATCCAGCACCGGGCGCGGATCGTTCCAGTCGAAACCGACCGTCGAAGCGCGCTTCTGCAACTTCAAGGCGCGTTGCCATTCCGGAATGCCGTGCGAAATGCCGGCGAGCAGGCTCGTATCGGCTGCGCCCGCCTGCGCGCGCTCGCGGCGTTTGTGTTCTTCCCACGCCGCGGTCTGCGTTGCTGCATTTTCCACTTTTTCAATATTGCCATCGGCGTCCGGAAATACGTGCGGGTGCCGGCGGATCATCTTCGTGCAGATCGCCTGCATCACGTCGGCGAAACGAAAATGCCCGGCCTCCTCGGCCATGCGCGCGTGGAATACCACTTGCAACAGCAGATCGCCGAGCTCGTCGCGCAGATCGGCGAAGTCATGGCGGTCGATCGCATCGGCGACTTCGTAGGCCTCTTCGATCGTGTACGGCGCTATCGTGGCGAAATCCTGTTTCACATCCCAGGGACAGCCGCGCTCGGGATCGCGCAAGGCGGCCATGATGCGCAGCAGATCGTCGATGCCGCGATCAGCCATGCGCCGCGGCTCCGTGAATCGCCGCACTCCAATCCACCGACACATCACCGAACGCGAGAAAATCCGGATTGAGCAGGGATTCCTTGGCGTTGTAGCGCAACGCCAAGCCAGATAAATCAGTCACGCCGCCGCCGGCCTGTTCCAGCACGCACTGGCCGGCCGCGGTATCCCATTCGCTGGTCGGGCCGTAGCGAATATACAAATCCACTTCGCCATGTGCCGCGCGGCAGAATTTCAGCGACGAGCCGAGCGGCTTCAACTCATGCGCGCCGAGTTTCTCCAGCGCGGAGGTCAGACGCGGATCGGCATGCGAGCGGCTGCCGGCGACGACCAGCGGATCGCCACGGCGGCGCGCGTGCAATTCTCCACTTTGCGACTTTGTGGAGAAGAAGGCGTGACCACCGCGCCAGGCCCAGCACATCTCCTCCAGCGCCGGCGCGTAGACCACGCCGAGTACCGGACGGTGTTCCTCGATCAGCGCGATGTTGACCGTGAACTCGCCGTTGCGCTTGACGAATTCACGCGTACCATCGAGCGGATCGACCAGAAAGTAACTCGACCAGTTGCGTCGCACGGACCAGGGTATTTCTTCGGCCGCCTCCTCGGACAGCACCGGAATCTGTGGCGTCAGCAAGCGCAAGCCATCGACGATGGCGTGATGCGCCGCCATGTCTGCCGCCGTCAACGGCGAATTGTCGTCCTTGCGCTCGACCGCGAAGTCGCCGGCGTAGACGCGCATGATCGCCGCGCCCGCCGTGCGCGCGATCGCGCAGCAGCCGCGCGCCAGTTCCGCCAAATCAGGAATACTCATGCGCGCGGCACGAAGCGGCCCGCGAGATATTCGCGGGCGATGAACAGCGCGGCGATCGAGCGGCCTTCTGTCACTTCGGGGTGGGATAACAAATGATGCAATTGCGACATTTTCCACTCCACCACTTCGAGTTCCTCGGGCTCGTCGCCGGTCAGGCGCTCGGGATACAGGTCGCGCGCGAGCACGACGTGAGTCATGCTGGTCATGTAGGCCGGTGACAGCGACAGCGTGGTGAGAATGTGCAAGTCGCGCGCACCGAAGCCGACCTCTTCCTTCAGCTCGCGATTGGCGCCCTGCTCGACGGTTTCGTCACGATCCAGGCGGCCTTTCGGCAAACCCAGTTCGTAACGATCAATGCCGGCGCCGTATTCGCGCACCAGCAATACAGTATCGTCGTCGCGCATCGGCACGATGATGACGGCGCCCAGACCCGAGCCTTTCAGGCGCTCATAGGTGCGGCGTTCGCCATTGGAGAATTCGAGATCGAGCAACTCGACGTGCAGGAATTGGCTGCCTTCGGCAAGCCGGGTGGAATGGACGACGGGAGGTTTGCGCATGCGCAATTGTAACGCGGCGCTGCCTCAACGGCTGAATTCACGCAGTGCCTGCACATGCAATGCCGGCGTTCCGGCGAGCACGCTGGTCGTTTCGAGTGTCAATTCACGGCCGTCGAGATCGGTGAACACGCCGTCGGCTTCACGCACGATCACGGCGAGCGCAGCGATGTCGAGAATGTTGACGTCCGATTCGACCACCAGGTCGATACAACCCCGCGCCAGCAGATGGTAGTGCAGGAAGTCGCCATAGCCACGGATGCGGCCACTGCGGCGGATCAGCTCGCCGAGTACGTTCCAGCGCACGTCGCCGGTGAGGGTTTTGACATTGCCGATCGAGATAGCCGTCGCCGGGCCGAATTCCGCCGTCGCGGCAACGCGAATCGGCACGCCATCCAGAAATGCGCCACCGCCGGCACGCGCCCAGACGGTTTCGCCATAGTGCGCCGCGCACGACACGCCGAGTACCAGCGCACCACGATGCATCAATGCGATCTGGGTCGAGAACATCGGATAACCGCGCACGAAAGCCTTGGTGCCGTCGATGGGATCGATCAGCCAGAGATAGTCACCCTCGCCTTCGCGGCCATGTTCCTCGCCGTAAAAGGCATGGGTCGGATAGACATGTCTGAGGATGTTTTTTATCGCGGTTTCGGCTTCGCGGTCGGCGATCGTCACCGGCGTCTGGTCGGCCTTGATCTCGATCGCGACGCCGCGGCGGTAATAGTGCCGGATTACCTCGGCAGCAGCAGCGGCGGCGGCACGCGCGACATCCAGCGCGGCATCGAGGAATGCTGGCGTAGGCTCAACCATCAGAGCAGGCGCCATCAGAACAGTTGAAACAACTTGCCGTGAATCACCAGATGCGCGCTGCCATCGGCCTGCACTTGGCCGATATAGCGCAAGGCTTCGGCGACCTGCGGATTGCCGTCGCGCGCTGCAAGCACAGCATCGGCATCGAAACCGCCGGCGGAAACCTTGAATGTCCCATCGACCTGCAATGGACCGCCGAGATCATGCACCACGCCGGCAATCGCGCCATCAGGTGTGGACGAAAACGTCGCTTCGATGTCGCCGAGTTGGGCCTGCGCCGCACCGGCCACGGCCGCGTTGCGCCAGCGCAGGCTGCCGTGAGCGTCGTCGAGCCAGGCATCGCGCAAGCGCGCTTGCGTGAGTTTGCCGTCGATGTCGCCGAGCAATTGCAGCGCCGGAATATCGAGTGCGGGCGCCGCCAGGTGCGCAGGCAGTTGAAAGCTGGCGTCGCGCACGTGAATCGCCGCATCCGACGTGTGTTCGACTATGCCGGATGCGGTGATCTCGCCTCCGCCCAGAGTGATATGCGCAAGCACATCGAGATTCAGCAAAGGCGCGGCTTCAAGCTGCCAGTCGAGCGCGCCGAGTTCCTGGCCGAACAACTGCGTACTGCCGGCGTGACCGCGCCAGATGCTGCCGCTGATGCCGCTCAGACGCAGCGCACCCAGGCGATCGGCGGCGAAGCGGTACGCGAAGTTGGCCGGGCAGGTCGCGGCAACGACGCCGGCAACAACCAGCAGAACGATCAGAAGCAACAGCAGGCGGCGCAATAGTTTCATTGTATACGTGTGGAGAAATCCGTAGCGAAGGGGGACCGCACTCAGTCAGCGTACGCTATCTTCCAGCGTAACCCGCGCATTGACCAGCCCCAAACCTTCCACCTTGTCGGCGGAAAAATCCGTCGTCTGCACGCCGTAGTCGCGCGCGAGCGCATCCAGCCAGCCGATCAGCGTGTCGAAATCCGCGATTTCAAAACTCACCCGCACCCCGTTGCCACCAGCGGGTTCGACATGCTTGAGCGCGCCGGCCAAGCCGGCGCTGCGCGCGGTGACATCGGCCAGCGCCAGCAGCGACTTGCCCTGGCGGTCAGCGCGTCCACGTGCGCCCTGCGCGTGCAGCTCGCGCGCCTGGCCCAAGGCCTGGCGCATCCACGCAAGATCGTTGCGCTGGCCGGCGATACGCGACTCGAGTCCACTACGCGCACGCGCTAACGGGTACCACAGCAGAGCCCAGCCCAGCAGCAACGCGACGATCACCGCACCGATCGTCAGCATGCGCTGCTCGCGCGCCTGCAAGCCCAGCCACCATGCGCGGATCACGGTTTGGCTCCGGCGATGCGCAAACGTCCATCGATGCCTGTGGCAGAGGAATTGGCGGCGGTGACTTCAACCTTGAGTCCTGGCAGATTCGCCAGGCGTTCACGCATCAGATCCAGGGTCTGCAAATCCGGCGCGCGCAGACCAAGCTCGAGCGTGGCGTTGTGGTATTCCAGCCCGGTCAGGGTGGTGCGCGTGGTGCTGCCGAGTACCGGCGCGATCTGGGCCAGCACATGCGCCAGGCCGCCGCTGTCGGCTCCGGCGTGCATGCGCGTCAACGCACTTTGCATCAACTGACGCGGATCGCCGGCGACCTTGTCCATCTCCGGAAAGCCTTCATGCAAGACAGCGCGCGCGGCAACATCCAGGCGCGCCGAGACACTCGCCAGATGCCAGCAGTCCAAGCCGTAGTATACAAATAGCAGAATCACCGCGGCCGCGGCGAGCACCGCCGCGTTGCGCCATAACCGTTGCGCCGGCGCTTGCCGATGCGCCGGGGCGAACTCGCCTTGCAACAGATTGAGCGCAGGTTCGATCGCGGCGCGCGCGGCGAGAAACGCCAGCGCATCGTGCTGACGCGCGTGATAGCGCGAGGCCGCGATCGGCAAGTTCAGCGGCGGCGCATCACGGAAATCGTGAATCTCGAACGTGGTCGCATCGGGCGCGCCCGCCAACACGGCCAGCCAATCCGACAATCCGACAAGATCGCAGGCGCCGGCCTGAGTGGCGGCGCTGCGCCACAACGCACGCGCGTCTTCGATCAGAATGCAGCCACTGCCATCGGCGTGCGGCAGAACCTGAGTTTCGGCAAACATCGCATCGGGCCGGATGCCGTCGCGCACGAGACGATCCAGCCAGCCACGCAAGGTGTCCCGCGCCATCACAGCGATCGCGACACGCGCATCGGCAAGGCGATCCGGCACGGCGAAATGCAGGTCTTCCACCGGGCAGGCCAGTTGATCTTCGAGTGCGAACGGCACCGCCTTGATGAACTGCGCGCGTTGCGCAGCGACCCGCGGCGTGTCGAGCAGCAATACGTCTTCGGCCGGAACCAGCACGACGACGCGCTGCGCACGCGCCAGCGCTACCGCCGACGGTGCGCCGGGCGTGGCGCCGGACAAGGCACGACCATGCGCATCCTGGGCGAGCCAGGCCAATTCGCCATCAGGTTGCAGCCGGATCAGCAGACGTGCGGACATGAAATCCATCGCATGCGAGTTGGCGACATTGTAGCAGCGCGCTCGGCGATTCCGACGCGCATCGGCGAGCGGTCAGCGGCCGGCAATGGCCGCCTCGAACACAGTGAATGCGGCTTCCTGTTGCCATTCCAGACGTGCCTTTTCGCTGTGCGCGAGAAAACCTGCGCAGCCGTGCGAGGGATGTTCCGCGCCGGGCACGGCGGCGGCGCAGGCTGTCGTCGGACGAAAGACTTCTGGCGCGACCCACAGACTGGCGCCCGGCAGAAACGCATGATCCAGACTGTCGCGCACCAGCGTTTTCAATGTGGCATAGCCGAGCCGATAGGTTTGCTCGGCGGCGACAAACTCGCGCGACAAGGTGGTGCGCGATACGCCGGCATCGTCGGTCGCCAATGCGACCGGGACATGCGCATCCAGATACAGCGGCAACGGATGCGTATCGCCGGCGATGCCTAGGATCGTGCGATTGCTGGTCAGGCAGATTTCCACCAATACATGTCGCTGCGCCATTTCGTGCAGCAAGGCAAACGGATGATCCTCGTGCATGATGTCCACGCCGTGGCCGATGCGCAGCGCATGCCCTTGTTCGATCGACGCGCGGATATGAAAACGCAGTCCGCCCGGTGGCACCATCGACGGCGACAGTTCGCCGGCATGCAGGGAAATTCCGACCGCGGGATATTTGCCGTGCAGGTAATCGAGCATCGCCATCTGCAAGCGGAAGTCGTGCATCGAGGTATAGCTGTCTTCGGGCATGACCATGTTGATGCCAACCACGCGTGGATCGTGCGCAGCCAGCTCGAAGCCGGTCAGCATCTGCACGAACACCACTTCCGGCGGCAGGCCGCGCAGCACCTGATACAGAAAACGCACCTGCACGCCGCAACCCGGATCGGCCTGCGGCGTGGCGCAGTGCAAATTGCCGCGCATCTGCTGCTGCGCCTGATCCAGTTCCGTGCGCGCCGCGGCCACCACGCCGGGCATGTCCGGCAGCAGGCGCGTGCGCGTGCGCGCGATGTCGCCGTTCCAGCCGATGCGCCTGGCCAGCACGCGGCCTTCGGCATCGGCCAGCGTGTCCATCAATTCCAGATACAACGCATGCTGCTGCGCGGCCTGTTGCATGGCAAGCGCGAGCATGTCGCCACGATGGTCCTTGGCCGCCAGATGGAATTTCAGGAAGGTATCGAAGAAATGATCGTGACCCGAATCGCCGTTCGACGCCACGAAATCGCGCATCGACCAGGCATCGATGACCTGGCGATAAAACACGTCGTCGTGAAACGCATCGGCTGCCGGCGATAAACCTCTGGCCGCATCGCAAGGCGGCGCAACCACGGCGTCGGTACGCCGGTCGATGCAGCGTCCGTCCTGCGCAGCCCAGTCCAGATAATCCTCGGCGTAGATCGCGCCGGACAAATGATTGTGCAGATCCGCGCCCTTGGGCAGTTCGCGCATGAACGCCAGCAACAGCAGCGGTTGATCGTGGATCGAGGCAAGATAGGCGGCGGTCGCCTGTTCGGCATTCGTCGCTGGCGGCACCGGGCCTGCCGTCGCACGCAGGCATCCCACCGCGGTCAGCACGAGTACTGCGCACGCCAAGCCTGCGCAGCGGCAGATCGGCATCCCCATTTTCATCGACGGCATTGCGGCTCCCGGCATCGGCGCGAGGATACGACACTTGGGCAAGCGCACGTCAATCATCCACGCCGCGGCTGCGCTGGATCACGCGGATACCGCCGTTCGCGCTGTTGCTGCGCCGCTCGATCAGGCTGTAGAAAGTAAATGGCAGATCGTCCAGGGTGATCTCGCCACGGGCGAGGAAATAGCTGCTCCGCACGCCATAACATTGCGCGAGCGGATGCCCACCGCAATCAACGACCAGCCCGGGCACGTTCGCCGTCAGATCCTGTGGAAAATTTTGGTAGTGCGCGTGGCCCTGCTGCCATAGCGACTGCGCCATCTGCTCCGTCATCGATTCATTCAGCGTCATCAGCACCAGCACGCTTGCGGTGTTGACGTTGATCGGCGTACCCGGCGGCAGCGCACTGACGTAAGGCGCCAGACGCGCGTAGGTATCGCCATCGACACCCTTGACCAAACGCAGTTCGGAGACATGGATGAATTCGCGTTTGGCCGGACTGTAAGGCAGCGGCTGGCTTAGGTACCAGTTATCGTCCGCGCTCGCGGCCGGATCAGGATTCATCCAGGCGACGACATTGTCGGCCAGCGCGGTATCGAGCTTGAGCGCAAGCAGAAGGAGCACGAATTTCCGTTTCCAGATGTCCGCGTTGACGTTTGCCGGCGCCGGATCGAGATTATTCAAGTTGAAGCGACCGTTCAGATCGCTCATGGTCGCGGTGATTTCACCGCCGGGCACCGGCGTCGGCGGCAACGGCACCGCCCAGATATCGTCGGCGGTATCAATGCTGCCGCTGTCGGCTTCCTGATCCTGCCGCAACACTTTCGCGGCATAGGCTTCCAGACCTTGCGCATAGGCTTGCGCCTGTGCCGTGCGCAACTGGTTGCGGGTGCGCGCAGCGGTCAACTCGCCACGATCGAGCAGGCCGGCGATCAGCACCGTTGCCAGCGCCACCACCAGCAACGCGACGAGCAGGGCGACGCCGCGCTGACGAAAATTGCATTGTGGAATAGTGGATAAATTCATTTCGATCCGCCCGGCGGCGGTGCGATAACAGGCGGCGACGTGCCTGGCGTGTCATTGCCGCCGCTCTGGGCGCCAGCCGCCGACGCTGGCCAGGCCGATACCAGTTCGACGATGCGCACGATCTCGCCGTAATCGCGGGTTTGCAGATGCCATTCGACCGCACGCGGCAAGACGGTCAAATCGGTAGTTTGCGGAGGCGGCCAGGCATCGAACCAGCGGCCACTGTTCGCGTCCAGATAACGCACGCGGAAATCGCTGACACCGGGGAGCAAATCAGCTATCTGCGGCGCCGTGCCGGGTGCACGATCCAGTACCGGGTAGCGCCCGCGCTTGAACGTATTGGCATCAAGCTCGTACAGCACGCGCTCGAGATTCGAGCGTGGCTCGGCCTGCGGATTGGCGAAACCGAGCCGGGTGAATTCCAGATGATCGGATGTGCCAATGAACGCCGGGATCGCCTGGCCGAAATTGCCGCGTACCGGTCGCGCGGCTGTTTCACGCAAGTCGCGGTCGAACCCGTCGACTGCGCGCATCAAGTCACGAAACGCGTCTTCCTGCCGGGCCAGTTCGCCGCGCGTGCGCGCGATCGAATTCAGGCCGCCGTAAGCCAACGCCGCCATGATCGCGAATACCGTCATCGCGACCAGCAACTCGATCAGGCTGAAGCCGCGCCGGGATTGACGCATTGTATACTTTTTAGCGATCACGCCGGTCACGGCTGCAAATCCTGACCGCTGAATCCGACCAGGTCGACCAGCGGCGCCTTGCGATCGATCGCGGTGTAGACACGCACATCCAGCCGGCGCAGCGTCGCCACCGGCGTGGACTGCACTTCAACTTCCCAGCGCCAGTCGCGGCCACCGAAACGGCGTTGACCGTCGCTCTTGCCGGTGGCGGGAAACGGCGTGCCCAATCGCGTTTCCGCCAGGATATCCGCAGCCAGCCAACCAGCCAGCGTGCGTTCGCGCAAATCGCCAAACGCATTCACCTGCAGCGCGGCCGTGCGCGACAGCGCCATCAAGGCCAGGGCCAGCACCAGCAGGCCGATCAATACCTCGATCAGGGTGAATCCGGAAGCGCGATATCGCAGATGTGCCTTACTGCGCATGTGTATCCACCGCGGCCAGTTCGACACTGCCATCGGGTTTGCCATCCAGACGCAACCGTTGCGCCAAATCCGCCAGGCCGAGTTCGAGCCGGAACGGCGTCAATTCGCCGGAAGAAAAACATACGAGCTGCGGCTTCTCGGGAAAATCGGTCGCGATGGCGACACGCCGATCGTCGCGCAGCAGCACAGCATCGGTGCCTTTGAGCCAATCGCGCGGGCGCAATTCGTCGACGCTGAAAGGCAGCCAGTCGTTGCGATCCAGCCGGCTGAAGCGATAACCGCCAGCGTTCAAACTCAAGCCGATTTCTCGCCCCGTGAGTTCGGCTTGTTCGCAGGCGTAACCGATCAACGCCTGCATCTGCGCCGCCTCGCGGCCGAGCTGGCGCGTGCCGCCGACACCGCCAACCGCCAGGGTCAAAGTCCCCGCAAGCACGGCGAGAATCACGACGACGACGAGAATTTCAATCAGGGTGAATCCGTGCGCTTCGCACGGATTCGTAATATGAGTAGAGCCGTGCGCTTCGCACCGATTCGTAATATGAGTAGAGCCGCACGCGCGACGCGGGTTCGCAATCAAACTGAAATCGCGCATGCAGGCACCGCGCCTAGTTGTTGTCCCAATTGCCCACGTCGGCATCCTCGCCGTCGCCACCAGGCTTGCCATCGGCACCATAGCTGAAGACGTCGATATCGCCGTGCGAACCCGGGTGCAGGTACAAATACGGATGTCCCCAGGGGTCTTTCGGCAATTTGTCCAGATAGCCCTTCCAGTTCGGCGCTTCGGGTGTGCCGCTGGGTTTGTGCACTAGCGCATCCAGACCCTGTTCGGTGCTGGGATAAGTATAATTATCCAGTTTGTACGTGTTCAGTGCGGTGACGATGGCCTGTACATCCTGTTTGGCGCGCACCTGGCGCGCTTCGCCGGGATGTTCCATCACCCGCGGCACCACGATCGCGGCGAGAATGCCGAGGATCACCACGACGACGAGGATCTCTATCAAGGTGAACCCGCGTGTGGAAGCGGGACTGCGGAGGGTTTGCATCGCGTTTGCCTTGTATTGCGGATGGCCTGCACCGATCATAGCAAAATGACCGCCCTGCCCCCGACCGATTTCAACGCCACGCTGAGCGCGCGCGATCTTGCGGCAATCTGGCATCCGTGCACACAGATGCGCGATCACGCCGCAGCCGATGGTGCCGGCGTGCCGATGATCCCGATCGTGCGCGGCGAGGGCGCGTGGTTGATCGACGCCAACGGCAAGCGCTATCTGGATGCGATCAGCTCGTGGTGGACCAACCTGTTCGGTCATGCCAATCCGCGCATCGCCGCGGCGGTGAAGGATCAGCTCGGCCACCTCGAACACGTCATCTTCGCCGGATTCACCCACGAACCAGCCATTCAACTCGCCGAGGAATTGTTGCGCATTGCGCCGCCCGGACTGGCGCGCGTGTTCTATGCCGACAACGGTTCGAGCGCGGTCGAAGTCGCGCTGAAGATGAGTTTTCATTACTGGCGCAATCTTGGATCGCCCGGCAAGACGCGCTTCATCGCACTGACCGGCAGCTATCACGGCGAAACCCTGGGCGCGCTCTCGGTCACCGACGTGCCGCTGTATCGCGCGACCTACGCGCCCTTGCTGCTCGATCCGATTTTCATCGCCGCGCCGGATTGCTACGAACGCGAGTCCGGCGAATCGTGGCAGACGCATTCGCTGCGCAAACTCGCCGATATGCGCGCAGCGCTCGAACGCCACGCCGCGAACGTCTGCGCCGTGATCGTCGAACCGCTGGTGCAATGTGCCGGCGGCATGCGCATGTATCACCCGGCGTATCTAACGGGATTGCGCGCCTTGTGCGACGAATTCGGCGTGCATTTGATTGCCGACGAGATCGCGGTCGGTTTCGGCCGCACCGGCACCCTGTTCGCCTGCGAGCAGGCCGCAATCACGCCGGACTTCCTGTGTCTGTCCAAGGGATTGACCGGCGGCTTTATGCCGCTGTCGGCGGTGCTGACGACGACGTCGGTATACGACGTCTTTTACGCAGAATATACAAGTGGAAAAGCGTTTCTGCACTCGCACAGTTATACCGGCAATCCGCTCGCCTGCCGCGCGGCGTTGGCGACGCTGGCGATCTTCCGCGACGAACCCGTGCTCGAACGCAATCGCGTACTCGCGACTCGGCTGGCCGAACGGCTTGCACCGTTGGCCGACCATCCAAACGTCGCCGAAGTGCGCCAGACTGGCATGATCGCCGCGGTCGAGTTGGTGCGCGACAAATTCCCGCGCGCCGAGTTTCCCGCCGCCGAACGCCGCGGCTTGCGCGTGTATCGGCACGGCCTCGACCACGGCGTGTTGTTGCGTCCGCTCGGCAATGTGGTTTACTTCATGCCGCCGTACGTGATCACGCCGGAAGAAATCGAGCGCATGGTCGACGTGGCAATGGCAGGCATCGAAAGCGCCGTCGCGTGACAACGGAAAACCACCATGCGTATTCCCCGAATCTACATCGCCGAAACCCTGCGCCCCGGACTGGATGTCTTGTTGCCGGAACAGGCCGGCGAGCATGTCGCGCGCGTGCTGCGGCTGGAACGCGGTCACCCGCTGATCCTGTTCAACGGCGACGGCCGCGAATACGACGCGACCCTGGCGTCGCTGGCCAAGCGTGCTGTGTCCGCGGAAATCACCTCCGTGCGCGAAGTCGATCGCGAAGCGCCGCTGCAGTTGACCTTGGCACAAGGCGTTGCGCGCGGCGAGAAGATGGACTGGATCCTGCAAAAGGCCACGGAACTCGGCGTCGCCCGCATCGTGCCGCTGGTGACCGAACGCACCGAGGTAAAACTTGACGAAGAACGCGCCGAACGCCGCCGCGCACACTGGCGGAGCGTGATCGCCGGCGCCTGCGAGCAATGCGGGCGCAATCGTTTGCCTGCCATCGAGCCGCCGCAACGGCTGGATCGCTGGCTGGCGTCGCTCGCCGACACCTCGGCGCTGCGCCTGGCCTTGCTGCCCGAGGGCAATGTTACATTGCGGCAATTACCACAAGTGGAAAATGGCGCAATTCTGGCGGTCGGACCGGAAGGCGGATTCTCCGAACACGATACCGCCCTGTTCGCCCAAGCGGAATTTCGCGGCTTGCGCCTCGGGCCGCGCATTTTGCGCACGGAAACCGCGGGCGTCGCCGCGCTGGCAGCGCTGCAGGCGCTGTACGGCGACCTGTAAGGGAGCCTATGAACAAGCGACTCAGGCTGTCACGGCCTGCGCGATCAGGTTCTCGATCTGGCCGAGATCGGGAATCACCGCCTGATCGTCGCGTACCAGCACATGTCCGTGCACGCCGGGCGGATGTTCGCTTTCGTCGCCGGTGGGAATCAGCAAATCCGGCGTGATCGTGGTCAGGCGCGGAAAACCCTGCGCCAGCATTGCCACGAACGGCATCTTGGCATTGCCGCCCAGAGCCTTGAGTACGGCGACTTTGGCGTTGGAATAACTTTCCTGCTTCGCCCCGCCGGACAGCATCGAAAACGAAAACAGCGGCAGGCGCCAGCCGCGCCACGACAGACGTCCGAGCAGCCAGTCCGGCGCATCGGCAATTTTTTCGGGTACCGAATATGTGATGACTTCGGCGACGGTGGCATTGGGCAGCAGCACACGCCCGCCGGTGACCGGAATCATGACGCCGCGAATTTCGCGTGTGCTCGGATCTGCCATTTTCGTGTCCTCAACCTTTGCCGTAATCGGCAATCATTTTCGCCGCCAGTTGCTGCGGCGAACCGACGAACGCGACCACACCGGCCTCGCGCGCACCATCAACCATCGAGCTGATCACGCACGTATCCGGATCCTGTACCCAGATCGTGCCGCCCTTGGACTTCAAATACTGACTGCCCTCGATCGCATCGTGGGCCATGCCCGAAAAGATGATCGCGCCAGCCTTGCTGCCGAAAGCGTCGGCGATATCGTGCAGCACCTGATCGATCGACGGCGAGTATTGCGATTTTTCCGGCAGATGCGCCAGTGTGATTACGCCTTCGGCATCGACCTGCATGCGATGCGTGGTCGGCACGACAAGAATTTCGCCGTGGCTGACACGTTCGCCATGACTCGGATTGCGCACGGTCAGCGCGACCGACTTGGCCAGTTGCGCCGACATCAGCTCGAGGAATTCCTCGCCCATGTGCTGGGCGAGCACGAACAGGACCGGGAAACCCGCCGGCAAGGCAGTAAGAAAATCACGCACCGCTTCCGGTCCGCCGATGGAGGCGCCAAGCACGAATACGCGCTGCACGCCTGCCCCGGTGCCGACCTTGAGTTTCTGCGCCGGCCGGCTTTCGTCGAGCCAGGCCTCCTTGGCGTATTCAGGATTGTGGTAGGTCGGCGCGATCGCTTCTTCCATCGGCATCAGTTCAAGCGT
This sequence comes from Rudaea sp., assembly GCA_025451955.1. Lineage (GTDB taxonomy): Bacteria > Pseudomonadota > Gammaproteobacteria > Xanthomonadales > Rhodanobacteraceae > Rudaea. The sequence goes on along the minus strand of JANWJJ010000038.1, from coordinate 19,024 downwards.
CAGGCCCAAAGCCGGTATCGCCGGTTGCTGCCCGGCGGCGGGTGCATCGACTTGCGGCGCCAGATATTCGTCAGCCGAAATTTTTTCGACACCGAAAGGCTTTCCCGGTGCGGTGTCATCGGCATGTTCCAAGGTCCATTCCATTGGCAGCGACAAGTCGGCATCGTCGCCATGCGAAGGCGCCGCTGGCAAGCCGGCAGGCTTGAACGTGCCATCACTGGCCTCGGGGATGGCCGCAGCAGCGCCATCGAGCTGATCAAAAATGGCCGGAAATTCCGTGTGCAGTTCCGCCAACTCGGGCGCGGGAACCTTCGCTTTTCCGCTGGGTGCCGGCGATGCCGGCGGCGTCTGCACACCGGCAAGATCGAACGGGATGTCGATGGCTTCGATAGCGGCGGCGGGCGCGGCCGCAGGTGCGGCCATATCCTCGGCCAGATTGAATTCGTCGGGCAGATCAAAACCAAGATCATCCGCCTTTGCCGCCACCGGCGCGGACCTGGCCTTGGCATCGGCATCGGCAAACAGGGCATCAAGTTCGGCGGCAAAATTACCGGTCGAATCGCTATTGATTGAATCCGAATCGGGGATTGGCGCCGGTTCGATCGGCGCGGCAAAAGCAGCTTGGGCAACATTGCCGGACACGCCGACATCGGGCTCGGCAAGCTGTGCGAATTCAGCCAGCTCGGCGATGTCGAGATCGGCGCCCGGGGCTGCCGCCTCGTGGCTGAATTCCGGCAGTGGCATTTTCACCGTGGGTCGTTCTGCAGGCGTCAGTTCTGCCGGCGTGGGCACAAGCTGCGCAGGCGACGCCGACGCGGCTGGTTTCTCCGGCACAGGTTCGCCGGGCTTTTCGGCGATCGGCACTGCCGCGGCCGAGCTTTGCACCGGCGTCGGCACGGCTTCGGCGCCAGGCGGGCGCGGCGGTTCGGCGATCTCGGGTTGCTTGAGAACTTTCGCGGCAAGATTGCGCGCCCAGCGCGCATGGTCCCAACCCGACAGGTTTGCTGATACCTGGGCTTCGTTGAACACGACCTGGTAGTCGCCCTCGTCGAGCAAATCGTAGACATGATCGATCTGCGGATCGCTGTCGTTATCCAGGTTGACGATGACCACGCGCGCGCCGGAACCTTCGAGCTTGTCGCGATCAATATCCGCAGTCAGCGCCTCGTAGACGACAGCTGCGCCGAGATCCTTGAGCGCATCGCGCAGATGCCCGCCCAACTGGTTGGTCTGATAAAGCAGCGCAACGGCAACGGGTGTCAGGGTTTCAGGCACGACTCAACCTCAAGGTTTCCTGCACATTGCGCAGCAGATCGGCTTCCTGGTAGGGTTTGCCGAGATAGCGTTCGACGCCGATTTCCAGTGCGCGCTGGCGATGTTTCTCGCCGGTGCGCGAGGTAATCATGATGATCGGAACCAGCTTCAGGCGCGGATCGTTCTTCATGTAGGTGGCCAGCTCGTAACCGTCCATCCGCGGCATTTCGACGTCGAGCAGGACGATGTCCGGCACCTTGTCCTGCAATTTCTCGACCGCGTCCAGACCATCTTTCGCGGTGACCACGTCCATGTCGTTGCGTTCGAGTACGCGCGTGGTGACCTTGCGCATGGTGATCGAATCGTCCACCACCATGATCAGCGGATGCGCGCGTGGGGTGAATACCGGCGCCGGCGCAATCGCTTCCGGCATCGCCATTTCGCCGGCTTCGACGCGTTCACGCAGCGCGGCGACACGACGCACCAGCGGCGCCAGATCGAGAATCATGACGACCGAACCGTCGCCCATGATGGTGGCACCGAAGATGCCGGGCACCGAACTGATCTGCGGGCCGACCGACTTGACCACGATTTCGCGCGAGCCGATCACGCCGTCGATGCGCACCGCGGCACGCTGGTCGCCGGTGCGCGTCATCAGCAGCGGTAACTGCGCTTCGTCGACGATGCGTGATGGCGGCACATTGAGCAGATGCGACAGCTCGTAAATCAGGTATTCCTCGCCGGCGTAGGTGTAATTCGGATTGGGCTTGGCCAGGCGCCGTTCGAGGTCGTCGCGCGCGATGCGCACCACGCCTTGCACTGACGACATCGGCACCGCGTAAGTGGCTTCGCCAAGACGCACCAGAATCGCCTGTGTCACCGCCAACGTAAACGGCAGGCGGATGATGAAGGTGCTGCCGCTGCCGCGTACCGAGTCGATCGCCAGCGAACCGCCGAGCTGCTTGATCTCGTTGTGCACCACGTCCATGCCGACACCGCGACCGGCGAGTTGGGTAACGTGTTCGGCGGTGGAAAATCCGGTTTCGAGGATGAAGCCGTACAGATCGCGATCGGACAACTGCGCGTCGGGTTTCAGCAAACCGCGTTCGATCGCCTTGCGCCGGATCGCATCGCGATCCATGCCGTGGCCGTCGTCGGAAACACGCAGCACGACTTCCGTCGCCTCACGGCTGACCTGGATCGTGACCGTGCCTTCGGCCGGCTTGTTGGCGGCGAGGCGATCTTCCTGGGTTTCGATACCGTGCGCGAGCGCATTGCGCAACATGTGCTCGAATGGCGCCTTCATGCGCTCGAGCAGGTTGCGGTCCATTTCACCCTGCGCACCTTCCACCTTCAACTGCGCGCGCTTGCCGACTTCCTGCGCGGCCTGACGCAAGGTGCGGCGCAGCGACGGCACCAGCGAATCGAACGGCACCATGCGCGTGCGCATGAGCCCTTCCTGCAAGTCGGAACTGACGCGCGACTGCTGCAACAGCAGGGTTTCGGACTGGCGCGTCAGATCGTCGAGCAGGCCCTGAATCGAGACCAAGTCGGATACCGACTCGGCCAGTGCGCGCGACAATTGCTGCAACTGACTGAAGCGATCCAGTTCCAGTGGATCGAACGAGGATTCGCTGGATTCGGCTTCGCGCTGATAGCGCGACAGGATCTGCGCCTCGGTTTCCATTTCGAGCTTGCGCAACTGATCGCGCAGACGGCTGACCGTGGTTTCAAATTCGACCAGGTTGAAGCGGAAGGTCGAAATCTGCTGTTCCAGGCGCGAACGGTAGATCGAGACTTCGCCAGCGTAGTTGACCAGCGAGTCGAGCAGATCCGAACGCACGCGGATCATTTCCTGCGGCGCCCGGTTTTGTTCTTCTTCCTCGATCGCCGGCAATTGCCGCGGCGGCAACCTGTTGGGTTTCGGCACGACCGCCGCCGGAATGGCGGTGACCGGCTCATCTGCGCGCACGGGTGGCGATGGCGCGACGGGTTCCGCAGCGAAAGCCGGCGCGGCTTTCGGCATTGGCAGTTCGCCCGACACCAGGCCCTCGAAACGCGCGATGGCGTGCTCGGGCATGGCGATCGCCTGACGATGCGCCACACGCTGCACCAGACCGTGCAGACGATCGAAGCCGCGCTCCAGCGATTCGACCGTGACCCGATCCATCAAGCGGCGGTTTTCGCTGATCGATTCGAGCAACGATTCCATTGCGTGGCTCAGATCGCCGATCGGCGCGAGGCCGGCCATGCGCGCACCGCCCTTGAGCGTGTGCAGATCGCGTTGCAAGCCGGTAACCAGATCGCGATCCTGCGGCGCTTCGCGCAAGCGCGCCATCAAGGAATCGGAGTGATCGAGGATGTCGTCGCCTTCCTGCACGAAAATCTCGAGCAGGTCTTCGTCCATGTCCGGCAATTCCAGCTTGCCGTCGGGTTGCAGATCGTCCGGTAGCGACGGCAGATCCGACGAGGCCGGACCCAGGCCATGCGCAACTTCCGCTGCCGGCGACGCCACCGCTTCGACCGCTGCTGCATGATGATCGGCCATCGCCGGGGCAGTGGCGGGCGAATCGATTACGCCCGATACCGGTGCGTCGAATTCGCGACCGGAGTCCACTTGCGCCGCGAGAGCGGATTCGCTTTCGGGCTGAGTCAAATCCTCGAATTCGAGCAACTCGGTTTCTTCGCCAACCGGTTCGCTGGATACAAATGTCGTCGCCGCGGCGTGATCTTCCTGCTCCGGCGCAATCTCGCGCGCCGGCTCAACCACCGCCGTTGTCGCGCTTTCCTCTGCGTCGAATTGGCGCAGCCACGCTGCGGTTGCGTCTTCCTCGTCGGCCGCATCCACGGACGACGCGGGTGCGGCGATAACGGGTTCACTTTCCGACGGCACGGTCGCCCCGGCATCGTGCTCGAACGCTGCAAGCGCAGCGAGCAGCGCGGCATCGTCAGCTTCCGCGCCAACGGCTTCGGCAGCGTGCGTCGATTCGGCAACGTGCCCACCGGTTGCCGGCTCTTCGGCGAAATGTTCCTCGACGGCCCGCTCCTCGACAGCGGCAGCATCGACCGCCGGTGCGCCGGTTTCATCTTCCGTCAGCGCGAACAGGGTGTGCATCATGTCGGGCTCGGGCAAGGTATCGCGCAAGTCCGCGATCCGTGCCGCCAGCGCGGCGGAATCCGGCAGTTGCGGATGTGCCGTTTCCAGCGCCGCGATCGTGTCGCGCACAAGCACCGACGCTTCACCCAACGCTGCCGCGCCGGTGGAATCCGGAGCGTGCTGACTGGCGCGCAGACGCTTGATGTAGCCTTCCAGCGGTGCGAGGACATGACTGATGACGGGAATATCCACCATCGCGATCGCGCCGTTGAGCGTGTGCACGGCGCGCAGCAACGGTTCGCTGGCGGGCAACGATGGCGTCGCCCGCAATTCCGCGAGGTAGCCGTCGATCACGCCCAGATGCGCGGCAACTTCGCTCTTGAGGATCTCGAACAACACCGGATCGATGTTGGGCAAGGGACTCGCCGCAAACGCCGCCTGCTCGGCGAAATCTCCGCCGGCATGCGCTGCGATTTGCTCGACCGGCGCGCTGAATGCCTGTTCGATGTCCATGCCGGCACTGAGTTCGACCGGAGTTTCGACGTGCGTCGCAAGTGGGGCTTCGACGGCAGCAGATGCGGCTTCATTGATCACCGGCACCAGCCGGCGCACGATGCGTTTGACTTTCTTCATGCGCTGCGTTGCGTTGCTGCGCACCCAGGCTTCCTCGCCTGCGGCAATTTTGTCGGCCGTTTCCATCACCGCGCCGATATCTGATTTCGGTGCGCCTTCGCCGCGCAACGCCGCCAGCAGCTCCGGCAATACACCCACCGCATGTTCCACTAAGGCCGACACCGTGGCGCCGGGCTGAATGGTCTTGTCGAGCACGCGATTGAGCATGTTCTCGACTTTCCAGCTGAATTCGCCGAGCGCCAGCGCGCCGACCAATCGGCCGGAACCTTTCAGGGTATGGAACGAGCGCCGGATCGGCTTGAGCTTCTCGAAATCGTTGACGTCGGTTTTCCACGCCGGCAGGCTGCGGTTGAGATTGTCGATCTCGTCCTGCACTTCCTCGACGAATACTTCGCGGATTTCCTCGTCGATGTCATCCGATGGCGTGGCACTGAAGCTGGCATCGGCCATCGGCGAAGCGGCGTCGACATCGGGTACTTCTTCCTCGATCTCTTCCTCGACTTCGACATAGTGCACGTTCGCCGCCGGCGTTGCCGTGGCTTCGGTTTCGACCAGACGCAGACCGCCCAGATCGTGGGATGGAAGTTCGTGCGCGGCGGTTTCGCCGATGACCAGGTCTTCGAGTCCACGGCCGGGCGCGATGTCGATGGCGGGCAGATCGTGACCGCCACTGGCCGCCTCATGCGCAACTGGCGCCGCGGGTGACGGCGTCGGCGCCGTGTCTTCGCGGCCCACACGCGCGACGAAATCGTCCAGATGATCGTCGGTCAATTCGATGCTCGGCATATCGAAAGGATTTTCCGCCGCCGGATTCTCGTCCGCGCTGGTGCCGAGTTTCAAACCGGCTTCGCCGCTGGCAGGCAGATGTTCACCCCAGCTGGGAAATTCGCCGGAATGCTCACGTGCGTCGTCGACGCCGGCAAAATTTGCTGGCGCGGATTCGGCCTGCGACAACGAGACCGTGGGTCCGGTCGGATGTTCAGGCCGTGGCGCCGGCGGTGGTTGTTGACCGCCGCCATCATCTTCCGGCACCGGCCAGTAGCCCAGCGACGTCAGACTTTGACGAGTGACCTCGAGAATCTTTTCGCGCCCGCCGCGCTGCTCGCGCGTGGCTTCCATGTAGTACTCGATCGACGCCAGCGCATCGGCGAGCTTGTCCATCTGTTCCACCGTCGGCACGCGCCGATGGCGCAGCAGTTCGGATTCGACGAAGCGCACGATGCCGTTCATCAACTGCGCCGAATCCGACAGATTGAGCATGCGCAGCGCGCCGCCGATTTCCTCGAGCAGACGCGGAATCGGTTCGACCCGGGCATGATCCCAGGGCGATTCGACAAAGGCGACGATATCCTGCTTGGCCTGGGCGATGTTGACCGACGCCTCTTTCATCAGGGCATCGAGAATCTTGCGCACCTCGGCCTTGGGAAGTTCGAGTCCCTGACTGCCGGCAGCCGCGTCGGCTTGCGGCGATTCGGCGCCAAGGCGATCGATGTGATCGTCCAGCGAGGCTTCGACGTAGAGCAAGGCGCCGGCCACATCGAGCAAGCCGGACTCGTCGGCGGGCCGCGTCTTGTTGGCGATTTCCTCGACGATCTTGCGTTGTTCCAGCACCACCCGACGCGGCACGCCCAGACCGAGCATGCCCAAGGTGTCGCCGACGCGATCGAGCACGTCGGCCTGCGCCATCAGTTCGGCCGGATCGGCGTTTTGCGCGCGCAGGAAGATATCCAGCGCTTCCTTGACCCGCATCAGATCGTCCTTGATCGCGGCGGACACCGTATCAAGCAAGGTGCGGTTGTGGCCGGAAATCGAACCCTTGGCGTGTTCGAGTTCCTTTTCGCTCGGCAACAGGGTGTCGAGCTTGTAGGTGGCGCGGATTTCGCGTGCGCGTTCGCCGGCCGCGCCGGCGTGGGCGATGTAGTACAGCAGGTTCTTGGTCAACTCGCGCGGCGGTGATGTCTTGAAACCGGCCTCGCCGCTATCGACCAGGCGCTTGATCTCGCGATCGACCTTGCCAAACAGCAGCTTCACCGCTGCATTGGCTTCGATCGCGCCCGAGGCAACACCTTCCAGCACGCCCGAGGCGACCCACCATAACCGGCGCGCATCGTCTTGCGTGCAATCGGCGCGCAGCCGGTCGAGTACGCCGATCAGGCGTTCGAGCTGGGCGGCGGCGGAATCATCGCGAATCCAGCGCAGCAGCGACAACTGGAATGCGCTGCGCATGCGCGCCGCCTCGGACTTGAGTTCGAGTTCGGGTTTGCTTTGTGTCGCCCCCGCCGCCGCCGTGGGCAGCGGCGCGGACAGATCGGGCGAAAACAGCACGGATTCCGTCAGCAGCTTTTCGCCGCGCGTCGCACGCAAATCGTTGAGCAGGGGCAACAGGACGATCGGGATGTCCTTGTGACCACTTTGCAGGCGTTCCAGATAATCGGGCAACTGCACGATGCCGCGCATCAGCACGCCGTAGGTGTCGTCCTGCGGTTTGACGTGGCCGTCGAGCAGGGCCGTCGCCACACGTTCCATTTCCTCGACCACCATCGCCGCGCCGTACAACTCGACCATGCGCAGGGTGCCTTGCACCTGATGCAGATAGGTGGCGCAGAAGCGCATGAGGCTGGAATCAGCCGGATCCTCAACGTAAGCCTCGAGCGCCTGACGCGCCTGCTTGAGGGTTTCGTCGAGTTCCTGCTTGACCCAGTTCAGGGTGGTGAAGTCGATCCCGTCTTGCAGTTTCATACCCGTTCTCTCATGTATTTCTTACAAACGCCAACACCTGGCGATGATCCACCCGGCGCAGATTCGCATGTGCGAAATTCGTCACTTCTCCGGCGCCCAGTACCAGCAAGCCACCCGGCTTGAGCAGATTCGCGAACGTCGCCAGCAATTCGCGGCGCCGGTCGCGCGCGAAGTAGATCAGCACGTTTTGGCAGAAAATCAAATCCAGCCGCTTCAGCGGCGCACGCGCCGCATCGAGCAAATTGAACTGGGCAAAACCCACCCGCTTGCGCAAGGTTTCGCCGATCCGAAAGCTGTCCTCGTCCAGCGCCTCGCAATAGCGTTGCCGGTACTCCGCAGGAATTTCTTCGATTCTCTGGCGCGGGTAAAGTCCGGCGCGACCAACGGCCAAAGCCGGTAGACTGACGTCGGTTGCGGTCACGCCGAAATAGACTTTCCCTGCCGGGATTGCGCTCAGGTGCCGGTCCAGCACCATCGCCAAGGTGTAGGCTTCCTCGCCGCTGGAGCAACCCACGCTCCACGCATGCAACGCGGTCTGCGCAGCAGCATTCCCATTCCCGGCTACCCGCGGCAACCAGTCCTTCGCAATCAAATCGAACGAAGGCGGATGGCGGAAAAAATGGGTTTCGTGCACGGTCAACCGATCGACCAGGGTAGTCCACTCGATTGCTCCCTCCGGCACTTTCTGCAAATCGCGAAAATAATCCTCGAAACGGGTGTGCCCGGTTTCGCGCATGCGGCCACGAACACTGGTAACCAGAAACGCCTTGCGCGTCACCGGCACGATCACGCCCGTGCGCTTTTCGAGCAGATCCGCCCAGCGTTCGAATTCGCTGTCGTCCATGCTCGGCATGGGTGTCAGCGCTGACCAGTTTCCGGTAGCCGCAGCCATGCCCGATACTCACCTCTGACCGCACGAGTTCGTTGTACGCATGTGCTGATTTGCCCATCCGCTGCGTCACCGATTCTGCGCTTTTGGACCAAGCTGCCTGCATTGCTTGATCTCCTCCATCGTCCGCGCCGCACCGGGTTCGCCGGTGCCGCACGCCCCAAGTCTTACGCCGGCAGCTTGAAGTCGGCCACCGAACGGCGCAAATCCGCGGCGAGCTGGGCCAGATTGCCGATCGACTCGGCGGTCTGGCTCGCGCCGACCGAAGTCTGCGTGGTGATTTCCTGAATCACGTTCATCGTTGCCGAAATATTCGTCGCCGCCGCCGACTGCTGGCGCGCCGCTTCGGAAATGTTCTGAATCAAATCGGCCAGATCGTTCGACACCTTTTCGATTTCGCCCAGGGCCAAGCCCGCATCCTCGGCCAGACGCGCACCGGCCACCACTTCGGACGTGGTCTGCTCCATCGAAGTGACCGCTTCGTTGGTATCGGCCTGAATCGTCTGCACCAGGGTTTCGATACGTCGTGTCGCGCCCGAGGCGCGTTCGGCCAGTCGCTGCACTTCGTCGGCGACGACCGCGAAGCCGCGGCCCGCTTCACCGGCGGAGGCCGCCTGAATCGCGGCGTTCAAGGCCAGAATATTGGTCTGTTCGGCAATGTCGTTGATCAGTTCGACGATCGATCCGATTTCCTGCGAGGATTCACCAAGACGCTTGATGCGCTTGGAGGTTTCCTGAATCTGGTCGCGGATCGAGTCCATGCCCTGAATCGTCTGGCGTACGATGCCCGCGCCTTTCGACGCGATCTGCACCGAACGTTGCGCCACGTCGGCCGACTCGGCGGAGTTCTTCGAGACCTCGTCGATGGAGACGGCGATTTCGTTGATCGCGGCGGATGCCGAGGTGATCTGTTGCGCCTGATGTTCGGCCGCTTCGGCCAGATGCATGGCAGTGGCCTGGGTTTCCTGCGCCGAGGTCGATACGTGCACCGCGGTTTCGTTGATCGTCGTCACCAGTGAGCGCAGCGCCTCGACCGCGAAGTTGACCGAGTCGGCAATCGCGCCGGTGATGTCTTCGGTCACCGTCGCACGCACAGTCAGATCGCCTTCGGCCAGCGATCCCATTTCGTCAAGCAAACGCAGAATCGCTTCCTGATTGCGCTGATTCAGTTCGGCGGTAACCTGATAGCGCTGGCGCGAACTGCGCAATTGGCTGATACCCAAGAGCAGCACGAGGAAGATCGCGGCCAACGCGGCAATCACGCCGAGCAGCAGATTCGGAAACAGGCGCTTGGATGGCAGTTCACTGATGCGCAACGACACCGGATCGGCCTTGAGCAGCATGGTCTGGCTGTCGATCGAGGTCTGGTCAGCGGCTTGCTTGACGTCCTGCAGCGCCGAGGCCGAATCCAGCAACTTCTTGACCGGATCGCCGACCAGGTCGCCCCATTGTTTATTGATGTCGCCGAGGATTTCCTTGGCGTTGGGGTTATCCATCGCGCGGATGTTCAGATCCGGGTTGCCGCTGATCAGGCCGGCCAGCACCGCGCCGTAGAACTGCGCGTCGCGCTGCAAACCGTCGGCTGCCGATTGCGCTTCTTCGCCACCTTGCAAAATGGTCTGTACGCGGCGCTGCATGCGGTCGGCAAGCAACATTTCGCGCGAGGAAATCATCACCTGGCTGGCGGAGCCATTTTTCTCGGTAAGAATCTTGACCACTTCTTCCATACGCGAGTTGAGCACCGGCATCTTGCTGTTGAAATCAGCGGCGGTCGCGGCAGTGTTGAGCACCTGTTCCTTGCTGTCCAGAATCTTGGTGGCGTTGGTGTTCAGTGGTGCCCAGGCTTTGTCCAGATCGGCGATTTCCTTGGCCGCGCCGGATTCGCTGGCGTAACCGTGCATACCGGTCGTCTTGTCGCCTTTCTTGAGCTTGTTGAGCAGATCGTCGATGGAATTGCGCGTGGCTTCCAGACTCTTGAACGCGTCGATATTGCCGCCGGCAGCATCGTTGGCCACCTTGGACAACTGCTGCGACAACACCTGAATCTTGGTGACCAGGGCGCTGGCCTTGGCATCCTGGCCGGCGTTGTAGGTCAGCCAGCCGAAATCCGCCACCGCCACCAGAATCGCCACGATCAGCAATACGACGAGCAGGGTATTGGCGCCCGCCCGTTCTTTACCGCCAACTGCACCTGTCGTCACGCTCATAACTTAACCCCTTGAAAACATCTGCAATGCTGCATGCCAATGGCCAGCACTCATGCTGCCGCCTGTACGAAATCGGGAGTACGCACCAGGGCAGCCATGCTGAACTGGCCCCAATGCACATCGCCCAATGGATATTTTTCGCCCACGAACCGGTTGTAGCGATCGTCCTCTTCGCCGACGGCGTCCGCGCGCTGCTCCTCGGAGAAATTGCGCTGGCCGAGTACTTCGTCAATCAACAGACCCACGCTGCCGCCATGTTGGCGTGCCAGCAGCACACGGCTGGAATCGGTAAGCGCGGTGCGCTCGCCTTCGAGATAGTGTTTCAGATCGATTACCGGTACCAGGTTGCCGCGCACATTGGCCACGCCGAGCAACCACGGCCGCGTGCCGGGCACGATGGTCAGCACCGGCATGGTCAGGATTTCGTTGACCTCGTTGATGCTGCTGACCAGGTAACGCGCGCCGATGCGGAAACCGATGCCACGCCACAGACCCGGCGCCTCGATCTGCTCGGGCAATCCGGCGGCGTGCGCCAGACTGCGCCGCTCATAGTCGGCCAGCGCCTCGAAAGGCGAAAGCTGCTGCGTATCGAGAACGGTGGCCATGAGTCGTCAGTTCGTCAACAGATTCTGGATGCGCGCAAGCAACTCATGCTCGGCAACGGGCTTGACGAGAAAATCCTTGGCGCCCTGACGCAAACCCCACACGCGATCGGTTTCCATCGACTTGGTGGTGACGATCAGAATGGGAATGGTCGAGGTTTCGGAATCGCGACTGAGCGTGCGCGTGGCCTGGAATCCGTTCATGCCCGGCATGATGACATCCATGATGACCATGTCCGGACGTTCGCGCTTGGCCAAGGCAATGCCTTCCTCGGCGCTGACCGCACTGCTGACACGGTGACCGTTTTTCTCGAGCAGCGTGGTGAACACGCGCACGTCGGTCGGTGAATCGTCAATGATTAAAATATGCGCCATCGTTTTCCCCTTGGATGCTCGAATGGCCTGCGCGCTCACTTGTGGCTGACGTGCCGACGGATTGCTCCGAGCAGCTCTTCGCGCGTGAACGGCTTGGTCAGATATTGTTCCGAACCGACGATGCGCCCGCGCGCCTTGTCGAACAGGCCGTCCTTCGAGGACAGCATGATCACCGGGGTGGACTTGAACATCTGGTTGTTCTTGATCAGCGCGCAGGTCTGGTAGCCATCCAAGCGCGGCATCATGATGTCGACGAAGATGATGTTCGGCTGTTGATCGGAAATTTTCGCCAACGCCTCGAAACCATCGGTTGCAGTAACGACGTCGCAGCCTTCCTTCTTGAGCAGGGTTTCGGCCGTACGTCGTATGGTTTTCGAGTCGTCGATGACCATGACCTTGAGGCCAGTCAAATTGCCATCTTTCGCTGTCTGTTCCACGTACAACCCCCTACCGGACTTCAGTTCCAGGTTAATGCGCCAATCGACTGCCCGCCCGCGGCAGTCGGGACAAAAATCGCGCTTTACCCAACCTGTTTAACCAATACTTAGCAAATCTGTCAAGTAAATCCGCTAACTCGGCATCATTGCTCGAAAAACAAACCCGCGCAACCCGAGCTTTCCACCCGGATTGCGAATCGAATCAGTGAAGCGCGATGGTAGTATAGACCCGTACCGATCTTACATGCTTTGCCCGCCATGACATTTACGTGCAGCACATCCCGTGCCAACTGCTGTCCGCGCACCATTCCAGCCGGAGCCGCACACGCATGAGCCTGACCATCGCGGTGCTGATGGATGCGATCGAATCCATCCATGTCGAAAAGGATTCCACTTTCGCCATGCTGCTCGAAGCGCAGCGGCGCGGGCATCGTCTGCTGTATCTGACCCAAGGCGGGCTGGCCGTGCGCGAGGCGGCGCCTTGGGCGTGGGCGGCCGGCGTGCGCGTGCGCGACGATGCGCACGACTTCCATACACTGGACGCCGCGGCCTGGCAGGATTTGCGCAAGGTCGATGTGATCCTTGCCCGCAAAGACCCGCCATTCGACGCGGAATTTCTCTACGACACGATGGTGCTGGAACTGGCGCAACGCGCCGGCGTGCTCGTGGTCAACGATCCACAGGCGCTGCGCGACGCCAACGAAAAATTGTTTTCGCTGCATTTTCCACAATGTATCCCGCCCACCCTGATCGCGCGCAACGCCGGCGAGATCAAGCGTTTCGTCGCCGAACAGGGCGACGTGGTGCTCAAGCCGCTCGATGGCATGGGCGGCCGTTCGATCTTTCGCAGCGCGCGCAGCGATCCGAATTTGAACGTGATTCTGGAAACCCTCACCGATTTCGGTCGCCGCTTCGCCCTCGCCCAACGTTATCTGCCCGAAATCAGCGCTGGCGACAAACGCATCCTGCTGGTCGATGGCGAGCCGGTGCCATATGCCTTGGCGCGAATTCCGCAAGGCGACGAGTTCCGCGGCAATCTCGCCCGTGGCGGCAAGGGCGTCGGCATGCCGCTGAGCGAACGCGAACGCTGGATTGCAGCGCAAGTCGGGCCGGAATTGCGCCGCCGCGGCATGCTCTTCGTCGGTCTGGATGTGATCGGCGATTACCTGACCGAAGTCAACGTCACCTCGCCGACCTGCATCCGTGAACTCGACGCCCAGTTCGGATTGAACATCGCCGGCCAGTTGTTCGACGTCATCGAGGCCAAACGCCGGTGAGTTCGCCACGCCCGGTCGGCAGTGGCGACCGCCTCGGTGTCACCCTGCTGTTTTCGCTGATTGCCCACGGCGTGCTCGCGCTCGGCCTGACCTTCGAGTTTGAGAAACCTGCGCCGAACCTGCCATCGCTGGATGTGATCCTGGTGCAATCGGCGTCCGCGCAAAAACCCGAAAAGGCCGACTTTCTCGCCCAGGCAAACAACTCCGGCGGCGGCGATCGCGACAAAGCTGTGCGCCCAAGCCAACCGTTGTCCAGTCCGGTGGCGAAACCCGATCCCGGCATCGCGCCGCGGCCGATCGACCCGGGTGCACCGAAGCCGCAACCGCCGAGCGAACGCGAACTGCTGACCCAACAGCAGTCGCAGTTTTCGGTGCATACGCAAAAGGAAACTCCCGAACAGATCGCGTTGCCGCAACCGACCGCGCGCGAATTGATGGAAAAGAAACTCGAAATGGCGCGTCTGGCCGAGGAAATCCAGCACGAAACCCAGGCCTACGCCAAACGTCCGAAGAAAAAGTATATTTCTGCCAACACCAAGGAATACGCCTACGCCGCTTACATGGCGGCCTGGGTCGCACGCATCGAACGCATCGGCAATCTCAACTATCCGGATGAAGCGCGGCGCGAACAACTGCACGGCCAGCTCGTGCTTACCGTCGCCCTGCGCCGCGACGGCTCGGTGAAAAACATCGATGTGATCCAGTCCAGCGGTCACAAGATCCTCGACGACGCCGCCGTCCGCATCGTCAGGCTGGCCGCACCGTTTCCGGCCATCCCCGCCACGCAAAGTGTGGACGAGCTGTACATCACGCGCACCTGGCAGTTTTTGCCTGGCGACATCCTGCGCAATCGCTGACGAACCTCTGCACAAGCTACTGCGCTCGACATCTCGCGTACAATGCGCCCATGTTGCCGACGACAACCTTGGCCAATCAATTTCTGATCGCCATGCCGGGCATGCGCGAACCGGATTTCCGGCGCAGCGTCGCCGTCATCTGTCAGCACAGCGAAGACGGCGCGATGGGCCTGCTGATCAACCGCCTTTCCGAATACCGCCTGGGCGACGTGCTGGCGCAGATGAATCTTGCCTCCGATCTGAGCCAGGTCAGCGAAGCCCCCGTGCTGATCGGCGGACCGGTGCAGCCGGAGCGCGGCTTCGTCCTTCATGCACCGCACGGCAACTGGGAATCCTCGTTCAAGATTTCCGAATGCCTGTGCGTGACCACCTCGCGCGACGTGCTCGCCGCGATTGCCGCAGGCGAGGGGCCGCGCGATGCCCTGGTCGCGCTCGGCTATTCCGGCTGGAGCCAGGGCCAGATCGAAAACGAACTGAAGGAAAACGCCTGGCTGACCGCCGCCGTGGACGAACGCATCCTGTTCGCCACGCCGATGGAGCAACGCTGGGAAGCCGCCGCCGCTCTGGTCGGCGTCGACATCGCCAGTCTGACGGACTATGCCGGCCATGCCTGACGCGGCGACAAACCGGAATACACAAGTGGAATCTTCCACAATTCCCAAAAGTGTCGTCGATACCGTACTCGGCTTTGATTACGGTGCGCGGCGCATCGGCGTCGCCGTCGGCAACGGCCTGACCCGCAGCGCGCGCGCACTGGAAGTCATCGCCAATCGCGAGCAGGGGCCGGACTGGCCGCGCCTGGATGCCTTGCTGAGCGAGTGGCGTCCGCACGCGCTGCTGGTGGGATTGCCCTTGATGCTCGACGGCAGCGAACAGCGCAACAGCCACGCCGCACGCACGTTCGCCGCGGCGCTGAACGAACGCTACCGACTGCCGACGCAACTGGTCGACGAACGCTTCAGTTCGCAGCAAGCCGCCCAGCGGTTCGCCGATCGCCGCGCCCACGGCGAAGCCCGGCGCAAGCACGCGCAGGCCCTGGATGCGGTCGCCGCCGAAATCATCGTCGAAACCTGGTTCACGCAAACTCCGTGAGGCGAACATTTCCACTTCGATAAAAATGCACAATGACGCAAAATCAACTTCGCACGACGCCATCGCCCAGATCGATTCTGACGGCCGCCTGCGTCATCTGCTGACGCTCGACGGCCTGCCGCCGAATCGCATCACCGCGCTGCTCGATCGCGCCGAAGCGTTTCGCAGCACCAGCGCCGGCGTATCCAAATTGCTCGCCGGGCGCACGGTCGTCAATCTGTTTTTCGAACCGTCCACGCGCACGCGCACTTCGTTCGACCTGGCCGCGCAACGGCTCGGCGCGTTGGTGATCAACTTCGATGTCGCCAGTTCGTCTACCAGCAAGGGCGAAACCCTGCTCGATACCGTGCATACGCTCGAAGCGATGCACTGCGATGCCTTCGTCGTGCGCCACAAGGAATCCGGCACACCCGCAACCATCTCGCGGCATCTGCACTCGCACGCCGCCGTGCTCAATGCCGGTGACGGCAACCATGCGCATCCGACGCAAGGGTTGCTCGATGCGTTGACCCTGCGCCGGCATCGCCCGGATTTCTCCACACTACGCGTCGTCATCTGCGGCGATATCCGCCATTCGCGCGTCGCGCGCTCGGACGTGCACGCGCTGCACGCGCTCGGTGCGGGCGAAATCCGCCTGTGCGCATCAGCGGAATTGCTACCGGATGCGGATGAATTTCCGCGATGCCGCATTTTCCACAATTTCGACGAAGCCATCGCCGGCGCCGATGTGGCGATCATGCTGCGTCTGCAAAAGGAACGCATGCAGGCCGCGGCGATTCCGTCGGAATCCGATTATTTTACGCGCTATGGTTTGTCCGCCGCGCGCCTGCAACGCGCGCGCACCGATTGCCTGGTCATGCATCCGGGACCGATCAACCGCGGCGTCGAAATCGCGGCAGACGTCGCCGACGGCCCACAATCGCTGATTCTGGAACAGGTCACCAATGGCGTGTTCGTGCGCATGGCTGTACTCGCCGAACTGCTCGCAGCGGACAGCACGACCCCGCTTCGCGCATAATCGCCGTCACCGTTTTTTCGCTCGTCACCATTGCCTGGGGATTTGCATGCGTATTCATCGCTTCGTTTCGCTGGTTATCGCCGCCGCTGCGCTTGGCGCTTGCGGCAAGTCGCAGAACAACGCGGATACCCCGCTCGCCTTCGTGCCCGCGGATACGCCCTACGTCTACGCCAATCTCGAGCCGACGCCCAAGGCAGTCACTGATCACTGGTCCAGCCGCATGCAGGAATACTGGCCGGCCTTGTTCGGCGTATACAATGATTTGTTGACCAACTCGAACAAGCTGAGCGAGCACGACCGCCGCATCGCCACCGCGCTGCTTGACGAACTAAAAACCCACGACTCTTGGGACAAGCTGCGCGCGATCGGCATCAAGCCAGACATGCGCATGGCCTTTTACGGCGTCGGCATGACGCCAGTGCTGCGTATCGAACTCGGCGACCAGGCTGCGTTCAAGGCCGAGGTCGAGCGTATCGAGGCAGCCGCCGGCGAAAAACTCGCCGTGGCGAAAACCGGCGCGCAGGAATACTGGCAAATTGGCAACGACAAGATCGTTGCGATGATCGCCATCGAAGGCTCGCAACTGGTCGCCACCATCGCACCGGCGCAGGCCAGCGATACGCTGAAACAAACCCTGCTCGGCGTGATCCGTCCAGCGCAATCGTTGGCGGCCGCCGGCACCCTGGAAACCCTCGCCAAACAATATGGCTATTCGCCCTACGGCGAAGGCTATGTCGATTTCGCCGGTCTGGCCGCGCGCCTGAGCGGCCCGCTTGCCGGCAGCGATCTCGAAATCGCCCGGACGCTCGGCTTGCCGGTGAGCGGCAGCGACGCCGTGTGCAAAAGTGAATATGTGGATATTGCGCACAAATTCCCGCGTCTGGTCGCGGGTTTGGAAGAACTCGGCACGCAACGCGTGCGCGTCGGCGCGCAGATGGAAATCGAACCCGGACTGGCGCAACAGATCGCCGCCAGCCTGCCCGCCGCACCCGGCAGCGGCGAAGCGGGCCGCGGCATCCTGGATTTCAGCGTCGCCCTGCCGATACTCAAGCTCAAGGATTTCTGGATCAAACAGGCCGACGCGGTCGCGGCCAAACCCTTTGCCTGCGCGCATCTGGCCGAACTCAACGCCGGGTTTGCACAGATGAAATCCAAACTCGACGTCACGATTCCGCCACCGGCCAGCGATCTGACCGGCGCGCGCTTCGTGCTCGACAAGGCCGAGCCACGCGACGGCGGCATGCCCGACGTCGCCGGCAAGCTGCTGTTCGGATCCAATAATCCCGGCGCGGCGCTGGCGATGGCCCAACTCGCACTGCCAGCGCTGAAGGATTTCAAGCTCGCCGCCGACGGCAAGCCCGTCGCCTTACCCGCTGGATTGGCGCCCGCCTCGATTCCGCCGCTGTTCGCGGCCATGTCGGACAAGGCCATCGCCATCGGCGCGGGCACCGGCGAAGACGCCGAGCTCGGCCAATTCCTCGCCGCTCCGGCCGCGAAAGAATCGGTGTTCCTGCGCATGCATTTCAGCGGTGCAATCTACGGATTGATGGCGCGCTTCGCTGCGACGATGAAGGCGCGTTTGCCAGCAGACGGTCAGGCCCGGATCGACCAGCAATCGAAGTTGTTCGCGATCTACGAGAAATGGATTCGCTCGGGCGACATCGCCCTTAGCGCGACGCCAACCGGAATCGCTCTGCACGAAACCGTCGAACAGAATTGATCCGCGGATTCAGCCAACGCAAAACAGGCAACCGCGGAATCCGGCGCCGGCACGGTCGAATGCAACGCCCGGTTCGCAGGTCGGGCGCTGTGCAATCGGCATGCTACGTCAGGTTTCCACCAGCTCCACGCCATCCATACCCTGCGACAAGGTATGCGCATCACCGCCCTGGGCGAGCTTGATCTTCAGGCGCACTTCGTTGGCCGAATCGGCGTAGCGCAGCGCATCCTCGTAGGAAATCTCGCCGGCCTGATACAGCTCGAACAAACTCTGGTCGAAGGTCTTCATGCCCAGGTTGGTGGATTCCTTCATCACGTCCTTGAGCTTGTGGATTTCGCCCTTGCGAATGTAATCCTGCACCAGCGGCGTGCCGAGCATTACCTCGACGGCGACACGGCGCGCCTTGCCATCCGGCGTCGGAATCAACTGCTGCGCGACCACGCCCTTGAGGTTCAGCGACAGATCCATGAACAACTGCGGATGCCGATCCTCGGGGAAGAAGTGGATGATGCGATCCATCGCCTGGTTGGCGTTGTTCGCATGCAGCGTGCACAGACACAAGTGGCCGGTTTCGGAAAAGTTCACCGCGTGTTCCATCGTCTCGCGCGTGCGCACCTCACCGATCATGATTACGTCCGGCGCCTGGCGCAAGGTGTTCTTCAGCGCGTTTTCCCAGCTATCCGTGTCGATGCCCAATTCACGTTGCGTGATGATGCAGCCTTCGTGCTTGTGCACGTACTCGATCGGATCCTCGATGGTGATGATGTGGCCGGTCGAGTTCTGGTTGCGGTAGCCGAGCATCGCCGCCAGCGAGGTCGATTTGCCGG
>JANWJJ010000037.1 GCA_025451955.1 Rudaea sp. | reverse complement strand
TCGACGGAGCCATTATGTTTGTGCAACTCGACGAGCGCGGACCGCGCTATCTGCAACTGGCGCGTGCGCTGAAACAGGCGATCCTCGACGGCCGCTGTACGCCGGCCACGCGTTTGCCGGCAACGCGTGTGTTCGCACGCGATTTGGGGTTGTCGCGCAATACTGTGCTGGCGGCGTATGAGCAGCTCGCCGCCGAAGGATTTATCGAGGGCCGCGTCGGTTCGGGCTGCTATGTTGCGGCGTTCGCCGCGGCAACCGCGAAGCCCGCCGCCGCGCCGCCATTGCGTTTGCGCACGTCGAAGTTGCGACTCGCGCGACGCGGCCGACGCGCGCTGGATTTGTACGACCGTGCGATTCCCGGACGTCAGTACCGCGGCCTGCGCTACAACCTGCAATACGGTTTGCCGATGACGAACCCGCAATTGGCCAGCGCGTGGCGGCGCGAGCTCAACCATGCCGCCGCGCATGCGGAGATGGATTATCCCGATCCGCAGGGAATTGTCGCGTTGCGCCGTGAAGTTTGCGCGTATCTCGCGCGTCGACGCGGTATTCTCGCCGCACCCGAGGATGTACTCATCGTCAGCGGCACCCAACAGGCGTTTGCGCTGGCTGCCGATGTTCTGCTCGACGACGGCGACCGCGTGTTGCTCGAAGATCCGCATTACCGCGGCGCACGGCAATTGCTGCAGGCGCGCGGCGCGGATGTGCGCGGTTGCCGCGTCGATGGTGAGGGCCTGGTCACGGTGGCGTTGCCGCGCGGCAAGTCCACGCGTCTGGCCGTGGTTACACCGTCGCACCAATTCCCGACTGGCGCGGTGCTGAGCCTGCCACGTCGGATGCACTTGCTCGATTGGGCGCAACGCAGCGATTGCTGGCTGATCGAGGATGACTACGACGGCGAGTTCCGCTACGACGCGCGACCGTTGGCGGCGCTCAAATCGCTGGATCGCGCCGATCGCGTTGTATACATTGGTACGTTTTCCAAAGTTCTGTTTCCTTCATTGCGCCTGGGCTACATGGTGCTGCCGCCGGGATTGCGTCAGGCTTTTGTCGCGGCAAAGTGGCTGTGCGACCGCGGTTGTCCGGCAATCGAGCAGGCGGCGCTGGCGGGCTTGATCGCCAGCGGAGCATTTGAGCGCCATCTGCGGCAGGCCGCGAAGGCACTCAAGGCGCGCCGCACTGCGCTGCTTGCCGCGATCAAACGCTACGCGGGCGATGCCGTGGAAGTCGCTGATTCCTGCGCCGGCATGCATATCCTGGCGTGGTTGCCGCGCATGAGCCATGCGCAATCGCGCGCGCTGGTCGAGCGTGCGCAGGCTCGCGGACTCGGCTTGTATCTGGTCGCGCCGTATTGTCTGAAACCACTGCCGCGACCGGGCTTGCTGCTCGGCTATGCCGATCTGCCGCCGGCCGATTTGCAGGCGGCGATGCGCATTCTCGGTGAATGCCTGCGCGCGTAAGTGCACGCTGCAATCGCAGATACCGGCCATGCGCCGGTCGAAGTGCGATAATGGTCAATTGCCGGATTGTGGCAGCGGGAAATTTCAGGATTTGTAATGAGCGGGTATAGCCAGACGTCCGAACCGATCGTGTTCGCGCGCGATTGCGCCGCGGTGATGGTGCCGCAGGGACAGGAAGTGACTCTGCCCGCCGGCCAGAACGGCTATATCACCCAGGCGCTCGGCGGCAGTTTCACCGTGTTCGTGGACGGCAACCTGTTCCGTATTCGTGGCGAAGACGCCGATGCCATCGGCAAGCAAGCGCCGGCAACACTGACTCTGGACGAACATGCCGGCGACGATGAGGTCGAAAAACTGGTCTGGCAGCAGTTGCGCACTTGTTTCGATCCGGAAATTCCGGTGAACATCGTCGATCTGGGGCTGGTATACGAGTGCACATTAGAAAAAATGGAAAACGGCAAACGCCGGGTCAGCATCCGCTTGACGCTGACGGCTCCGGGCTGCGGCATGGGCGATATCCTGGTCGACGATGTGCGCAACAAGGTCGAGTCCATACCCACCATCGCCGAATCCGATATCGAGATCACGTTCGATCCGCCGTGGAATCATTCGATGATGTCGGATGTGGCGAAGCTCGAAACGGGGATGCTGTAGGAGATCTTATGCTCGTCATTCCAGCGTAGGCTGGAAACCAGTTCTTTTCTCAATCTGGCTGGAGAACTGGATCCCAGCCTACGCTGGGATGGCGGAGCTTTTTGTTCATTCCGGAGTACCGAGGACTTACCACAGCGGCCGATTGAAATCGAAATCCGGCTGTGGCTGCGGGCGCGAAAACGCCGGGCCGACGCCGTAATCGACACCTAGACGTAGCAGCAGGTGCGCGCGTTGCAGACTGTCCACTTCCGGCGCGATCACGGCGACGCCGGCGCCGTGCGCCTTGCGCACCAGGGCGAGCAGGGTGTCGCTGATCGACTTGGCGCTGCCCAGTTCGGCAACGAGGCCGCTGGACAGGCGCACAAAATCCACATTGAGATTTTTCAACGCGTGCACCGCCGCCCAATCGCGGCCGTAGTCGACCAGGCAGAAGCGCACGCCATGCTGGTGCAGGGTCTTGAGCTGATCGATGCCGCGAGGGCCGGAATCGATCAGGGCCGAGCAGGCCAGTTCGATGGTCAACCCGGTGCCGGACAGATGGCGGGACTTGAGCTCGCGCTCCAGCCACCAGGCAAATTCCGGTTCCAGCGCGCTGGCGACCGCTTGCGGCACGAACAGGCGCAACTGGCGTCCGCGGCGGAGCTGGTCCTCGCGCACTTCCAGGGCGTGCTGCAGCAGCCAGCGATCCAGCGATCCGATCTGATTGCATTCGGCGGCGATCGGCGCGAGATCGGCATACGCGACGGTAGTGCCCGGATGCTGCACGCTGCGAACCTTGAAGCCGAGTTCGTATTGCCCTGAAAGTTTTCCACTCAGTGGCGCGATCGGCTGGAACTCGAACTGGGTTTGTTCGGGCGTGAGCGGGCGGCTCAGCACCGCGCGCACGGCGAGCAACGGGTCGACCGGCAGCAGTGCGGCTTCCCTGGCCTCGAACCAGAGTACGCGATTGCCGCCCATGTGCGCGGCGGCGAGTTGCGCGGCCTGGGCGTTGGTCACGACCGCATCGACACTGATGTTTTCGCCGCCGAGCATGGCCATGCCGAGGCTGGCGCTCAGCGTATAGGCGCGGCCGTTGAACTGCCAGGGTTGTTCGCCGAGCGCGGCGCGGATGCGCTCGGCGGCGGCGGTCACTTCGCCGCGGCTGCGCCGATGCAACAAAGTAAAATAGTGGAAATCCTGGTATTGCGCAGGCAGATCCATTTCGTCGAGCTGGCTGCGCAGCAGGTTGCCGATATGCGCGTCCAGCGCAGCCAATCCGGTCAGGCCGATTTGCTCGCGCAATTGGCCGGCGCGATCCAGGGCGATGTACATCAATGCGGCCGAGCGGTCGCCGAGCGCGGTTTCGAGCTTCTCGACCAGGGTGGTGCGCGAATACAGGTTGGTACGCGAATCGCGCCCGCCCGGCGTGCCGATGATTTCGCGCAGCCAGTGCGCACGCTGCGCGCGCGCCTGCACCGCGCTCAACAGATGGCGCGCTTTCACCGGCTTGAGCAGGAACTCGTCGCCACCCGCGGCGATCGCGTCGAAACGCTGGCCGATGTCGGCGGCATCCGCGGCGTAGATGATCGGTACCGCGGCATGTTCCGGCTGCTGGCGGATCAACTGGATCAACTCGATCCCGCGTATATCCGGAAGTTCGCTGTCGAGCACGATCACGTCCGGACGGAAGTCGGCTAGCGCGGTCAAGGCCGCCTGGCCATTGCCGGCCAGCCGCGCCGTCATGCCGCGTTCGGCTAGGCAACGCGCGGCTTCTGCGCCCTGGGTCCGGTTCGCGTCGACGAGCAGCACGCGCCATTCGGGTTGCTCGCCCTGGGCCAGCAATTCGTCGAGCTTGCTGACCACACGCAGCGAATCCACCGGCGCACTGAACAGGGCGCTGGCGCCGGCACGCATCGCCAGCAAACGGTGGCCGAGATCTCCGTCGGACGATATCGCGACCACCGCCGGCATGCGTTCGCCACCAACTCCGGCCTGTGAGTAAAGCACGGCAACGCGGGCCATGATGCGCAGCTTGCGCGCATCGAGCAGCAGTGCGCCGGGGATCGCATGACCGAGAAAATCGAGCAAGGCTTCGCCGTCGGCGAATTCGCGCACGTCGTAACCGCGCTCGGCCAGACCTGCGGCAAGACCGGGTACCGCAGCCGGTGCCAGACCGACCAGACAAACCGCACGCGGCAGCCGCGTCGGCCGCGAATTCGTGTCTGCCGTGGCAGAGTTCGAGGCGATGGATTCTGGCGCCTCGGGCCGAGCGATCGAGTCAAGTGAGGGCGTGGGCGACGCAGTGGGCTCTTGCGGATATTCCGTGTCGGGTGCGACGCGCGTGCCCGGCAGCGCATGCACTTGTGCGCTTTCGGTGGCAGAAAGATCGGACAACACGTTGCCGAGGCGATTGACCATATCGGCCAGGCGCGCCAGATCGCGCGGATTCGGCAGCAGATGATCGTCAATGAACGAGCAAAGATAGGCTTCGAGCTCGAGCGCCGAAGTGTTCACGTCATCCAGCCCGAGGCGTTCGCTGGTCGTCGCGATCTGGTCGACTTCCTCGCCGAGTTTGCGCGCGGCGGCGTGATCCCAACCGCCCTGCGCCAGCGGTTGCCAGCGCCGCACCAGCGCCAGACAGCGCTCGCGCAGTTCTTCGCGCGCATGCTGCATGCCGCCGAGCGTGTGGGTGTCCTGACCGATCATCGTATTCCTGTCGCCCCTGTCAGGTAGCCGAAGTGTACTGCCGCCGGTCGCCAGAATGCAGGATTTGGCGCCGCACAGACGTGTTTGTGCTCACATTTTCGCTGCTTCAAGTTCTCCTGGCCTGCTGTGGCGGTTCCGGATTGGGTTAGCATCGGCAGGGGTGACTATGGAGGTGTCGTATGAAACGCCATTTGCACTGGTGGGCTGCCGGGCTGTTTGTGCTGGCATTGAGCTTTGAATTGATCGTCTGGGGCGCGGCGGCAGGCCTGCCTGACGTGGGTGCGAAGCTGCTGGTTTCGGCACAGCGCGAGGCGCCGCTGGTCGATTTCTACATGCGTGCCGGCGCGGCTCTGGATGGCGCTATACCGGCGCTGGGCCGCTGGGGCGCGGATTACGCCACCACCGCGCTGAGGGAAGGTTTCGAGCGGATTGAGGGAGATCCCACAGTCGCCATGGATCTGGTTTTGTCGCAGACCTGGAACGCGCACCACGCGATCCTCAAGCACCTGCACTGGGGGGCGCCGGTCCTGGGTGTGCTTGCCCTGGTGCTGTGGATGCGCCGTCCGAAGAAAGTTCATCTGATGGGTTCGCGTCGGCGCTGATCGGCGGAATTTATGTAATTATATACATTGATGTAATTTATACTCTCTGCGCGGCTGCGCCCGTTGCGGGTTCACGCCACTGTTTGCAGATCTTGCGCGCCGATGCCCAGCCCAGCAGTGGCGCCGGATTCGTGACTTTCGGCATGGGCATCGACGGCTCTCATCGAAACTCGCAATCTGGACATCTGGACGTCTAGGTGTCCGCAGGTTCCGGGCTGACAATTGTCCGGACAAGTTTGTTGCATAGCAATATTTACCATACTGTATCAATAACTTAGCGGCATAATTTTCTTGACGAACGGTTTCTGCACTGTTACGTTGCGCCGCGCTCCAGAGTGGACACACCCTGAAGCACACCCCCCGGAGGAATTGACGGCGGTGCCACATCGATGTGGCCGGACAACGTCAAGACGGTTGCAACAAGCGGTTTCGCGCCCGATCCAGGCAAGCGGATGGCGCACGACTGCGGGAAGCCATCCGGGAGCGAGGGATTGCATGGCGCCGCGGCCATCCGCGGACGCATCCATCCAACTCAACTTAGCGGGGAGTCTGTCTACATGATTTCGCATACACGACTACGCACTACCTGTCTGGCTGCAGCGACTGTGCTGGGCTTGGTAGCGGCCACCGGTTTTGCTCAAACCGCCGACAACGGCGGGAATCCCTATTCGCCAGCCCACGGCCACGCTTATCGACACGGCGTGATGCCCACGCGGCACGTTCATCAATTGATGAAACAATGGGCTGCTTCTCACCCCAGTCCCATGGTAGCTGCTACCGGTCCGGAAACGCTCAGCTATGGCGGCGGCACGGGTGGTAGCCAAGGCAATGTCGGCGTCCTGAGCGGCCAAGCCAAGGTCTACTTGGTGTTTTACGGAAATCAGTGGGGCAGTCAGGGCACCGACTCCAACGGCAACGCGACGTTCTCCGGCGATCCGGACGGCGCGGCACCGGTCGCGCAGATGATGTTCAAGGGCATAGGCACCGGCAGCGAGCTGTGGTCGGCGGATCTTACCCAGTGGTGCGACGGTCCGAATGTCGCCAGCGGTGCGACCAGCTGTCCCTCAAACGCCAGCTTTGTCCCCTACCAGAGCGGCGGCGTGCTGGCCGGCGTCTGGGAGGACACTTCGGTAGCGTCACCGAGCGCGGCCACCGGCTCTCAACTTGCGCAGGAAGCGGTCAACGCTGCCGCGCATTTCGGCAACACCACCTCTGATTCGAATCGTTACGCCTACTACGTGATCCTGTCGCCGACCGGCACCAACCCGGATAATTACCAAGGCCAGTATTGTGCGTGGCACGACTGGAACGGCGATAGTTCGCTCACTGGCGGTGCGGTTTCCTCACCCTATGGCGACCTAGCGTTCAGCAACCAGCCGTACAACATGGACTCGGGCTCCGGCTGTGGCGTGGGCTTCGTCAATAGCCCCGGCACGCTGGATGGTTACACGATGACTCTCGGTCACGAGTGGCACGAGATGATGTCGGACCAGTACCCAGCTGGCGGCTGGACCAACCACACCGGCGATGCGACCTACAACGGCCAGGAAAACTCCGACGAGTGCGCCTGGATCGCAGCCGGCACTGCTGGTGGTGCGGCAAATGTCGTCATGGGCAACGGCACCTATACCGAGCAGGCCAGTTGGTCAAACGACACGAATGCGTGCGCGATCTCGCATCCGATCGTTAGCCATGGTGGCGGTACGCCGCATGCGAACTTCACCGACACGGTGAGCGGACTGACGGTGAACTTCACCGACAGCTCCACCGATACCGGCGGCACGATCAGTGCACATTCGTGGACGTTCGGCGACGGCGGCACCTCAACCGCGGCCAGCCCTAGTCACACCTATGCGGCAGCTGGCACCTACAGCGTCGCCGAGACGGTGACCGATAGCGCCAGCAGCGCGACCAACACCAAGACCGCGTCGGTGACGGTGACGGCTCCGGGCGGTACGCCGACGGCCAACTTCGGCTTCACGACCAATGGCCTGACGGCTACCTTTACCGACAGCTCCACTGATTCGGGCGGCACCATCAGCTCGCATTCGTGGACCTTCGGCGATGGCGGTACATCGACCGCAGCCAGCCCGAGCCATACGTATGCAGCGGCGGGCACCTACAGCGTAGCCGAGACGGTTACCGATGGCGTCAGTGGCAAGACCAGCACCAAGACCTCCTCGGTGACGGTTGCTACCGCTGGCGGCACGCCAACGGCGAACTTCAGCTTTACCACGAGTGGATTGACCGCGAACTTCACCGACAGCTCCACGGACAGCGGTGGCAGCATTTCATCGCATTCATGGACGTTTGGTGATGGCGGTACGTCGACCGCGACCAGCCCGAGTCACACGTATGCAGCGGCAGGCACCTACAGCGTAGCCGAGACGGTTACCGATGGCGTCAGTGGCAAGACCAGCACCAAGACCTCCTCAGTGACCGTGGCCAGCAGCGGCGGCAACGTGTTGCAGAACGGTGTGGGCGTAGCCATCTCCGACTCCGTGGTCAATCATCAGCAGAACTGGACGATGACGGTCCCGGCCGGTGCCACGAACCTGCTGTTCGCGATGTCGGGTGGCACGGGCGACGCGGACCTGTATGTCAAGTTTGGTTCGGCGCCAACGCTGACCAGCTATGATTGCCGTCCGTACATCACCGGTAACAATGAATCGTGCCCGATCAGCCCGGCCCAGGCTGGCACGTATTACGTGATGGTCAATACCTATGCACGCTACTCGGGCGCAACGCTCAAAGGCAGCTACACAGCTCCGGGCGGCGGCGGCACGCCGACGGCGAACTTCACGTTCACCACAAGCGGCCTGACGGCGACATTCACCGACAGCTCCACCGATGCGGGCGGTTCGATCAGCGCGCATGCGTGGACCTTCGGCGATGGCGGTACGT
>JANWJJ010000036.1 GCA_025451955.1 Rudaea sp. | reverse complement strand
TTCGGGATGCCGCCGGGCCTTGCCTCGCGCCGCACGGCAGTGTGGTCTGCATCGGCGCATTCGATGGCGTGCATCTGGGCCATCGCGCGGTGCTGGATCGCGTTCGTGAACGGGCTTCGATGCTCGGTCTGGTGTCCGTTGCCATCAGTTTCGCGCCGATTCCGCGCGTGTTTTTCGCGCGCGGTGGAACAGTTGCGCAGGTGATGTCGGTGCGCGAGAAGGTCGCCGCGCTGATTGCCGCCGAGATGCAACGCGTGCTGCTACTGCGTTTCGATGCGGCGTTGGCCGCGATGGGTGCGGAAGATTTTGTCGCACGCGTTCTGGTGAAGCGACTTGCGGCCCGGGAAGTGTGGGTAGGCGAGGGTTTCCGCTTCGGCCACGGTCGCGAAGGCGATGTGGCGATGTTGCGGCGGCTGGGCCAGACGCAGGGATTCGGCGTTGAAGTTGCGCCGACCTTCGCACTGGATGGCGAACGCGTGTCGAGTTCGCGTATCCGCAGCTTGCTGGCCGCGGGTGATTTCACCAACGCGGCACGCCTGCTCGGACGCTGCTTCACGATCGGCGGCCATGTGGTACGCGGTCAACAGTTGGGACGCAAGCTTGGCTATCCCACCGCGAACCTGCGACTGGGGCCGCGCGTGGCGCCGATCGGCGGGATTTTTGCTGTGCGCGTTCATGGCGTCGGCGTCGAGGCAATGCCGGGCGTCGCCAGCCTGGGAATACGCCCGACGGTCAATGGCATCGAGCCGTTGCTCGAAGCGCATCTGTTCGATTTCGACGGCGACCTGTATGGCAAAAGAATAGAAGTGGAATTTGTGGAAAAATTGCGCGACGAGGAAAGATTCGCCGATTTGCCCACGATGGTACGGCAGATCGATTGCGATGCCGCGCAGGCGCGGGCGATTCTGCAATGTTGACAGAGGCGTCGTTTTCTTTCGCCGTGATTCCCGCGAAGGCGGGGATCCAGTTCTTAGCTCTTGCTCGTGATAGCAATCGATTAAAAACAAAGGCTGGATTCCCGCCTTCGCGGGAATGACGAGCCAAGATTTCCCGGAATCCAATCTCATGACGACCGACTACAAGAACACGATCAATCTGCCGCAGACCGATTTCGCGATGAAAGGCGACCTGGCCAAACGCGAACCCGGCATGCTCGCCGACTGGGAAAAGCGCGATCGCTATGGCGAAATCCAGAAACGCACGGCGACGCGCAAGCAGATGTTCCTGCTGCACGACGGCCCGCCGTACGCGAACGGTGTGATCCACATCGGCCACGCCGTCAACAAGGTGCTCAAGGACATCGTGGTCAAATCGAAATTGCTGGCCGGATTCCGCTCGCCCTATGTTCCGGGTTGGGATTGCCACGGCTTGCCGATCGAAATCGCGGTCGAGAAGACGGTCGGCAAGGTCGGCGTCAAGGTCGATGCCGCAGAATTCCGCAAGCTGTGCCGTGAATACGCGGCGAAACAAATCGACTTGCAGCGCGCCGATTTCAAGCGTCTTGGCGTACTCGGCGAGTGGGAAAATCCCTATCGCACCATGGATTTTAGCTATGAAGCGGACACGATCCGCGCGCTGGCGAAGATCCACGAACGCGGTCACGTCATGCGCGGTTTCAAGCCCGTGCACTGGTGTTTCGATTGCGGCTCGGCGCTCGCCGAGGCCGAGATCGAATACCAGGACAAGACTTCGCCTGCCATCGATGTCGCCTACGACGTGCTGGATCCGAAAGCACTCGCGACAAAGTTCGGCGTGACGATAGGCGAGGGCGACATCGTCGCCGTGCCGATCTGGACGACGACGCCGTGGACGCTGCCGGCGAGCGTCGCGGTCACGCTGGGCGCAGAGCTGGATTATGTGCTGGTCGAAGGGCCATCGCGCGAAGGCAAGCGTGTGCTGCTTGTAGTTGTCGAAGCGTT
This sequence comes from Rudaea sp., assembly GCA_025451955.1. Taxonomy (GTDB): domain Bacteria; phylum Pseudomonadota; class Gammaproteobacteria; order Xanthomonadales; family Rhodanobacteraceae; genus Rudaea. The sequence continues at coordinate 12,083 of JANWJJ010000036.1, read as the reverse complement.
GCTGGAAAAAATGCGCAAACGCTACGGTGTGGAAAATGCCGCAATTCTGGGGCGCGCAAAAGGCGCAGCGCTGGAATTGCTGAAGCTCAAGCACCCGTTCTACGATCGTGAAATTCCCATTCTGCTTGGCGATCATGTTTCTGCCGAAGAAGGCACCGGCGCCGTGCATACCGCACCCGGACACGGCGTCGAGGACTTTGCCGTCGGCCAGAAATACGGTCTGGTGGAAAAATATACTCCGGCCGAACTCAATCCGATGGGCGCCAATGGCGTCTATTTGCCCGAGACTCCGATCTTCGCCGGTCAGTTCATCTGGAAGGCCAACGACACAATCGTCGCCCTATTACGCGAACGCGGCGTCCTGCTGGCCAGCGAAAAAATCACGCACAGCTATCCGCATTGTTGGCGGCACAAGACGCCGGTGGCATTCCGCACCACACCGCAATGGTTCATCAGCATGGAACAGGCCGGATTGCGCGCGGCCGCGCTGAAATCCGTGCATGAAGATGTGAGGTGGTATCCGGCCTGGGGCGAGGAACGCATCGCCGGCATGGTCGAAGGCCGGCCTGACTGGTGCATTTCGCGCCAGCGCACCTGGGGCGTGCCGATCGCGCTATTTGTGCACAAATCCACAAGTCAGCCGCATCCGCGTAGCGTCGAGCTAATGGAGCAGGTGGCGCAGCGCGTCGAGAAACAGGGCGTCGATGCCTGGTACGCGCTCGATCCGGCCGAGTTGCTCGGCGCCGATGCGGAGAATTATACAAAGGTCACCGACATTCTCGATGTCTGGTTCGATTCCGGCGTCACTCACTTCTGTGTGCTCGATCAGCGCGAAAATCTGAAACGTGCGCCCGGCGACAAGGTCATGTATCTGGAAGGCTCGGACCAGCATCGCGGCTGGTTCCAGTCGTCGCTGCTGACTGCGACCGCCATGCACGGCCGCGCGCCTTACGATGAGGTGCTGACACATGGATTCGCCGTCGATGCACAGGGCCGCAAGATGTCGAAGTCGCTAGGTAATGTGGTCGCGCCGCAGCAGGTGTTCGGCACATTCGGTGCCGATATCCTGCGGTTGTGGATCGCTTCGACCGATTACCGCAACGAAATGGCGCTGTCGGACGAAATTCTCAAGCGCGCATCCGATGTCTATCGACGCATCCGCAATACCGCGCGCTTCCTGCTCGGCAACTTGTACGGCTTCGATCCCGCGCAGCATTTGTTGCCGGTCAAGGACTGCTTGTTGCTCGATCAATGGGCAGTTCAGCAGGCGCACGATACGCAGCAGGGCGTAATTGCCGCGTACGAGCGTTACGATTTCCCCGAGATCGTGCAGCGCGTGCAGAATTTCTGCACCAACGAACTCGGCGCACTGTATCTGGATATCACCAAGGATCGTTTGTATACGATGCAGGAAAACAGCCGCGGCCGGCGCAGTGCGCAAAGCGCGATGTATCGCATACTCGAAGCGTTGGTGCGCTGGCTGGCACCGATTCTCTCGTTCACCGCCGAGGAAATCTGGCAACTCATTCCTGGAAAACGTGGCGAATCTGTCTTGTTCGAAACGTGGTACGACGGCCTGGAAGCGTTGCAAGGCTCGCCGCTGCAGCGAAAATTCTGGAGCGATCTGCTCGCCATCCGCGGTGGCACGGCGAAGTTGCTTGAAGGCATGCGCAACGCTGGCGACCTCGGCGCCGCGCTCGAAGCTCAAGTCACGGTGTACGCCGATGCGCCATTAGGTGGGCGTCTGGCCGAAGTCGCCGATGAACTGCGCTTCTTCTTCATTACCTCTGAATTGACCTTGGCCGATGCGGCCGGCGCGCCGCCGAATGCACCTTGTATCGATGTGGATAATGCAAAAGTGTGGATTTCTGCACAGCGCAGCGAGAACAAGAAATGCATCCGCTGTTGGCACTACCGCACCGATGTGGGTGCGCGCCCCGACCATCCGGAAATCTGCGAACGCTGCATCTCGAATCTTCCGGATGGACCGGGCGAAAACCGGCAATACTTCTGATGACTGCAAACCTGTCGATGCGTCATCGCGGCTTGATCTGGCTGTTGCTGTCTGCCCTGGTGATCGTGCTGGATCAATTCACCAAGCACGTCGTGCTGGGTGTGTTGCAGCCATTTGTGCCGCATCCGGTAATTCCCGGATTCCTGAACTGGACGCTGGCCTTCAATACTGGTGCGGCGTTCAGCTTTCTCGCTGATCATCCGGAGCTAGCGCGTTGGATGTTTTCCGTGATCGCAGTCGTGGTCAGCGGCGTGCTCGCGCGCTGGCTGGCGAAAACACCGCGCGACGACTGGCGCAGCGCACTGCCCTTGGCCCTGGTGATCGGCGGCGCACTCGGGAATTTGATCGACCGCCTGCGTTTCGGTCACGTTACCGATTTTATACAAGTGTACTATCAGCAGTGGGCGTTTCCGGCGTTCAATGTCGCCGATTCGGCGATCAGCGTCGGTGCCGTGCTGTTGGTTGCCTTCGGCCTGTTCGGCCACGGTAGACATGAGGGAGTAAAATAGGCGCGTGGATATTCTGCTCGCCAATCCCCGCGGATTCTGCGCCGGCGTCGATCGCGCCATCGAGATCGTCGAGCGTGCGCTGGAATCATTCGGCGCGCCGATCTACGTGCGCCACGAAGTCGTGCACAACCGGTTCGTCGTCGATGGCCTGCGCGCACGCGGCGCGATCTTTGTCGACGAGCTGGCCGAGGTGCCGGATGGTGCCACCGTCATTTTCAGCGCGCATGGAGTTTCGCAAGCCGTGCGCCGCGAGGCTCAGGCGCGCAACCTGCGAGTGTTCGACGCTACTTGTCCACTTGTTACCAAAGTACACATTGAAGTCGCGCGCCACGCCAAGGCGGGCAGGGACGTGGTCCTGATCGGTCATGCCGGACACCCGGAAGTCGAAGGCACGCTCGGGCAATGGGATCGCGCCGGCGCCGCGGGCGCGATTTATCTGGTCGAAACGCCGGCGGACGTGGAACGGCTGACGCCAAAGCATCCCGACAACATTGCGTATTCCACGCAGACTACGCTGTCGATTGACGATACCAGGGCCGTGATTGATGCCTTGCGCGCAAAGTTCCCGGCGATGCTCGGGCCGCGCCACGACGACATTTGTTACGCCACGCAAAATCGCCAGGACGCGGTGCGCGCGCTCGGCCAGCAGTGCGATCTGGTGCTCGTGGTCGGTTCGCCGAACAGCTCCAATTCCAACCGCCTGCGCGAGCTTGCGGAAAAGCAGGGCGTGGCGGCGCATCTGATCGATGGCGCCGACGATATCGACCGTGCCTGGCTCGCCGGCAAGCATCGAATCGGCGTCACCGCCGGCGCATCGGCGCCGGAAAGCCTGGTTCGGGGCGTCGTCGCCCGCCTGCGTGACTGGGGCGCGGCAGGCGTGCGCGAACTTGATGGCGACGCCGAAAACGTCACCTTCGCCTTGCCGAAGGAGCTGCGCGTGGTGGTAACCGGCTGAATCGGCGCCGTTTATCAGAGGATTGCTACCTCGCGACCGCAGGGCATTGCCCTGTGCCGCGGCGCGTTTTAGTCTCGCCAAGTCAAAAAAGCCACACTGCAATTGGGGAGATCATGCCGAATATTCGCTGCCATCACAGGATCCGAAGTGGTGGGTCCGTCGACGGGTTTACTCTGATCGAGTTGATCATCGCAATTGTCGTCGCTGCGATTCTCATGATGCTGGCGTTGCCAAGTTTTCGAGAATTGACGATAAGCAGCAATATCACCCAAACCACGAATGGTTTGTTGGGTGAGATTAATCTTGCCAAGTCCGAAGCCTTGCGGCGCGGCAGCTTGGTTGCTGTCATAAGCAATAGCGGCACCAACGATTGGAGCAGCGGCTGGTATGTGGAAACCGACGGCGACTTCAAGGGCGATGGTACTTTCCAAGGGCCATCGCCGCCTGCGACCAGCAAAGATGTCGTGCTGCGCACCGATCCAGGTGTCACTACCACCACCAATAACGACTACAAGGTCACCACGGCGATAAGCACTGGTGCGTGCCCTACCGACGCCACAACGCCGGCGGCGGGGATGATTATCTTCAATGGCCAGGGTACGCTGACCTGCAAAGTCACGGCGTTCGATATCAATGTGTGCCGACCGGATTCGAATCCGGCGCGTTCCAAACGCATCACTATCGTCACATCCGGTATGACGACTTCCAAAACCGATACCACCGGTTCGCCAGCACCGGGATGCTAGGAAAAATCGCCATGCACGGTATAGCAAACAAGGGATTCACTCTGCTCGAGGTGCTGATCGCGCTGATTGTGTTCAGTCTTGGCTTGATCGGACTGGCTGGTCTGCTGGTGGTCTCGGTGCAGACCAATCACAGCGCTTATCTGCGTACTCAGGCGTCGTTCCTGGCGCAATCGATGGCGGATCGCATGCGCGCCAACATTCTGGGCGTGTGGAATGGAACCTACGTCGGCACGTACACGTCGACGACGACCGGCACTACCAGTACGGCGTGTTTGCAAGCAACCCTGTGTACGTCTGCCCAAGTTGCCGCGCGCGATGTGAAAATCTGGAGCAACCAGCTAGCTTCGTTCCTGCCCAATCCCACCGGCACCATTGCCTGCACGGCGCCAGCAAGCACGCCATCGGCCAACAAGCTGGTAGAACGTCCGCCTTACACTAGTCCATGCACGATTACGATTGCTTGGAACGAATCCACGTTGCAACAGGGCGGAACCGCACAACTCGAAACTTTGGCATGGGTGTTTCAGCCATGAGCCAGTCGCTTTTGACCACTGCGCCGAATAGGACTGCGTTGACCATCAAGTCGCCGCGGCAGGCATCGGCGGTAGCCGGATTCACGCTAATCGAATTGATGATAGCGATTACGCTAGGGCTGCTGCTGCTCCTCGGCCTGATTACGCTTTTCGGCGCCACCAGCAAGACCAATCGTGTGCAGGATGGCATGGCGCAGCTCCAGGAAAATGGTCGCTATGCCATGTCGCGCATGAATGCCGATTTGCGTATGGTTGGACATCAAACCCTCAACATCAGCGGTTTCGTCAGCACGAATTTCGATTCGACAGTCACTCCGAACGGCGTAGTTAATCCCACCATCGCCGCCGATGTCTACGTGGCCACGATAAAGTTTCCCGATTTCGACAAGAATGGGTTGAGTGCGCCATCCACTGCGACAGGCTGGTCCGCCAATTGGCCGGCGAGTACTGCATGGCCGTTGAGTCAACGGTATTTCCTGCAGGGTTATGAATGCTCCGTCGGCACCTGCACGCCGGCGCTGCCTACCGGCACCACCAACGATCTGCCGACTGCCGGTTTGGCCGCGACCAAGCGGATCAAAACCGCCGACGTACTGACGCTACGCTACATTAATGCGCCGGGTTGGTCGCTGATCCAGAACGAACTGACCGAAACGACGTCGGGCGCCGGCAACTCCTGCGCCGGCGATAGCCTCGCCACGTTGACGCTCACTCCCGCAACGGGAAGCCCGGCGTCGAATTTTGTCACCGGTGATCTGGCCATGCTCGTGGTCGGATCTCGCGCGGAAATCTTCCAGGTCAACGTCAGCGGCACCGCACCCAGTGCCACGCTCACGCCGAGCGGATTGATCGCTGGCACCAGCCTTCCCTGTTTCACCACGTCGCCGGCCGGAACCGATGCGGTGCTGTACAACTTCAGCCGTGATTTTCTCACCGTCACCTATTCCCTGAAGCTCGATACCGATCCGAACGATTCCACCCGTCTGATTCCGGCCTTGGTGCGTCGCCAAAGCACGATCGCCAGTGCGGCCTCGGCCACACCGGCTGCTGGAACCGATCAGGAACTGGTGCAAGGTGTGGAGCAGATGGATTTTCTCTACGGTGTGGAGCGCATGGTCAACCCCGCGACACCCCCAGCGACACCGCAGCCGCGCGACAGCGCCGTCAGCTATATGACTGGTGACTTGATATCAGGACAAAGCAGTTACAACAACTGTCCGCCTGAGCCCCATCAGTACACCGATCAGATGCCCGCAGGCACGGCAGAACCCGAGTGCCTGTGGCGCGCCACACGCAGCATCGAGGCACATATTCTTGTCGACAGCGTAAACAACATGTACGACCTGAGCCCGGCCGACATGGCGTATCAATACCCTTACGGTTACAGCGGCACCGACCAGAGACAGACGCCGGCGCCGCCCACCGCAGCACCTGCCTCGGGCCTCGCTCCCGGCAATATGATGCGGCGCGAATTCGTGTCGATGATCTCGATCCGCAACTACAACCCTTGAGATTTCCGGTGAATATCATGCCCTGCAAATTTCCGGCCTCGCTTCCGCGCCTTGACCGCCAACGCGGCGCGGTACTGTTCGTTGCCTTGGTGTTTCTGGTGCTGATTACCCTGCTCGGACTCACAGCCGCCAGCACCTCGATATTGCAGGAACGCATGACCGGCGGCATGCGCAATAGCCAGCTCGGTCTAATGGGCTCGGAAAGCGCCGCGCGCGGAGCAGAATCCTGGTTGTGGAACCTGGCCAATAACAACGCGCACATCAACTGCGGCTACAACGGCGGCGACTCGGGCTTTTGCTACAAGCCGCAATCCGGCGCTCTGGCCAGCGACGGCGTAACAACTTTGATGGTGAACAATCCGTTGGTTAACAATTTCCGTTCGACCGCCACCTGGATTGCGAGTACGGCTGGCGTCAAGGCGTATACCGCGTCGATGACCGGAACGGCTGCTCTTGCTCAACAACCACAATACATTCTCGAAGACATGGGTGTGGTGCTGCCGCCGGGCGCAAACGCCAATGGCCAGGGCGGCGCCAGAGATCAGACCCGAAGCAGAGGGCCTGGCAACCAGACCCTGTATTCGTACCGCATTACCTCGCGTTCTACCGGCGGCAACGATGCCTCGGTGCGCGCGGTGGAAGTTTATTTCGGGGCGGGCGTTCCGTCCAACTAATGTCCAACCAAGAGCAAGCCAACTAAGGGCAAGCTGCCATGTTCAGTCGCCAATTCCGCAATCGTCGAATCCGCAGCCTGATCGGGTTGTGTGCCGCCATGACCCTGGCCGGTGTGATCAACCTCGCATCCGCCGCCACTCCCGCGGCGCCGAACGATCCGCCCGATCTGGGCGCCACGCCGCCGGATCTTTCCCAGTCGGTCGATCCGAATATCGTCGTTACCTTCGACGATTCCGGATCGATGGCCTGGACGCATATGGGCGATGGCCGACCCTATGATGGGAATGCGACGAACAATTCGTCGTGGAATGGTCCATGGCGCTGCGCCAACGTGATCGACCCGCGCATCACTGCCAATACGAACCCTTTGTCCAGGGCTATGAATGGGGTGGCCTATAATCCCAATATCACCTATACGCCTCCGTTGAAGGAAGATGGTTCGTCGTTCCCGCAAGCCGATGCCACATTGAAAGCGGTGTGGCAGGACGGCATTGCGGTGAACCGTCCGGTCGGTGCGGCTACCGCGGGGGCGGCAGGTTACAACGACAATCCCGACGGAAGCGCCACGGCTAGCAGCGGAGCAGTGACCAATCTGATGGGTGTGTATACCCCGGCGATCGTAGCCGTCACTTCCGGTTCAAGTACTGGTACCAGTTCCACTAATGCGAAATGCCCCTCCAGCAGCGGCTCAACCGTTATATCGGCTTGTGCTTGCCATGGGTCCAGAGCTGCCAGCAGCTGCACTTGGGAGTCGACAACGACGACAGCGGCCACCGACCATCGCTGGCAATGCGGCACGGCTGGTACTTCCGATGGCAAATGGACTGCTGCGCGCGCGACCCAGAATCCCTTTGACGGCACGGTCGCCGATCCAGATACCGGCGCCACGCCCAACGGCGGCCCGGTGTATTACCGGTTCAAGCTGAGTCAAGAACCGCTTCTGACGACCGATCCAGCGACTGGCTTGTTTACAGCGGCCGCGAAGACCGCTCTTTACACGGCAAGCAACTGGGAAGCGGTGTCGGTGCCAGCCAGTCAGCACCAGAACTTCGCCAACTGGTATGCGTATTATCGCTATCGCAATTTAATGGCGCGTTCCGCAATGGCTCGAGTCTTTGGCGTAATCGGTTCGCCGACAGCCAGTAACGTCCGTGTGGCTTGGCAAAACCTCAACGATGCCAACTATCAGTTGCCCGCGACCTCGATCATCGTGAATCTTGACGACAATTCCACTGATCCCAAGAGCGGAAACCCTTACCGCCAAGCCTTCTTCAACTGGATATATCAGGTTCAAGCGCAGAACAGCACTCCGAGCCGCAGCGCGGAAATTCGCGCTGGCAACTTCTTCAAGCGACCCAATACGTCTAATACCCTAGATCCTTATTGGCAGCCAGGTTCCGGCGCTCAACCTGGCCAGGAGCTGGCATGTCGCCAAAACTTCCACATGCTCATGACCGACGGCCTCTACAATCAGCCCGCGGTAAGTGTCAGCGGCAATGCCAGCAATGTCAGCAGCGCTACGGCACAAAATCTGGGTCCTCCACCGAATCCCGGGTCGACGCCGCCGCAGTACGACGATGCTACAACCTATGGCGCCGGGACCGGCTTGTCGCCGACAACCATATTCAATCATCCGGGCTGGACAAAGGACTCGGATACCGGCTCGACCTATTCGGATATCGCGTTTTACTATTGGGCGAACAACTTGCGTCCGGATCTCGCTCTACGCACCGCCGCCAACGGCGGCAACGATCAGGTTCCGCAGTATTTCCCCGACCAGACCGTAGGTGTTGTCCCCGGGACGACGACGACCGTAGACGCGCTTGATCCAGGCAAAAACGATGAAATTTTCTGGAACCCGCTCAACGATCCAGCAACTTGGCCGCATGTGGTTCAGTTTGCGGTGACGCTGGGTGCGTTCGGCGATCTCACTTACTCGACCGACCTGGACTGCAACCACGACGATGGCTTCGGGGTCGGCAACGACGATGCCTGCAAACTCAGGAAAGGAGTTGCGAATTCTTCCGGTTCGATCGGCTGGCCGCAGCCGAATGGCGCCGGCAGCGGCATCAATGCGAATATCGACGATCTGTGGCATGCAGCGCTTAACAGTCGCGGCGCATTCTTCGTCGCCACCGATCCGAGCAGCTTGGTGCAACATCTGACCGACATCATCCAGAGTGTGCTGGCGCGTGCGCAATCGTCTACCGGTGAAACGGCCAGCGGCTCGATACTGCCGGCGGCGGGAACCGTCAACGGGTTTTCCGGCGGCTACGACAGCGGCTCGTGGTCCGGTTATCTGTTCAAGTACGTACTCGATTCCACCACCGCTATAGCCACCAGCGCCGAATGGGATGCCGGTTGCACCCTGACCGGTGGCACGTTCACGCCAATTGCTCCGAGCAGCGTGAAACCGCCAAGCGGTTCGTGCGCGGTCAAGGCGACTCCGTCAGACGTCAATTCCTCGCGTTATATTTTCACCTCGACAAAAGGCGGTGCCGGCACGCTGGTCGGCGAGCCGTTCCTGTATTCGTCGTTGAGTACCACCGACAAGGCGTTTATGGATCTGGATCCGACCACCACCGATCCGAATGGAGCAACCGGTGCTGTCACGGGTACGACCGACGGCAACGGTACGGATCGTGTGGATTACATTCGCGGCAAGCGTGTCAACGAAACTACGCCGACCAGCGAAACCATGCCGCGGCAATTTCGCATACGCAAATCGGTCTTGGGCCCGGTGATCAATTCGCAGGCAGTTTACGAGGCCGGTCCTGCCGGAGGATTCAGCGATTTGTATCCTTCAGGTTCGCCCGAGCAAGTCGCGGCTGCACCCTGTACAGCGGGCTTGACTGCTACCGGTTGCGCCAGTTACGAGAAGTTCGTCAACGACAATATCGGCCGCACGCCGGTCGTATATGTCGGTGCCAACGACGGCATGCTGCATGCGTTCGATGCTTCGGGTACGACGGTATCCGACGGCAAGGAATTGTGGGCCTACGTGCCGAACATGCTTTACGCCAACGGTCAGCTCGATCAGTACACCAACACCAAGAGCACGTTGACGACGACGGTCGACGATACACCGATTGTCCAGGATGCGTTCGTCAGCACACCCAGCGACTCGACGGCTAAGTGGCGCACCATCCTGATCGGCTCGATGCGTCTGGGTGGCCGCGGTATCTATGCGCTGGACGTTACCAATCCAAGTAACGTATCCAGCGATACGGACGCGGCCAGCAAGTTCATGTGGGAATTCACCAGTGCCAACGATTCTGATCTGGGTTACACCTATGCGTCGGCGAATATCGCGCGCATTCGCTGCGGCAGTGGCGCGACGGTGCCAACCAATTGCACCAAGGGCGGCACGTGGGTAGTGCTGTTGGCCAGCGGTTATTACCCGGCGAAACTGCAAGTGCAATCGAAGACCTACGGCAATAACCAGGCACCGGATACCGCACCCGGAGCCAGCGCCAACATCACGCATCTTTGGGTACTCAATGCCAGCAATGGCAGCGTGATCGCGAAGATCGATACGACGACCGGCACTACCAGTTATGGTCTGTCCACGCCCACAGTGGTGGATTTCGGCCTGGATCAGATCGACGACGTTTCCGTTGCTGGCGATTTAGCTGGCAACTTGTGGCGCTTCGATCTTTCTGATCCGGACCCGACCAAATGGAGCGTGGTCGACATGTTCCAGACGTATACGACCACGGCTGCCTGTGCGAGTACCGGCGCCGGTACGAGCAACCAAGGCCTCGGTTGCGAGCCGATCAGCGTGATGCCGGAAACCTTCCCGGATACGACCACCGGCAGCGTGATTTACGTATTCGGCTCCGGTCAGTATCTTGGCCCGAGCGATCGTACGTCCAGCAGCGTGGTGGGCACTGATCACTTCTTTGGTGTGCGTGATTACGGATCGAGTTCGTCGCGCTATCCGATACACGAATCCAATCTGATCTCGCAAACCCTGACCCAGGACAGCAGCAACAACCGTCTGATTGCGTCGAGCGCGGTACCGGCAACAGCCTCCGGCTGGATGATCCCGCTCAATGTCAGCGGCGTGCAGGGCGAGCGCGATGTGGTGAAGGCCACGCCGTTGTTCAGTGCGGGTGTTGCCGTGCTGACCTCGCTGATCCCCGGATCCAACAACGACCCATGTACTCCAGGACGCTTGGGCGCGGTAATGGCGGTCAATGCTTCCACGGGAGGGCCGGCGGTGATTCCTCCGGGCACGACAGCGGGAAGTGCGGTTGTCGTGGGTGCAGAGGTCAACAATCCACCGGCCGTGGGTAGCAGCGTGGTGGTATCGCCGGTCGGCGGCGGCTCGGTCATCATTCCGGGCGTCGGCGTGGTCGGCGGTGGCACCAATGGCTCATTCACCATTAACGGCGGGTTGCCGGTGTGGCGACGGACCTCGTGGCGCGAATTGTTGAACAACTTGTGATCGTTGCGGCGACTGCCGCAACGATGGACCGGGAGACTGCGATGTTGGGGAAAAAATCGAAAGGCTTCACGCTGCTTGAACTGGTAATTACGATGGTGATCGTGGCAATTTTGGCTGCTATTGCACTCCCGAACTACTCCAATTATGTCTACCGCACGCGTCGAGCTGATGGCAAGAACATGCTGGAGAAAGTTGCGGCGGCGCAGGAACGTGTCTATACGAATTTCAATGCTTATGCGAGTACGGTGACTGGTGCGCCTACGGGGAATCCTCCCGCGGGTTTGGGTTTCGTCACGGCGACTTCAACCGACGGGCATTACATAGTTACAGTTGGGGGGGTGGGGGCCACAAACCAGACTTACACCTTGACTGCCACTCCGGTTACTGGCGATGTCCAGGCGGCCGATGCTTGCGGCGCCTTGACGCTCGACAATACCGGCAAGAAAAGTTGGACCGGTGCCAACCCTCCCACCAATGGCCCGTGCTGGTAGATAACTCGTAATTGCGGCAGCAACGGAAAACCCTGCTTGCTGCCGCCTCCGCCTGTCGCTAAACTGCGCCCCCACGCCGGAATAGCTCAGTTGGTAGAGCGCGTCATTCGTAATGATGAGGTCGTAGGTTCGATTCCTATTTCCGGCATGCTTTTCATGCGATCTCGGCGGTCGCGCACGCAGACCTCGTGCAAAAGTA
>JANWJJ010000035.1 GCA_025451955.1 Rudaea sp. | reverse complement strand
GCGGTTCCATGCGAAAATGCGTGAAGGCGCCCGTAGCTCAGCTGGATAGAGTAGTGGCTTCCGAAGCCATTGGTCGGGGGTTCGAATCCCTCCGGGCGCGCCATAACTCTCCGTGACCAGTTCGTGCCAGTTTCCGTTCGATCCGCGAGTCGACAGGGAATTTGCGCGAATTAAATTCGCCAAATACGGCGAATAAATAGTCAGTTTTTAATCGTCATATATGACGATTAACTTGACAAAATGGTGTTTAGTCGCCATATTTGGCGAGTCATGAAAGTCGACAGATATCTATCAGAATCGGCAGAACTGCAAGCGCTGGGTTCGCGGTTGGCGGCGCAGCGGCTGGCGCTCAATCTGACGCAGGCGCAGTTGGCCGAGCAGGCCGGGGTTTCCAAGCGCACGCTGGAACGGTTGGAATCCGGGGCGACCGCGACGCATCTTTCGGCCTTTCTGCGCGTATGCCGTGTGCTGGGTTTGCACGATCGGCTGGAGTCGCTGGTGCCTGAACCGGCATCGAGTCCGATTGCACAACTCAAGCTGAAAGGTCGCACGCGCAAGCGCGCTTCCGGGCAACCGGATGCCGCGGGCGTGCGTGAGCCGAATTCCAAGCCTTGGGTCTGGAAGTCATGACCATGGCCGAGGTGCTATTGTGGGGTCGCACGATCGGCGCGGTGTCGCTGGAAGACGGACACACGACGGCGGCCTTTGAATATCTGCCGGCATTCATCGGCAGCGGTATCGAAGTGTCGCCGCTGCGTATGCCGTTGCAGTCGCGCGTGTATACATTTCCCGAACTGTCGCCGCAAACATTTCACGGTCTGCCTGGCCTGTTGGCGGATTCGCTGCCGGATCGTTTCGGCAATGCCTTGATCGATCAATGGCTGGCGACGCATGGCAGGACGCCGGAAAGTCTCAACGCGGTCGAACGCCTGTGCTACATCGGCGCGCGCGGCATGGGCGCGCTGGAATTCAAACCGGTGCTGGGACCGAAAACGCGCAAGGCCAACACCGTGGATGTGGCCGCACTGGTCGAGTTGGCGTCCGAGATACTCGCGCAACGCAAGGGTTTGAAATCGAGCTTCCGCAGCGCGGCGCGCAAGGATGCGTTGCAGGGCATCTTGCGCGTGGGCACGTCGGCAGGCGGCGCGCGCGCCAAGGCGGTGATCGCGTGGAATCCGAAAACCAATGAAGTGCGTTCGGGACAAGTCAAGGCCGATGCCGGTTTCGAGTATTGGCTGCTGAAGTTCGACGGCGTGACCGGCAACAAGGACAAGGAACTCGACGATCCGAAAGGCTACGGCGCGATCGAATACGCCTATGCGCTGATGGCGCAGGCGGCGGGCATAACGATGAGCGAGTGTCGATTGCTGGAGGAGAACGGACGCCGGCACTTCATGACGCGGCGATTCGATCGCTTGCCCGATGGCGGCAAGCTGCATATGCAGTCGCTGGGCGCGTTGGCGCATTACGACTACAACCAGCCCGGTGCGTATTCCTATGAGCAGGCGCTGCAGGCGATCCGGCAACTGGGCCTGCCGATGGCGGCGTCGGAGGAACAATTTCGGCGCATGCTGTTCAACGTGGTGGCGCGCAACCAGGACGATCACGTCAAGAACATCGCTTTCCTGATGGGCCAGCAGGGCCTGTGGTCGTTGGCGCCGGCCTTCGATGTGAGCTACAGCTACAACCCGGACGGCGCCTGGACGGCGCAGCACCAGATGACGCTCAACGGCAAGCGCGATGATCTCACGTTGGCGGATTTTCGCGTCTGCGCGAAGACGGCGATGTTGAAGCGCGGGCGCGACAAGATCATCCTCGACGAGGTGCTCGATGCAGTGCGACGCTGGCCGGAATTTGCGGAGAAAGCCGGTGTGACCGGCATCCAGCGCAAACAGATTGGCCGTGCTCATCGCATGAGCTTTGCGAAAAGCTGAAGCGATTGAGTGAAGCCCAGCGTTTCAATACGGCTATTGCCGCGGCGCGCAATCTAGACGGAGTCCGCTTTCCCACAAAATCCCATTTGCCGCCACGCTTCGTACGCCACCACGGCGACGGCGTTGGACAGGTTCAGGCTGCGGTTGTCGGGCCGCATCGGCAGACGCAGGCATTGTTCCGGCGGCAGCGAATCGAGCAAGGCCTGCGGCAGGCCGCGGGTTTCCGGGCCGAAGATTACTGCATCGTTTTCGGCAAATTGCACATTTGTATATAATGTGCTGGCGCGCGTGGATAGTGCGAACAGCCGCGACGGTTGCGCCGCGGCGATGAACGCGTCGAGGTCATCATGCACGGCAATCTTGGCGAACTCGTGGTAATCCAGTCCGGCGCGGCGCAGCTTGGCGTGATCCAGATCGAAGCCCAGCGGCCGGATCAAGTGCAGGCGCGCGCCGGTATTGGCGCACAGGCGGATGACGTTGCCGGTGTTGGGCGGAATTTCCGGCTGATAGAGAACGACGTGGAGCATGCGGGGATTATTCCGCGCGAGACGAGATCGTGGCAACTACCGTTTTCGCGAGTACCGGTTCCGCGTTCCACCGCGGCGACTGCAACCTGCATGGCCGCGACAACGAGGCGTCGAGCCGTGGCGGATTCGAGTGGTGAGGCAGGCGTGGAAACAAGAACCGCACTGCGTGCCTCGGGCTGAATCAGGCTCAGTCCGCCGAGTATCAGGCCGATGACCATCGCGATCAGGCCACGAACGATTTGTCGATGCAGATTCATGCGCGTCTCCATTCGTATACTTTTTGCCTGAATCGATGGAGCAAGCGCCGTGCCAGCGCAGCATCCGCTCGATTCCGTATTCATTGGGATGCGCAAAGCCGTCCGGGCGTTGCATTTCCGCCGCCGTGCATGACTTCCGGCAGGGGCTTCAGTGCGTGGTGGCGGACGTCGCGGTGTCCGCGCGGACGTCCGCGCACACAGTTACCAGCGGAACCGCGAGTGCCGCGGCAAGCTGATCGGCCGTCAGCGTTGCCGGTGCTTTCGGGAACTCGATGCGCACGTTGTAGTTCTTCAGCGCTTCGTCGCGGATGTTCGACATGCCTTCAAAGCGCAACAGCCGCTGTGTATTGCGATCGTAGGTGACATCGATATGCGGCGCCAGAAATGCATACCAGGCGCCGAGTGACAAGCGCAACGACAGCGTCGCCGCATTAGAAGCATTTTCCACTTTTGCCAATTTGAACGTGTAAAACATGCGCTTGCTCGGCACCAGAAACGGCAGGCTGAGTGAGCCGCCGCGCGCAAGCGCATCCCAGTGCTTGTGCACGTACGCATCGAATCCAGCATCGATCACGCCGTCGTTCGGCAGGTTCAGCGGTTCGGTTTTTTCCGACAAGTCCGGAGTGCGCTGCACGTAGACATCACGCTTGCCGCTGTTGCGGCGCACACCTTCGCGATAACCCAGGCGTGCATCGAGCATGTCGAAATCCGGCGCCTGCGGATCGCCATCGTCACGAATTTGCTTGCGCGCAAACGGGCGGCCGTCTGGGCAACTATAGAGCACCACGCGGTGTTGAGCGCCATCGTTGGCGAACAGATAATGCGATTCGCGGTAACGCAGCGCGCCGCTGCCAAGATCATAGGCATCGCCAGTCCACGTCTCGGCCGCGGGCGTGCCGGGCGCGACGGCGAACAGCGCAAGCAGCAAGACCGCGCCGGTTATACTTGTTGTATACATTCTGACTATGCCATGCCAACGATCAAGGTCAACGCGACCGAACTCTACTACGAATGTATCGGCGAAGGCGCGCCGCTGTTGCTGATCCACGGCCTGGGTTCGAGCGGCGACGATTGGGCATTCCAGCGCGAGGATTTCGCGCGTGAACATCGTTTGATCCTGCCGGATCTGCGCGGCTCGGGCCGCAGCGCCAAGCCACCGGGGCCGTATTCGATTGCGCAATTCGCCGCGGATTTGTTGGCCTTGCTCGACGCAATCGGGATTGAGTATACAGATATACTCGGGTTTTCCTTGGGCGGCGCGGTCGCGTTGGAGATGGCGTTGGTGCGGCCGGAACGCGTGCGCCGGCTGGTGCTTTGCAACGCGCTTGCCAATTACCGTACCGATACTTGGCGCAAATGGCTGGAGGCACGGTTGCAGGTGGCGCTGGTGCATATGCTGGGATTGAAACGCACGGCGCGACTGATCGCCAATCGTCTATTTCCGCACGAGGATCAGGCGCCCAAACGTCAGCGCGTGATCGACGTGGTCGGCGCCAACCCGAAGTCCGCCTATCTGGCCACAATCCACGCCCTGATCGGCTGGAGTGCGCTCGAACGTCTCTCAGTCCTGCGCTGCCCGACCCTGCTCATCGCCGCCGAGCACGATTACACGCCGCTCGCCGACAAGCGCGCCGAAGCCGCACATTTTCCACAAGTGGAATTTGTCGTGATCAAAGGGTCACGTCATGGCACACCGTTTGATGCGATCGAACAGTTCAACGCGTGTGTGCTGACGTTTCTCGATGCGGCGATCGCGTCTCACCAATCGATGGCGGCGCCGGTATAGTCAACAAACTGCCCCGCTGCTGCAGGCGTTGCTGCATCCAGCACCTTGAGCAATCCGGCGACGGCGTCGTGCGGCGTGACTGGAGCGTTGGCGCCGCCCATGTCGGTGCTGACCCAGCCGGGGCTGACGCAGAATGCGGTGATGCCGTGTGGCGCGAATGTCGCCGCGAGCTGGCGCGTGACCATGTTCAGCGCCGCCTTGCTGATGGCATAACTCGGGGTGCCGAAAGCCGTCGTCAGGGCGAGCGAACCAAGCCGCGACGACAGGTTCATCACTTTCGCATTTTTTGCTTTTTCCAGAAGTGGAGAAAGTGCCTGGGTCAGCAGCAACGGGCCGGCGACGTTGCTGGCAAACGAATCGCTCAGCGACTTGGCCGCGATCGTGCCGTAGCGTTCACTGGATACCAGCATGCCGCCATTGTTGATCAGCGCGTCGAGCGCGTCGGTGAGCGCGCCGACTTCGCGCACGAGTTCGGCGATCGAGCGCTCGCTGGCCAGTTCCAGCGGCAACACGGTCAGGCGGCCCGGATGCGCGGCGGCGAGCCCGGTCAAGGCCAGCGCCTTGCCCGGATGGCGGCAGGTGGCGAAGACGCGCGCGCCGCGCGTGAGCAATTGGCGGGCAAACTCCAGGCCCAATCCGCGATTGGCGCCGGTGACGAGAATGCGTTGCATCGGCAGACTCCGGAAAGCCCGCAGTCTAGCGCGAATTGGCGGATGCGTTGACTTGCTGCGCCGCCGGATCCCGGCGTGTGCGTTCACGCTGAACATCGGCGAAATACGGGCGTGCGACAGCGAAGCCCGGCCCGTGCATTGATGCGCCGGCGGGGTTAGGATGGCCACACTATCCGCTGCGGTCAGCGTGTCCCATGAAGCCGATCAAAAAAATTGTATTTTTTGCCTTTGCGACAACCGCGCTGGCGCTATCGGCCTGCACCTGGGTCAAGCCGACCTACAGCGGTGGCGCGGTGCGCGTGGCCTACGATGGCAATGTCGCCGGTTGCCGCGATGCGGGATCGGTCAGCGTGTCGGTGACGGACAAGATCGCGTTCTACCACCGCTCGGAATTGAAAGTCCGCGATGAACTCGAAACTCTCGCGCGCAACCAGGCCGCGGGCATTCCCGCCGACACGATCAAGGCCACTAGCGAGCCGCAGAACGGATCGCAGAATTTCGAGGCTTATGTCTGCGGCGCCATGCATGTGAAACAGCGTAACGCCGCGCCCGCCAAAGACGACGTGCAGACGTTTCCGGTCAAGGATGGCGGCTGACGGCTAACGGGCAATGGCGCGATCCGCGGCTTAGCCTCGAACCAATCACGCTTGCGCGTGTCGGGAATGGCTACAATCGGCGCATGAAAATCCTTGTCACAGGCGGCGGTGGGTTTCTCGGTCAGGCGATCTGCAAGCAGTTCGTCGCGGCCGGACACGAGGTCTGCGCGTTCAATCGCAATCGCTACGCGGCGCTGGATGCGCTGAAAGTGGAACAGCGCATCGGCGATATCGCCAATCTCGACATGGTCGAATCCGCCAGCAAGGATATGGATGCGATCGTGCACAGCGCCGGCAAAGTCGGCGCCTGGGGCAAGCTTGAGGATTACTACGAAACCAATGTGCGCGGCACCGACAATGTGCTGGCGGCGTGCGAGTTGAACAAGATCCGCAAACTTGTGTTCACCTCCAGCCCGAGCGTGGTGCACAACGGCGGCGATCTGGAAGGCGTGAACGAATCCGCGCCCTACGCCACGCATTTCAGTTCGGCTTATGCGCAGACCAAGGCCTTGGCCGAACAGCGCGTGCTCGCCGCAAACGGCGCACAACTGGCGACAGTGGCGCTGCGTCCGCATTTCGTCTGGGGTCCGGGCGACCCAAATCTGCTGCCGCGTATTCTCAAACAGGCGCGCGCCGGACGTCTGCGTCTGATCGGCGACAAACCCAAGAAAATCGATACCACGGTGGTGGACAATGCCGCCGAAGCGCATGTTCTGGCGTTGAACAAACTCGACGTCGGTTCGCCGATTGCAGGAAAAGTATACTTCATCAGTCAGGGCGAGCCGATCACGCACGAGGCATTGATCAACGCCTGGCTCAAGGCCGATGGATTTCCGCCGGAGACACGGCGCCTGCCGCTGGGCCTGGCGAAATTTCTCGGCGCGGCGCTGGAGACGATCTACACCACCTTGCGCATCCAGAACGAACCGCCGCTGACCCGGTTCACGGTCGAACAATTGTCGACCGCGCACTGGTTCGACATCGCCGCGGCGCGCCGCGATCTCGGCTACGCGCCGCGCGTGAGCATGGCCGAAGGCCTGGCGCGGTTGTCGCAATATCTCGCGCGCGAGCGGATGCAGCGGCGCAGTTGAGTGCGACCCGTTAGAATCGGCGGCATGAGTGTCGATCCAATCCGCCAACCCAACCCGCTGCTGGCCCGTCTCGGTCGTCTGCTCGAAGGCGCGCTCAACCGTGCGCTGGCGTTGGATGTGGAAACGCGCGCACGGCTAGGTGCGCTGGAAGGCCGCCGCATCGGCATCGAATTGCGGAACGTGAATCTCGCGCTTGCCATCAGCGTGCGCGAAGGCCGCCTGTGCGTCGGACCACATTGGGATGCCGGCAGCGATCTGAACCTGCGTGCATCGCCCGCCAGTCTGGCCGCGATGGTACTGCGTCGCAGCGACGATTCGTCCCTGCCATCGGGCAAGTTGGATATTTCCGGCGACGCTGAACTAGCGCGCCGGGTGGAAAAATTGTTGCGTGATTTTCAGCCCGACATCGAAGAAGCGTTCGCGCAAACCTTCGGCGATGTGCTCGGCGTGCCGCTGGCGCGTGCGCTGCATCGCGCGTTTGGCTGGAGCCGGGAATCCGTGCAGGCGCTGGCGCAGGACACGGCAGACTATCTGCGCGAGGAAAGCCGCGATTTGATCGCGCCGGCAGAAATGGAACAATTCCTCGATGACGTGGATGCGTTGCGCGAACGCGCCGAGCGCCTCGAAGCGCGCATTGCGCGACTCGCACGCGGAGATGCCGCATGACGTCGCTGCGTCAATTGCCGCGTCTGTTGCGCATTGCCGCGACCTTGGTGCGTTACCGGCTCGACGATCTCGTCGAAGGCGCGCACCTGTTTCGTCCGCTGAAATGGCTACGACCGCTGCTGCGCAAGCCACGCGCCGATATTGCCGCACTCACGCGCGGCGCGCGCCTGCGCCTGGCCCTGATCGAACTTGGGCCGATCTTCGTCAAGTTTGGCCAGATTCTTTCCACTCGCCGCGATCTGCTGCCCGCCGATATTGCTGACGAATTGGCGCTGTTGCAGGATCGTGTGCCGGCGTTTCCTGGCGCACAGGCACGCGCCGCCGTTGAATCCGCGTTGGGCGCGCCAGTAGCGACATTATATAAATTGTTCGACGAGACGCCGCTGGCATCGGCCTCGATCGCGCAGGTACACGCCGCGCGTTTGTCCGACGATCGCGAAGTCGTGGTCAAGGTATTGCGGCCGGGCATCCACGCGCGCATCGCCGCCGACATCGAGTTGTTGCGCGCGCTCGGCGAACTGGCGCAACGCTGGCATCCGGCGGCGGACAAGATCCGTCCGCGCGACATCGTCGCCGAAATCGAAACCACCCTGGTCAACGAACTCGACCTGCAACGCGAAGCCGCGAACGCCAGTCTGCTCAAGCGCAATTTTGCCGCAGGCGATGATCTGATCGTGCCCGAGGTTTTCTGGTCGCACACAACGACGTCGGTCCTGACGCTGGAGCGCGTGCGCGGTATCGGCGTCGACGATCTGGCGGCGCTCGACGCTGCCGGCATCGACCGTATCGCGCTCGCGGAAAAAGGCGTGCGTCTGTTCTACACCCAGGTGTTCCGCGACAATTTTTTCCATGCCGACGCGCATCCAGGCAATATCTGGGTGGACGCCACGCGCCGTGAAAATCCGCGTTTCATCGCGCTGGATTTCGGCATCATGGGTTCGTTGCCCGAACGCGACCAGTATTGGCTGGCCGAAAATTTCATGGCGATGTTCGAGCGCGATTACAAACGCATCGCCGCCTTGCATTTGGCGGCGGGCTGGGTTCCCGCGTATGTGCGCGTGGACGAACTCGAAGCTGCAGTACGCACCGTATGCGAGCCGTATTTCACACGTCCGCTGGCGGAAATTTCGCTGGGCGAAGTCGTGGCGAAACTGTTTTCCGTCGCGCGCCGCTATGAGCTGACCTTGCAGCCGCAGTTGATCCTGCTGCAAAAGACCTTGCTGAACATCGAAGGTATCGGCCGCAGTCTGCATCCGAAGATCGATATTTGGGCGACGGCCAAACCGGTGCTATCCGACATTTTGCGTCGACGCCACAGCCCGCGCCGCGTGCTCGCCAAGCTGCGCGCGCGTTTGCCGGAATGGATCGCGGCGGCGCCGGAGATGCCGGAACTCCTGCACACGTATCTGAAGAAAGCCGCGGCCGGCGATTTCGATGTAGCGCGTGCCGTTGAAATTGAACAGCGCGAACGACTCGCCCGCGCGCAACGTCGTCAACTCGCCGTGTTGCCACTCGCCGCTGCGTCACTGCTCAGCGCCGCCCTGCTCTACGCCTTCGACACGCACGGCGCGCAATGGCTGCATGTGCCGGTGTCGGCGTGGATCGCGCTGGCAATCAGTGCGGTGGCGTTCGTCATTGCGTGGCGGCGAGCGCGTTGATCCAGCGATCCAAGCCGGTCACGTCATGGAATGACTCGCGGACGCAGTGAAAATATAGAGCGCAATGCGAGAATGCCCGAAGCGGTGGCACGAAATCCCTGAATTAGCTAATATCCGTATATTGTCTTGTTCAGGTGAGGTGTCGTATGAAAACCTTGACGTCGGTCGAGGCGCAGAACCGCTTCGGCGAACTGCTGGATACCGCGCAACGCGAACCGGTGACAATCACGCGCCGCGGGCGTCCGGTTGCGTTCCTCGTTTCGCCAGCAGACATGCAGGAGTTGGTCGAAGGGCGCGATCACCGCGCTGCCGCAGTGAAAGCCTACGACGCCTATCGCGCGCGCGCGGCTGGCAAGACTTCCGCTTCGGCGAAGAAACTGACGGACGCCGATGTGAGTCGGATGGTCAATGCGCTTAGTTGAGCGCGTCGTATTCGACACGAGCACGTTGGTCAGTGCGGCGCTGCGCGTCGAATCGACGCCGGCGCTCGCTTTTCGCAAGGCGCTCGCGAGCCATGAAATCTGCACGTCGCCCGACACGCTGCAAGAGTTCGAAACCGTATTGCTGCGTGCGAAGTTCGACCGCTATCTCGATCGCGGCGAGCGTGGCGCGTTTCTCGATCTCTGCCGGAAAGTCACGACGTCTTGCGACGTGCGCAAAAGCGTCAAGATTTGCCGCGATCCGAAGGACGATAAGTTCCTCGCGCTGGCCGTTTCCTGCGGAGCGGGCATTCTGGTAAGCAGCGATCGTGATTTGCTCGACCTGCATCCGTTTCACGGCGTGATCATTACAACACCGGCGGATTTTCTCGAAGGCCTGCGGCGGTGAATTCTTCATGACCGAAATGGCGGCGCAGGAATCCATCGAAATCATCTACGAAGACACCGATCTGCTGGCGGTGAACAAGCCGGCTGGCCTGCTCGTCCATCGCAGCAAGATCGCCAACGACGAAACCGACTTCCTGCTTGACCGAATCAAGGAGCAGTCCGGCGCGAATCTGTATTTGGCGCACCGTCTCGACCGTGCGACGTCGGGCGTGCTGCTGCTGGCGAAGTCGCGCGAAGTCGCCGGTGAACTCGGGCGCCTGTTCATGGCGCGCGATGTGACCAAGCGCTACCTCGCGGTGGTGCGCGGCTGGCCGGAACCTGATGGCGTCATCGACTATCCATTGTCGGACGTGCGCGAACGCAGTCCGCGCAAGCCGGCATTGACGCGCTGGCGCACACTGGCGACGGCGACGCTGCCGATCGAGATGGGTCGCTATCCCGAACAACGTTACGCCCTCGTGGAAGCGTTGCCCGAAACCGGCCGCTACCGCCAGATCCGCAAACATTTCCATCACGTCTCGCACCACATCGTCGGCGACACCAGCCACGGACGCGGCGATCACAACCGGCTCTGGCGCATCCACTTGGGCATGCACCGCATGTTGTTGCACGCGGGGCGCATCGAGTTCGCGCATCCGCGTAGCGGCGAACGTCTGTGCCTTGAAGCGCCGCTCGGTGCAGAATGGCAGCGCGTGCTCGCGCATTTCGATTGGACCGGCGCGCTCAACTGCTAGAATCACGCGATCCAGGGAGATTTGCGCCAATGCCATCGTTCGACGTCGTATCCAAACTCGATCTGCACGAGTTGACCAATGCGGTGGATCAGGCCAATCGCGAGTTGGCCACCCGCTTCGATTTCAAGGGCACCGGCGCGGTATTCGAGCGCGAGGGCGAATCCACGTTGGTACTCAAGGCGCAGGCCGAGTTTCAGCTCAAGCAGATGCTCGACATTCTCAAGCAACGTCTTGCGGCGCGACATATCGACATCGGCTGCGCCGAGATTGCCGATGCGGAAATCAATCTGGCCACGGCGCGTCAGACAGTCACGCTCAAGCAGGGCATTGATCAGGCGCTGGCCAAGGACATCGTCAAGCGCATCAAGGATTCCGGTCTGAAGGCGCAGACCCAGATCCAGGGCGACAAGTTGCGCATCGTCGGCAAGAAAAAGGACGACTTGCAGGCGGCGATCGCGCTGCTGCGCGGTTCGGATATCACCATGCCCTTGCAGTTCGAGAATTTTCGCGACTGATGCTGCACGTCACCGCCAATATCCAAATTCCACAAAGCGAACTTGTGGAAAGTTTCGTGCGCGCGTCGGGTCCAGGTGGACAGAACGTGAACAAGGTTGCCTCGTCGGTGGAATTGCGTTTCGATGTCGCGCAATCGTCTGCGCTGCCCGAACCCTTGCGTGCACGTCTGCTGGCGCGCCGCGATCGCCGTCTCACCGCCGATGGCGTGCTGGTGATCCAGGCCAGCCGCTTTCGTGATCAGGTACGTAACCGCGAAGACGCACGCGAACGTCTCGCCGACATCGTGCGCGCGGCGCTGCATGTGCCGAAAAAGCGCGTAGCGACCAAACCGACGCGCGCCTCGAAAGAACGCCGTATCGCTTCGAAAAAGAAACGCGCGCAACACAAGCAGGGCCGCGGCAAAGGTTGGAGTCTGGAATGAACGTGCTGCGCTTCCCGCCCGTGCCCGCCTCGGCGCCGCAATTCGCACCGTCGGTCGCTGCGTGTATCTGCCGCTGGATTCTTGCCCGCTGCGACTGGCGCATGGCCGGCGAGTTGCCGAACGTGGCGAAAATGGTCGTGATCGCCGCGCCGCATTCGAGCAACTGGGATGTGGTCTGGGGCCTGTTGTTCAAGGTCGGTTTGCGTCTGGACGTCCATTTTATCGGCAAGCGCGAAGCGTTTTTCTGGCCGCTCGGCCTATTGCTGCGAAGCTTCGGCGGCATCGCCATCGACCGCAAGGCCGCGCATGGCGTGGTTGGCGCGATGCGCCGCGAGTTCGAGACGCACGAGCGTTTCTGGCTGGCAATCGCGCCCGAGGGCACGCGCAAGAAAGTCAAAGAGT
Source organism: Rudaea sp. (assembly GCA_025451955.1). Classification (GTDB taxonomy): domain Bacteria; phylum Pseudomonadota; class Gammaproteobacteria; order Xanthomonadales; family Rhodanobacteraceae; genus Rudaea. The sequence goes on along the minus strand of JANWJJ010000035.1, from coordinate 16,453 downwards.
GGAAAAGTGGATTCTGGCGCATCGCGCGCGAAGCCGGCGTGCCGATCCAGATTGTATACTTTCACTATCCGGAAAAGATCGTCGGCTTCGGCCCACTGCTGCATCCCGGCGACGACCTCGACGCCGATATGGTGCGGATTCGGGAAATTTATGCGCCGTGGCAGGGCAAGAATCGCGGCACGGTTTAGGCAGAGGTTTTCTAGGGAACCTGTGATTTTGCTCGTCATTCCGGCTTTCGCCGGGATGACAGCGAGGTTATTCAGTTCTTTCCTAACGCTCCGAATGCCCCGGCTCGTCGTAATTGCCGCGCAGGAACAGTCCCGGCTTGATGCGCTCGATAAAGGCACGCGCCTGCGGGCTTAAATACTTGCCCTTGCGCACGACCACGCCGTAACTGCGCTGTGGAAAATAACGCCGCATATTGTGCACGGCGAGGCGGCCACGATCCGTGTCGTTGATGCAGATGCCGGTGACGATGGAAATACCCAAACCCATCGCCACGTATTGCTTGATGACTTCCCAGCCGCCGACTTCGATCGCCACGCGATACGGCACGTTGCGCTGCTGGAATACCAAATCGACCAATCGGTACGTCGTCAGGCGCTGCGGCGGCAGGATCAATCCGTAGGGTGAAAGATCCTCCAGTGCGATATCGTCTTTTTCCGCCAGCGGATGATCCAGCGGCAGAATCAGCATCGGATCGAACCAGTGCACCGGTGCGTAGGACAGATCGTGCGGCACGTCGAGCATCGAGCCGACCGCGAAATCGACCTGATCCGAACGCAGCAGGGCCAAGCCATCCTTGCCGGTGACATTGGCCAGTTGCAGGCGCACCTCGGGGAAGTTTTCGCGATAGTCGCGCACCAGCGGCGGCAGCAGATACTGGATGGTCGAGGCGCCGGCAGCGATATTCACCTCGCCCGCGTCCATGCCCTGGCGCTGGCCGCGAAACTGTTGATCCAGATTTTCCATGCCCTCGACCAGCGGGCGGGCCAGGTCGTAGAGCATCTGGCCCTCCGGCGTCAGTGCCAGACGCGGTCGGGTGCGTTCCAGTAATCGTGCGTTAAGCTCATTTTCCAAGGCAGATAGCTGCAAACTGACCGAAGATGGCGACAGAAACAGGGCGTCGGCGGCGCGCGCCACACTGCCGAACTTGACCGCATAACAGAACGCGCGCAATTGCTTGATCCGGTTTCCCTTGTAGTAGAACCGCGCGGTCGTTACGGGAATCTTGCCCTTGCGGCGCGGCTTGGTCTTGGCGCGCGCGCGTTTGGATACGGCCTCGGGTTTCAAACGTGCGTTCGACATTGCTTCGCCATTCAAGAGATTAACATAGATTTGACAATGTCAATTTAATAGATTGAAACATTCAGTTTGTCAAATACTGATTTACGAGCTTAGTCTGCTGCCTTGCAACATTCACAAGGCGTCAGCCCATGTCGGCAGCAGCGGAATACCTTGTCCCGGAACATCCCGGCCCCGAGCCGGTACGCTTGTTTGGCCCCGTGCAGCGCGGTTTTGAGTCGATATTGAGTGCAGACGCGCTGGCGTTTCTGGCCGAATTGCACCGCCATTTCGACGCCGGCCGCCTGGACTTGCTGGCGGCGCGCCGGGTACGCCAGGCGCGGTTCGATGCGGGCGAGTTGCCGGACTTTCTGCCCGAAACCCGCGCCATCCGCGAATCGGATTGGCAGGTGGCGGAAATTCCCGCCGCCCTGCGCGACCGCCGTGTCGAGATCACCGGGCCGGTGGATCGCAAGATGATCATCAACGCGCTCAACTCCGGCGCGAACGTGTTCATGGCCGATTTCGAGGATTCCACCGCGCCGACCTGGAACAACCTGATCGAAGGCCAGATCAATCTGCGCGATGCGGTTGCCGGCACGATCGAATTCCGCACGCCGGACGGGCGCGAATACCGCCTGAATCCGGACCCCGCCGTGCTGATGTTGCGCCCGCGCGGCTGGCATCTGCCGGAAAAGCATGCGCTGGTTGATGGCGAAGCGATGAGCGGCGCGTTGTTCGATTTCGGTCTGTACATTTTCCACAATGGGAAAACGTTGCATTCTCGCGAGCGCGGCCCGTATCTGTATTTGCCCAAGCTGCAAAGCCATCGTGAAGCGGCGTTGTGGGATGCAGTCATCGAATTCGCCGAACGCCGAATCGAATTGCCGATCGGCACGATCAAAGTCACTGTCCTGATCGAAACCTTGCCCGCCACGTTCGAGATGCATGAAATCCTGCACGCGTTGCATCGGCGTTGCGTCGGCCTGAATTGCGGACGCTGGGATTACATTTTCTCGTACATCAAAACTTTCCGCCGGCATCGCGATCGGGTGTTGCCGGAACGCGGCCAGGTCGGCATGACCGTGCCGTTCCTGAAAAATTATTCCGAATTGCTGATCCAGACCTGCCATCGCCGCGGCGCATTCGCGATGGGCGGCATGGCGGCGCAGATTCCGATTTCCGGCGACACGCAGGCGAATGACGCCGCGCTGGCGCGCGTGCGCGCCGACAAACTGCGCGAAGCCGTTGCCGGTCACGACGGCACCTGGGTTGCGCATCCGGGGTTGATTCCGGTCGCACGCGAAATTTTCGACGCGCAAATGCCGGAGCCGAACCAGCTTGGCGTCGCGCGTGCGGATGTACACGTCACGCGCGACGCCTTGATCGCCGCGCCTGCCGGTACGATCACGCGCGCCGGCTTTCTCAACAATATCGACGTCTGCGTGCGCTATCTGGCCGCGTGGCTCGATGGCCTCGGTTGTGTGCCGATTCATCACCTGATGGAAGACGCCGCCACCGCGGAAATCTCACGCGCGCAGTTGTGGCAATGGCTGCATCATTCCGATCTTCCGGCGGGCGGGGCGCCGGCCGGGCCGCGACTGGCGCTCGATGACGGCACGCCGATCGACTTTGCTCTTTTCGACCGCGCCATCCTGCGCATTGGTGAGCGCCTGCCGGATCACGGTCTGCCCGGTCAGAGCCGCGTTATCCAAGCGGCGCGGATGCTGGCCGAATTCACCCATGCGCCCGAACTTGCCGATTTCCTGACCCTGCCGGCCTACGCGCGGCTTGCCTGATTGCAGACGATACATTCCAGACAGACATTATCCACAACGTTGCATTGTCCACATTGTATATCCACACCCACGAGGATTCACGATGAAAACCACGCTCCCCTCCGCCGAACAGATCAAGATCGACTGGCAGAACAATCCCCGCTGGAAAGGTGTGACCCGCCCGTATGCGGCGGAAGAAGTCGTGCGTCTGCGCGGCACCGTGCCGGTCGAGCATTCGCTGGCCAAACTCGGCGCCGAAAAGTTGTGGCGCTACCTGCAGACCGAGGATTTCGTCAACGCGCTCGGCGCGCTCACCGGCAATCAGGCCATGCAGCAGGTCAAGGCCGGGCTCAAGGCGATCTATCTTTCCGGCTGGCAGGTGGCGGCCGATGCGAACGTGGCCGGCGAAATGTATCCGGACCAATCCCTGTATCCGGTCAACTCGGTGCCGCAAGTGGTCAAGCGCATCAACAACACCTTGCTGCGCGCCGATCAGCTCAATCATGCCGAAGGCGACGACAGCGTGGACTACTTGCAACCGATTCTCGCCGATGCCGAAGCCGGCTTCGGCGGCGTGCTCAACGCGTTCGAGTTGATGAAGGCGATGATCGAGGCCGGTGCGGCCGGCGTGCATTTCGAGGACCAACTCGCCAGCGTGAAGAAATGCGGGCACATGGGCGGCAAGGTGCTGGTGCCGACGCGCGAGGCGGTCGAAAAGCTGGTCGCCGCACGCCTGGCCTCTGACGTCATGGGCGTACCGACCTTGCTGGTCGCGCGCACCGACGCCGAAGCCGCCGATCTGGTGACGTCCGACATCGATGCCAACGACCAGCCGTTCATCACCGGCGAACGCACCGTCGAAGGTTTTTACAAGACGCACAAGGGTCTGGATCAAGCGGTCAGCCGCGGTCTTGCCTACGCGCCGTATGCGGATCTGGTCTGGTGTGAAACCGGCAAGCCCGACCTGGCCTTCGCGCGTGCGTTTGCCGAAGCGATCCACAAGAAGTTCCCGGGCAAGCTGCTCGCCTACAACTGCTCGCCGTCGTTCAACTGGAAGAAAAATCTCGACGACGCGACGATCGCGCGCTTCCAGAAGGAAATCGCCAGCTACGGCTACAAGTTCCAATTCATCACGCTGGCCGGTTTCCACGCGCTCAACTATTCGATGTTCAACCTCGCCCACGGTTATGCGCGTCGCCAGATGAGCGCGTTCGTGGAATTGCAGGAAGCCGAATTCGCTGCCGCCGACCGCGGTTTCACGGCGGTCAAGCATCAGCGCGAAGTCGGCACCGGTTATTTCGATACGGTGACGCAGACAATCCAGGGCAGCCAGTCGTCCACCGTGGCGCTGAAAGGTTCGACCGAGGAAGAACAATTCCAGCGCGCGCAGGTGGTCCACGCCAGCGCCGCCTGAGGATTCGCAGCGATTGCCGGCGGCGCGGGCTCCCGGCAATCCGGACGGCTATTCGTTCGTGATGCGCCAGCGCGCATGCGGTACTATGGCGGGCCGAAATGGATACCGTGGAGTACAGGGCCGTGTCCACACAGCCTTCCGCGCCGCCTGCCGGTGGCGCCGAAACACCGTCGAAGCCGCGCGCGGCGCCGTTGCCGCGCCAGTTGTCCGAAGTCGAATTCCGCGTGCTGTGCGGCGCCGGTCCCAGCTGCCGGATCGACGCGGGCGAAACCCTGTTCCGCAAGGGCGAGATCGGCCGCAGCATGTACGTGATCGAGAGCGGCGAAATCCGCCTCGAATTCGGCGACGGCCAGCCGCACAAGGTACTCGGTGCGCGCGAATTCTTCGGCGAACTCGCCTTGTTCATCGGCAACCATGCGCGCGTAGCCGGCGCGGTGGCGCATACGCCGTGCAGTCTGCGCACGATCGAATATCCGGCCTTCGATCATCTGCTCGAAACCGAGCCGGCCATCCTCGCGCAGTTCATGCGCCGCTCGTTCACCTACTTGGTTGCCAGCGAACAAAGCCTGATCGCCAATCTCAAACGCCGCAACCAGGATTTGCTCGCTACGCTCGACTCGCTGCGCCAGACCCAAACCTTGCTGTCAACCGCCAACCGTCTGGTGCGCACCGACGAATTGACCGGCATGACCAATCGCCGCGGGCTGTACGAATATCTGGAAACCATCGACGAACGCCGTGTCGGCGGCATGCATCTGGTCTTGCTGCTGGTCGATCTGGATCATTTCAAACTCATCAACGATCACCACGGCCACCTGATCGGCGACGATGTATTGCGCGCAGTTGCCACAGAAGTCGGCCAACTGGCCGCGTCTTGCGATCTGGCCTGCCGCCTCGGCGGCGACGAATTCGCCCTGCTCGCGCAGATCGACGATGCCGGTGCACTCGAAGCCCTGGCCGCACGCATCGTCACGGCGGTGCGTGCGCTGCGCTTTGCCACGCCGAGCGAAACCCTGACTGTCACGGTCAGCGTCGGTGCCAGCCTGTGTACCGCGGCGGCCGACTGGTCGGTCTGGTACAGCCAGGCCGACGCCGCGCTCTACCGCGCCAAGAGCGAGGGCAGCAATACCTGGAACGTGCACGCCTGATCCGCGCGCGGTGCTGGCACCAGCCCGCCAATAGGCGCAAAATCTGCCCGTGCGGCGGCGTCGCAAGCTGGCCGCGTCTGCGCTGGCCGCGCGATTGACCAAGAGCACGATGAACGCGATTCCGACCGAGCATCCGCAGCAGCCTGAGCCGATAGCACCGGCTCGACCCGCGCTCGCGCCAGCGCCCTTGCTACGCACGCTTGTGGTCTGCGATCTGGTCGATAGCACCGCCCTGGTGCAGCAGCTTGGCGATCGCGGCGCTGCCGAATTCATGCACCAGCTCGATCGCCATTCGCGCGATCTGCTCTATCTCCACGGCGGCCGCGAGATCGACAAGACCGACGGCTTTCTGCTGCTGTTCGAGCGCCCGATCCAGGCCGTGGCGTTTGCGCTCGAATACCAGCGCCAGTTGCGCGAACTCGGTCAGACGGAATTCCTGCCCTTGCGCGCGCGCATCGGCATTCACGTCGGCGATGTGGTGCTATGGGAAAACCGCGCCGACGACATCGCCCGCGGCGCAAAACCCGTGGAACTCGAAGGTCTGGTCAAGTCGGTCGCCGCACGCTTGATGAGCCTGGCCCTGCCCGGGCAGATTCTGCTTTCGGGCATCGCCCACACCCTGGCGCATCGCGCGCAGGGCGAACTGCCTGCGGGGCAGCCGCTGCAATGGCGCGCGCATGGCCGCTACCTGTTCAAGGGCGTGGCCGAACCGGTAGCGGTATACGAAGTTGGCGAATCCGGCATCGCGCCACTCGCGCGTCCGGCTTACAGCGGCAAGGCGTATCGCGAAGTGCCGTGGTGGCGGCGGCCGGGCGTGCTGGCGCTGGAACTGGCCATCCTGATTGCGGCGATTGCAACGCCTGCGTATTTTGCCCTGCGCAGTCCGCCCGCCATCGCCTTCGCCAACCGCGATTGGGTTGTCGTGGGCGACCTGAAAAACCTCACCAATCAGACCATCCTCAACGAGTCGCTGGAAAACGCGTTTCGCCTCGGTCTGGAACAATCGCCCTACATCAATGTGTTGTCCGAACTGAAGACCCGCGACACCGTCGCGCTGATGCAGCGCGATCCGGTCAAGACACCGGTCGATCGCGTCATCGGCAGCGAAGTGGCGATCCGTGACGGCGCCCGCGCGCTGATCCTGCCCACCGTCGCCGAAGTCGGCGGCCGCGTGCGTGTCACCGCCGAAGTGATCGACCCGAAAACCCAGACCACCGTCTACACCGAAACCGTCGACGGCAATGGCATCAATTCCGTGCTGCCCTCAATCGACACAATCGACAAGAATCTGCGCCGGCGTCTGGGCGAAGCCCTGGCCTCGGTATCGGAGCAGTCGAAGCCGCTGGATCATGTGGCGACCGGGAATCTGGATGCGTTGCGGGCGTATGCGCTGGGGCAGCACGCGTATTTCACCGGCAACATGAAAGATGCGATGGCCTACTACCTCGATGCCGTCAAGCTCGATCCGCAGTTCGCGACGGCGCATCTGGTCATTGCGCGTGTATTGCTCAATGCTGGGCGAAATTCCGCGGCACTCAAAGAAATCGAATTGGCATTAATTGCGCCAAACCGTTTGTCGGCACGCGACGGTTTGCTGGCCGATGCTTGGCAGGCGACGTTAATAGCGCCAAGTTCACGAATGCAGAAATGGAAACTATTGACCCATCTGTATCCTGACTTCTACTTGGCGAACGGTCCATATTCGTATTACGCGTGGTGCGCGAACGATTACACGGATGCCATTGCAGCCGCAAAACTCAATATTCCACCCCAGAACGCTAACCGTGGCGCGGGTGTATACCTGCTGGGGATTCTTTATTTGGCGGACGAACGCTATGCCGAATCCGCGAAGAATTTTCAGCTGGCTGCAGACGCAGGTATTGCTAGGAACGATTACTATGCCCTTGTTTATGCGGCGCAACGTCAGTTCAATCGCACTGACGAGCTTTTGAAGAGAAGCAAGCCGTCTGGAATACCAACTGATGATTTGGGTACGCAGCTAATACGAGTCGCTGTGATTGCGGATCAGGGTCGCTGGCGCGATGCAGAAATTTTGCTGAATGCCGCCAAGCATGAAGCGGATGGCATGGACGCACTAATTCAACAACGTGTGCTGGGTGTCGAACTTAGCTTGCGCAGCGAGTTCGACAATGTTCCCCCACAAGAGCTAATGCAATTTGTTGACGCAGGATTGAAAAATAAGGTGGACAATGCATTGGACGCAGAACAATCGCGTTTTCAATCGCTTTTTGCGATCTATCTGTTGGCACATAACGGCCAGATCAAATCCGCAATCAAGTTGCTGGGAGAGATAGAGCATGTATCGCCGCAGACTGATGAGCCAGTGTTGCGAAATTTATCTTTGGTCGTTAAAGCAGAATTGTTGCGTGCTGGGGGACAGTCAGCCCAGGCAACTGGTTTGCTTCAACCATTAATCAACGGGCACGAACTGTTTGTTACTCATGTTGCGCTGCTGGACGCTTATGTAAGCAATCGCGAAAAGCCGCAGGCGTTGGACCAAGCCCGCTGGCTCGCCAAGCATCGCGGTCGTGCTTACGCAGAATACGGCTTTGAACAATTCGTGACGTCGTTTAATATCGTGCAATCAGATCTTGCTCTGTTGCGCACGGCTGAACTCGCATATGACACCGGTAATACCGAGGAAGCCAAAAAATCACTACATGCGTTTGAGGAAGTATGGCCCAATGCGCAAAAAAATTCAGCGATCAACAAGAGGCTTCAAGCGCTGCATAGCTTGAACTAAAGATGATCTGAACAAGCACCAACATCGTCGTCATTCTCGCGAAAACAAGAACCCATTTTTGCTGCTGATTCAAGGCAAAAGGATCGAAATAAATCTTCGCGTTCGTGTAGATGACAACGTATTCGAGAGTAAATTAAAGCGTTTTAATTGTGATCTCCAAAATCCAAGCGTAAGCCCGGAATAATCATGCAAAGACATTCTTCGCCAACCTGATTGTTAAGCCGCTTACACGCATTCTCAAAGTCAACTTTGGGAGCGAGTTTTCCGGGCCGTGTATGATCTTCTGGAAATCCCTTGATTTGATTCGGCGGTATGCCGGCTTCAGTTAGTGCCGCGGATGGGTTTTTCTCGAAGCGATCGCGAAATCCGTCGTCATTTGCTAGCCGACCCAGCAAATCCAGCATTTGGGTTTTGGTAACTTTCTGACCGGTCATAACTTTCCTCTGTTAAGGTGATTGTGGAATTGGACACAGCATGCCGCATTCGCGGCTAACTTGACCCGGGGAAGTTACTAGCAAGACTTGTGCCGGGGCCGGCGCAAAGCCGGCCCGGTTTCGAAAGCTACCGCATCGCCGCGGAGACAGACTGATTCTGATTGCCGAAATCCAGTCTGAAACTGGGGATGATCATGCACAAACACTCGCCAGCGACTTCATCGACCATGCGTTTGCGTGCGGTCGCAAACACAGTCTTGTCAGCAAGCATGCTGGAATTCGTCCGACTGCCGGGAAAACCGGAAAAGCTGCCCGGAACAAAATTCAATTCCGCCAACGCGGTTTCCGGACTACGCTCGAACCGGCTGCGATAACCATCGTCGTCGGCGAGCTTGCCAAGAAGATCGATGATTTGGGTCTTGCTGACATAACCTGAGTAAGCCATAACGTGCTCCAATTTGTGACCCCCTGATAAGCCAAATCAGTTGATCGATTGGGCACGAAAAGGCTAGCACGCAGCGCAGAATACGGGCGCGCGGCTTTCGTGACAGCAATCACAAATCCGATAGGTTTTGCGTCGCTTGGACACGTCGACGAGCGCGCGAGGTCAAGATGCCTGGACCAGGTCGTCATCCCAGGTTGCGCTGGGATGACGAGTCAGAATTGCATTCGACGGATTAAAGTGAAAAGGCTTTTCCGGTCACATCTATGCATTAGATAAGTTCAGGCAGCGAGTGCAGAGCGCTGTTTGCTGGCGTCGCCGAAATCGAGTCGTAAGGCAGGAATTACGATACACAGGCATTCCGATACGACTTCGCCGGTCAAGCGCTTGCGTGCAGCTTCAAATTCCGCCTTGTCGGCGAGTTTGCGTTGCTCTGTCGGAAAGTGCACGACCAGATTCGACGGAAAACCGGTTTCCTCCAATGCGGCTTCGGCGTTGTGCTCGAAACGCGAGCGATAGTGATCGTCGCCGGCCAGTTTGCCTAGCAGCGCGACCATCAATTCTTTGGATACAGGTAGATCGACCATTGCGATGCCTCCATGGATTTGTAGGCCCAGTGCCGACTGATCGAAAGTCCAGCCCTTGCTAAACCCCGCCGCAAACACCTACGCTTACGCGCTTTCGTCTCGGGAGAAACTTGCCATGCAAGTGCGTCGCTGCGCCCACGTCATGATCGAACCGCGCGAACGGCTGGACTTCGATCTAGCCCTGCTGGCAACCGGCGGCACCGGGTTGCGCAGCGTGATCGAATGGATTGCGCTGGCGCCGCATCGCGATACCGAAGTGGTGTTGTCGCTGGACGAAGTGGCCGTGCTCGGCGTGGTGTCGCCGGAGCAGTGGCTGTCGCTGGACGAATTGGCGCAGTCGCATCCGCGCGAGGTGCTCGACGCGCTGCTGGAAAAACAATTGCTGATCGCCGACGCGACCGGCGACACCGGCGCGCGCGCCGCCGATAAGGCGCTGCGCGATGCGCACTGGCGCGGACTGGACGCGATCGCGCATCGCTATTCGCGCTGGCGCGGCGTCGATACGGTCGAGGCGCAGCGGCGTTTCGGCGAGGAAACCGACCAGACGTTTCTGCAGCGCTTGGGCGATGCGCCGGTGCAAGTGCGCGAATGGGTCGACCCCGCGCAACGTCAGGCGCTGAGCGCCGCCGGTTCGAGTGCGCTGGATGCGTTGCTGGCGCGGCGCGTGACCTGCCGCAATTACGAGTTGACGCAAAATCTGAGCTTCGCGGATTTCAGCACGGCGATGTATCGCGCGTTCGGCGCGCGTGCGGTGGACGAATATGCACCCGGAATTTTTCTGCTGAAGAAAGGCGCGCCGTCGGCAGGTGGCCTGCATCCGGTGGAAGCGTATGTGCTGGTGCAGCGTGTCGATAGCATCGCGCCGGGGCTGTATCACTATCATCCGGCCGCGCATGCACTGGAGCCGATCCGCGAAATGCCCGCCGACGAACTCACCGCGCTGGCCAAAGTCTGTCTCGGCGGACAACCGTATTTTGCGCAAGCACACGTGGTGATCGCCTTGACTGGGCGCTTCGTGCGCAATTTCTGGAAGTACCGCAATCACGCCAAGGCCTATCGCGCGGTGATTCTGGATGCCGGCCACTTGTCGCAGATCTTGTATCTTGCCGCCACCGAACTCGGGCTGGGCGCGTTCGTCACCGCCGGCGTCAACGAAGTACAGATCGAACAAGCCTTCGGCCTGGAGCCAATGGCCGAAGGTCCGTTGGCGATGTGCGGCTTCGGTATCCGTGGCGTTGAACGCAACGAAGTCGAGTTCGATCCGAATCACGCGGTGTGGCCGGCGGACAAGCCGAATCCAGTTTGAGGTTTTCTCGCCGCCTCAATGTTTCGAGCTATACCCAGTCGCGCGGACGCAGATAATCGGCCAGCCGCGCTTCGGCCGATCCCGGCGCCGGCGTGTAGGTGTACTCGAAACGTACGCGCGGCGGCAGCGACATCAGGATGGATTCGGTGCGGCCGCCGGATTGCAGACCAAACAGGGTGCCGCGGTCGTAAACCAGATTGAACTCGACGTAACGCCCGCGCCGGTAAAGCTGGAACTCGCGCTCGCGTTCGCCAAAAAGTGTATTTTTACGTTTTTCCACAATGGGAAGATAGGCGTCGAGGAAACCGTCGCCGACCGCGCGCAGGAAACCGAAACTGCGCTCGAAACCGTCGGCGTTCAGATCGTCGAAAAATACCCCGCCGACGCCGCGGGTTTCGTTGCGATGCTTGAGATAAAAATATTCGTCGCACCATTGCTTGTACTTCGGATAAACCCCGGCGCCGAACGGCACGCACAGATCGCGCGCGACCGTGTGCCAGTGCACGATGTCGGCATCGAACGCATAGAACGGCGTCAGATCGAAACCGCCGCCGAACCACCACACGGTTTCCGCGCCGTCCTTGCGCGCCTCGAAATAACGCACATTCAAATGCGTGGTCGGCACGTAGGGATTTTGCGGATGCAGCACCAGCGACACGCCGACCGCGCTCCAGGCACGTCCGGCCAGCTCCGGTCGTTGCGCGGTCGCTGCCGCTGGCAACTGCGCGCCGCTGACCTGGGAAAAATTGACCCCGGCCTGCTCGAACACCGCGCCGCCGGTGAGCACGCGCGTGCGTCCGCCGCCACTCAGTGTGGAACCGGAATCGGCGCGCGTCCACGCATCCTCGCGAAAACGCGCGCCGCCATCGACGGCTTCTAGCGCAGCGCACAGACGATCCTGCAAGTCGTGCAGATAGGCTTCAACGCTATCCACCGGCGCGCTGATCACGGCGACGGTCAGAAGTTTTCCATCGCTATATTGCCGCTGATATCGGTTTCCAGATTCTGGATCCAACTTTGATAATTCTTGTGGATCCACGCCTGGCCGTTCTTTACTTCGTATTTCAGATTGCTGCTGCCAAGATATTTGATCTGCACCTGTTTCGTATCGTAGGTAATGCCGATCTGCACGCTGAAATCGCGGCGCGCGTAGGTTGCGGTCAACTTGCCGGGTTGATCGGAATTGATCAACCATTCGCGCTTGACCAGTGCCTGTTTGACCGCCTTGTCGACTTGCACGAGGCTGAGTTTGGCGGGCACCGCGATCGGTGCGGGATCGACCAGCGGCACCTGGCGAAACGCCATTAGCAGCAAGAGTGCGGGCAAGAGCAGCAACAACGAAATGCGTGAACGCAACATGGAAATCTCCCTGAAGATTGAATCGTCGATGCCTCGGCTATGCCGTAAGCGCAACAATGGTAACAGCCTGAAGCGGCGCGTTGCAGTTTCGGCGCATGCGAAACTATACTGGGGCGCCTAGTTCAGGCCTGTCGATTCGCTTGTCATCCCGCATTCTCCCGCTCGCCATCACCGCTTTCACCGCTACTTGTGCCGCCGGGCGTGGGGTGGCTGCGCTCGCGCAGGCGCTGGCGATGCGCAAAAGTGGACTTATATACAACGACTTCGGCGCGCCGCCGCTGGCGTGCTGGATCGGCCGCGTCACCGGCATCGAACAGATGGCGCTGCCGACGGCATTTTCGCACTTTGATTCGCGCGAACATCGCCTGGCCTGGCTGGGCTTGAATCAGGACGGCTTTATCGATCGCGCACGCGCCGTGTGCGAGCGCTACGGCGCGGCGCGCGTTGCCCTGCTGCTGGGCACGTCCACATCAAGCATCGGCGAAACCGAACGCGCCTATCGCGAACTCGACACCGACGGCCGCTTTGCGCCGGAGCAACGTCGTTCACGGGTGCATCAGACTCATGCGCTCGGCGCCTTCGTGCAAGCCGTACTCGGCACCAACGGGCCGTGCCTCACCATCGCCACCGCGTGTTCGTCCAGCGCGAAGGTGTTCGCCAGCGCCGAACGCTTGCTGCGTGCAGGAATCGTCGATGCCGCCATCGTCGGCGGTGTGGATGCGCTGTGCGCCAGCGTACTGTACGGCTTCAACGCGCTGGAACTGGTATCGCCCGAACCGTGCCGACCGTTCGACGCGAACCGGCGCGGCTTGTCGCTGGGGGAGGCCGCCGGTTTCGCCATACTCGAAAGTACAACTGTGGATAAATCCGCACCGTGCCTGATCGGCTACGGCGAATCCAGCGATGCGCATCACATGTCGGCGCCGCACCCGCAGGGATTGGGAGCGCAACTTGCCATCGACGCGGCGCTGGTACGCGCTGGCCTCGCGCCGGGCGCTGTCGACTACGTCAATCTGCACGGCACCGCCAGCCGGCAGAACGATGTGGTCGAAGCAGTCTTGATTTCGCGCCTGTTTCCGGCGACGACGCTCGCCAGTTCGACCAAGGCCTGGAGCGGACACACGCTCGGCGCGGCCGGCATCCTCGAAACCGTCATCACCCTGCTCGCACTCGAACGCGGATTCGTGCCGGGCAACTTGAATGCGCAGACGCTCGATCCGGCCTGCGGCCCGCAGATCGTCATCGACAACCGCGAACGCGCGCTGCGCGTGGCGTTGTCGAATTCTTTCGGTTTCGGCGGCAATAATTGTTGTCTGGCATTCGCGGCGGCGCCGGCATGAACGCGCCGCTGAAAATCTTCGTCGAAGGCATCGGCGTCTGGGCGCAGGGCTTGCCGGGTTGGGAAGCGAGTCGCTACATACTTTGTGGAAAAATGGATAATGCGACAATTTCCGCTGCGCGGCCAACGCCGGATATCCTGCCGCCGGCCGAGCGTCGGCGCGCGCCGGAATCGGTGCTGCTCGCGCTCGACGTGGCCCAGCAGGCCTGCGCAATGGCGCAGCGCGATCCGCGCGATTTGCCGAACGTGTTCGCCTCGGCCTACGGCGATCTGGCGATCAATGATTATCTTTGCGCCACGCTCGCGCGCGATCCGGGCGCCGTCTCGCCGACCCGATTCCACAATTCCGTGCACAATGCGGCAGCGGGATACTGGTGCATCGCCACCGGCTGCATGCGCAGCTCGACTGCGCTGAGCGCTGGTTCAGCGAGTTTCGGCGCGGGATTGCTCGAAGCCGCCTTGCTGGCACACACCGAGTCGGCCGCAGTGCTGTTCGTGGCCAGCGACGTTGCCGCGACCGGGCCGCTGCGCGATGTGATCGATTGCACCGCCGCGTTCGGTGTCGCGCTCGTGCTGACGCCGCAATCGGTACGCGCGATCGCGCGGCTGCGCCTGACGCCGCGCTCGGGCAACGCGCCGGAACTTGCGCCGGAAGCGGCCGTGCTGCACGCTGCGTATCGGACCAATCCGGCGGCGCGCAGCCTGCCCTTGCTGCACGCGCTGGCGCGGAAGCAACCCGGCGCACTGACCCTGGCCGCGGCAGCCGGACTGATGTTGGATACGGAGATTTTACCTTGGACGAAGTGAAGGACCAGACCGCTGCAAATGCCGTCGACACCGGCTCGATTGTGGTAATTCCGGCGCTAAACGAAGAGCGTGCCATCCGCGCCGTCGCGCAGGGCGCATTGTTGCATTGTGGAAAAGTCATCATTGTGGACGATGGATCGACCGACCGCACCGGTGAAGTCATCGCCGATCTGCCGCTGCAACGCATCCGTCATGCCCGGCCAATGGGCAAGGCGCGGGCCTTGCAGGATGGTTTTCGCCTCGCCCTGGAAAGCGGTTGCGACGGCGTGCTGACGATGGACGGCGACGGCCAGCATGCCGCTGCCGATCTGCCGCGCCTGCTCGCTGCCGCCGCACAGTATCCGCACCACATCGTGATCGGTGCGCGCCTGCGCAGCCGCGATGCCGCGCCCGGCATGAATCGCGTTGGCAACCAGCAGGCCGATTTCTGGGTGTCGTGGGCCTGCGGTCAGCGCATCGTCGACAGTCAGAGCGGCCAGCGGTTTTATCCACGCGCCATCGTCGAGTTGGCGCTGCAAATGCCCAACGATGGCTTTGTATTCGAGAGTGAAGTTCTGATCGAGGCCGCGCGCCGTGGCATCCGCGTGGTGTCGGTGCCGATCGAAACGCGTTACGCCGACAATCGCCGCGCCAGCCATTTCAAGCCGTGGCGCGACGTGCTGCGGATCACGCGCATGATCGCGTGGCGCTTGTTGAGCCGCGGCATGATGCCGCGCAATTACTGGCGTGCGCGCACGGTGCCGCCGATCGTGGTGGACACGGTTTAGGCAATATTTACCTGGAATCTATCTCAAAACGTGTCGAGCGCAGTAGTTTTGAGATAGGTTCTAACCGGCGTCGAACGACCGCGGATACTCGGGCTTCTGCTCGCGCGCGAGCAATTCGCGCAAACCTTCGGCTGGCGTGATGTCTTCGCGCAGCACGCGTTGCACGGCGTGGGCGATGGGCAGGTCGAGGCCGTGATGGTTGGCGAGACGCATGATCGTATCGGCAGTCTCCACACTTTCGATGACCTGACCGATCTCTGCGACAGCCTGTTTGAGCGGCACACCGCGGCCGAGCGCGAGACCGAGGCGGCGGTTGCGCGACAAGTCGCCGGTGCAGGTGAGTACGAGGTCGCCGAGTCCGGCCAGACCCATCAGGGTTTCCGGGCGCGCGCCGATCGCCATGCCCAGCCGCAGCATTTCGTTCAGGCCGCGCGTGATCATGCCGGCGCGGGCATTCAATCCCAGCTGCATGCCGTCGGCCACGCCGGTGGCCACGGCCAGCACGTTTTTCATCGCGCCGCCGAGTTCCGCACCGATCATGTCGCTGCCGGTATAGGCGCGAAAATGTGTACTATGCAGCAATTGCGCCATTTGTTGCGCGAAGGCGGGTATCGCCGAATGCACGGTGACAGCGGTCGGCAAGCCTTGTGCGACTTCGCGCGCGAACGACGGTCCGGTGACGATCGCTGCGGCGGTGCCGGGCAGGCGTTCGGCCACGAGTTCGTGCAGGAAACGGCCGGACGCCGGATCGAAGCCCTTGGTCGCCCAGGCCAGGCCCGTGCCGGTCGCAACATGCGGGGTGAGTCGATCCAGCAGCGTGGCGAAAGCATGACTCGGGGTGACGATCAACACCACGCCGGCGCCGCGCACACTCGCCGCCAGATCGGCAGACAACGTCAGCGTTGGCGGTAGTTCGAGATCGGGCAGATAGCGCGCGTTGCGGCGGGTGGCGGCCATCTGCGCAATGGCAGCGGGGTCGCGTCCCCACAGGGTGGTCGCCACGCCGTTGCGCGCGAGTACCGCG
>JANWJJ010000034.1 GCA_025451955.1 Rudaea sp. | reverse complement strand
CTGGCATCGACATGAGCGACCTCGGTGGCGTGGCCTATACCGCCGGTCCGGGTCTGGTCGGCGCCTTGCTGGTCGGCGCTTCCTGTGCCCGCGCCTTGGCGTGGTCGCTGGATATACCGGCGATTGGTGTGCACCACATGGAAGGGCATCTGCTGGCCCCCTTGCTTGAAGCCGACCCGCCACAACCGCCGTTCGTCGCGCTGCTGGTTTCCGGAGGCCATTCGATGCTGGTCGAAGTCGCCGCGATCGGTCGCTACCGCCTGCTCGGCGACACGCTCGACGACGCCGCCGGTGAGGCTTTCGACAAAACTGCCAAGCTGATGGGCCTGCCGTATCCGGGCGGCCCGGCGCTGGCGAAACTGGCCGAATCCGGTGTGCCGGGACGCTTCAAGTTTTCACGGCCGATGACGGACCGTCCGGGACTGGATTTCAGTTTCAGCGGCCTGAAAACCCAGGTGCTGCTCGCGTACAAGGCACATGCGGACGAGCCGAACGCCAAGGCCGATATCGCCCGTGGATTCGAGGACGCCATCGTCGATACCCTGCTGATCAAATGCCGGCGTGCGCTGGAGCAAACCAACTGCGAACGGCTGGTGATCGCGGGTGGTGTCGGCGCCAACCGTACATTGCGCGCGCGACTGGCCGAAGCGGCGCAGCGCGATGGCTTCAAAGTATACTTTCCGCGACTGGAATTCTGCACCGACAACGGCGCGATGATCGCGCTGGCCGGCGCTCTGCGATTGCGCGCCGGATTGCACGACGGTCCGGAAATCAAGGTCGCGCCGCGCTGGGATTTGGAAACGCTGCCCGCCGTGGAGACCGTCTGAATGGATGTCGTTTTCATCGAAGACCTGCGCATCGAAACCGTCATCGGTATCTACGACTGGGAGCGCAAGATTCGCCAGACCGTGGCACTCGATCTGGAAATGGCGTTCGACAATCGTAAGCCGGCGGCAAGCGATCGCATCGAGGATACGCTTGACTACAAGAAAGTCGCCAAGCGTCTGATCGCGTTTGTGGAAGAATCCCATTTTGAACTTGTGGAAACCCTGGCCGAACGCTGCGCCGAGATCGTGCTGAACGAATTCGGCGTGCGTTGGTTGCGTTTGACATTGGCCAAGCCCGGCGCGGTGACCGGGTCGAAGGCGGTGGGGGTGATCATCGAGAGAGGCAAGCGACCGACGTGAATTCTTTGCTGTCATTCCGGCAGGGACTGCCGGAATCCAGTTGCCATGGATGGCATCCCTGCGGTCTGGATGCCGGCAATCCCTGCCGGCATGACGAGTTTGTTGCATGATGCACGTCTATCTCAGCCTCGGTTCCAATATCGAGCCGGAACCGCACTTGGACGCGGCGCTCGACGAACTGCGCGAACGCTTCGGCGATATCGAGATTTCGCCGGCGTACCGGTTTGCCGCGGTCGGTTTCGATGGGCCGGATTTCGTCAATCTTGCGGTCGGGCTGGATACCGACCTCGATCCGGTCGCGCTCAACGACTGGCTGCACGCGTTGGAAGATCGCCACGGCCGCCGCCGCGATGTGCCGCGTTTTTCCAGCCGTACGTTGGATATCGACATCGTGTTTTACGGCGATCGCGTGGTGCACGGGCCGGGCAATCTGGAAGTGCCGCGTGCCGAACTCGAACACGCCTTCGTGCTGCAACCACTCGCCGATATCGCCGCCGAAGTAACGCATCCGGGTTCCGGTCTGAGCATCGCACAGTTGTGGCGCGATTGCGGCGAGCCGTCCGGAACGCCTTGCTCGCTGTAAGGCGGCTCAGATTGCCAGCGAGCGACCGCCGTCCACCTTGAGGATTTGTCCGGTGGTGAATTTCGCATCGCGCAGCAGAAACAATACGGCGGTGGCGACGTCCTGTGGCGCGCCGGCGCGCTTGAGCGGAGTGCGTGCGACGAGCTCGGCCTGATCCGCGTAGGCCTTGCCGGATTCCGGCCACAGCACCGCGCCTGGCGCCACGCCGTTCACTCGCACCTCCGGCCCCAGCTCCTTCGCCAGTGCCAGTGTCATCATCGCCAGCGCCGCCTTGGCCATGCTGTAGACGGGATGGCCGGGCAAAGGACGCTCGGCATAGATGTCCACGATGTTCACAATGTTGCCTTGTGAACTTTTAAGATGCGGCGCGGCGGCTTGGGCCAGGAAAAATGGCGCCTGGACATTGCTGGCGAACAGTTCTTGCCATTGCTGCGGCGTGATCGTGCCGATTGGCGTGGCATAAAACGTCGAGGCGTTGTTCACCAGCGCATCCAGCCGGTCATAGCGCGAAATGCACTTTTCCACAATTTCCGGCAGGCGTTCGATATCGGCCAGCTCGGCTTGAATTGCGAGCGTGGAGTCCTTGCGCGCGGCTTCGAGTTCCGCGCACAGCGCATCCATTTCGACGCGCGAACGGCGATAATGCAGGGCCAGATCGTAGCCGGCGGCGTGCAGCGTGCGCGCGATTTGCGCGCCGACGCGCTTGGCGGCGCCGGTGATCAAGACGACAGGACGCGGTTGGGCAGGTTCAATCATGGTCGTTACCTTTTGCGGATAGTGCCAGCATGCGAGTCGCCCTGCCAGAAGCCAGCCCCGAAGAACGCGCACACAGCGAGCGTCTCGCCGCGCTGATCCGGCAAGAGATCGAAGCCGCGGGCGGCGCATTGGATTTCGCGCGCTACATGGAACTGGCCTTGTACGCGCCGGGTCTGGGCTATTACAGCGCCGGCGCGACCAAATTCGGCGCGGCCGGCGATTTCGTCACCGCCCCGGAGTTGGGTTTCGTGTTCGCACGTTGTCTTGCGCGTGCGCTCGCGCCGACTTTGCGCGAAACGCAGGGCGGCATTCTTGAACTCGGCCCCGGCAGCGGCGCACTGGCAGCGGAACTGCTGCTGGAACTCGATCGCCTTGACGCATTGCCGTCGCGCTATCGTCTACTCGAAACCAGCGCCGACCTGCGCGAACGCCAACGCGCGACGCTTTTGCGGCGTTGTCCACATTTGCACAAATTCGCAGAATGGCTGGATGCGCCGCCGGCCGCGCCGTGGCGCGGCGCGTTGATCGCCAACGAAGTGATTGATGCCCTGCCAGCGCGCTTGTTTGCGCTGCGCGAGAATGGTCTGTTTGCGCGGAGCGTCGGCGTTGGCGCGCACGGCGAATTCGTCTGGCGCGAGCGCGCGGCCGATGCCGCACTGACAAACGCCGTGACCCAAGCTTTCGGCGAAACCGCCAGCTTGCCGCAGCCGTACCTTTCCGAAGTCCGGCCGCTGCTCGCGCCGTGGTTTGCCGAGGTCAGCCGGCAACTCAAACAAGGCACCGCGTTGTTCATCGATTACGGTTATTCGCGCGCCGAGTATTACGCGCCATCACGTCGCGCAGGCACCTTGCGCTGCCACTACCGCCATCGCGCCCACGACAATCCACTGATTCTGCCGGGCTTGCAAGACATCACCGCGCATGTGGATTTCGATGCGCTAGTTGCGGCAGGCAATGCCACTGGATTCACGCAGTCGGTGCAAAGCAGCCAAGCCGAGTTCCTGATCGCCCACGGTCTGGACGAGGTCTTTGCCGCCGCGCACGCGCAGGCCGCCGACGAGACCACGCGCTATCGGCTGGCGCAGGAAATCAAACGTTTGACCTTGCCCGGCCAGATGGGCGAGGCGTTCCGGGTAATGGAATTGCGCACGCTTTCCGGGCGCCAGGAAGTTGTCCGTACATCTGCGCGGGAATAGTTGCCCGACTCTGGATTTGACCGTATAGTCGCGCGCCAGACAGGGGCCGTGCGGCGTTCGCCGCGATTTTGTCGTGACTTGCCACGGTGGCAGCGTTTCTCGCGCGTTGCGAGGGGATTTATTTCTGGGGGTTTCGCATGTTTCGCAATTGCGCGTTGGTCGCCGCGATGGCGGTGTTGTGCACGATGTTCTGCGCCCCGCTGGCGCACGCCGAGGATGAGGATGCGCCGCGTGTGATGTCGGCGCAGGAATATGCCGCAGCGGCCGCAATCCCACCGGTATTTACCGTGACCCCGGAAGACCATCACGATACCTTGCCGTCGTTGCGCAATGCGGTTGTACCGAACAACGCCAACCTCAAGCGCACGCATTTCGAGGGACTGATTCCGTTGCCGCCGGGTTCGACCAATCAGCCGGATGGCGCGGTTCAGCAAATGACGTCGCCAACGCGCAATGCCCCATCGGCCCTGCTGAACTTCGATGGCGTCGGCGCTGGCTTTATC
The DNA here is from genome assembly GCA_025451955.1 of Rudaea sp. Classification (GTDB taxonomy): domain Bacteria; phylum Pseudomonadota; class Gammaproteobacteria; order Xanthomonadales; family Rhodanobacteraceae; genus Rudaea. The sequence continues at coordinate 1,690 of JANWJJ010000034.1, read as the reverse complement.
GGCCCACAAGGCACATTCAGCGTCCAAAGCGCACCGCCGGATACGGATGGCGCGGTCGGCGCTACGCAATACGTTTCTCTGGTCAATGGCGGCTTTGCCGTTTTCGACAAGACCACGAGTAATGGTAATGCGCTTTACGGCCCGGTGTCGACCAACACCTTGTGGTCGGGATTCGGCGGCGCCTGCGAAGCCAACGACGACGGCGACGGTGTGGTGATCTATGACCGCGCGGCGAACCGCTGGGTGATTTCGCAGTTCTCCGTTGCTACGACGCCCTACCTGCAATGCGTGGCGGTGTCGCAGACCAGCGATGCCACTGGTGCCTGGAATCGTTACTCGTTCAATTACGGCAGCACCTTGTTTCCGGATTATCCGAAGATGGGCTCTTGGTCGGACGCCTATTACGAAACATTCAACATGTTCAACGGCAATACGTTTTCCGGCGCCAATCTGTGCGCCTACGACCGCACGAACATGCTCGCTGGCAATGCGGCCACGCAGCAGTGCTTCCAGCTCTCGAGTGCATACGGCGGTGTGCTGCCGTCCGATCTTGACGGTTCCACAGCGCCACCGGCCGGTTCGCCGAACTACTTGATCAATTACGGCACCAATTCGCTCAATCTGTGGAAGTTCCACGTCGACTGGACCACGCCGGCAAATTCAACACTGGCTGGGCCGACGAATCTCAGCGTGCCCACGTTCTCGCCGGTTTGCAACGGTGGAACCTGCATCACTCAGCCGGGCGTCACTCAGAAGCTCGATTCGCTGGCCGATCGCATGATGTTCCGCCTTGCCTACCGCAATTTCGGCGACCACGAGTCATTGGTGGCCAGTCATTCGGTGACCGCCGGAACCAAAGGCGGCGTGCGCTGGTACGAACTGCGTAATCCTGGTGGGGCGCCGACGGTTTACCAAGCCTCGACCTTCGCGCCGGATACCACGGCGTATCGCTGGATGCCATCGATCGCCATGGACAGCGCCGGCGATATCGCGCTCGGTTACAGCGTTTCGACGAAGACGACGCCGACCATCAATCCATCGGTGCGTTACACCGGCCGCACGCCTTCGGATACCCTTAACACGATGGAAACCGAGGTCAACGTCTTCACTGGCGGCGGCGTACAAACCGGTAACAACCTCTCGCGTTGGGGCGACTACAGCGCGATGACGATCGACCCTGTGGACGACTGCACGTTCTGGTACACGAACGAATATATCCCGTCGAACGGCTCTTTCAATTGGAAAACCCGCATCGGTTCGTTCAAGTTTCCGGGCTGTGGAGCCGCCAAGCAAAACCAGACCATCAGCTTCACCTCGACCGCGCCGGGCAGTGCCGTCTTCAACGGCCCAACGTATACCGTCACCGCAACGGCAAGCTCGGGTCTGGCAGTCACGCTGACCATCGACGCGGCCTCGACGTCTGTCTGCTCGCTCAGCGGCAGCACCAGTGGCTCGTCGGTTTCGTTCATCGGCGTGGGCACCTGCACCATCGACGCCAATCAGGCCGGCAACGGCACCTACAATGCCGCGCCGCAGGTGCAGCAGTCGTTCGCGGTGGCCAAGGCCAGCCAGACGATCACGTTCCCGAATCCGGGCGCGCAGACGTACAGCGCGGGCGGCACGTTCGGCTTGAGCGCGACGGCGTCATCCGGTTTGACGGTGAGCTACACGTCCAACACGACTGGCGTGT
>JANWJJ010000033.1 GCA_025451955.1 Rudaea sp. | reverse complement strand
GGTTGCCGGTGGCGTCGTTGGCAACAATCTGGCCGCGCGAAGCGATAACCGCAACGAACCCGAGTATACAACGCAGCGTCATTGCCGGCCGGCCGGCGGCAAAGCCGGTGCGCGTCGCGTTGTCGCCTACGATGTCGAGTATCGTTATCGTGGCGGGGTATACACCTCGCGCCTGTCCGGCGATCCGGGTGATCGCCTGCGCGTGCGCGTGAGTGTCGAGCCGGCGCCATAAAGCTCGGCGATGCCGGTTGCGCCATCCCGGATTTTCATGCGATCATCCGCGTCGATGAATTGCCACACGATCAATGCCGATGTCCTGACCTGCGCCCGCATGGCTGCAGGGATGACTTCGCGTGCGCGCCGACCGGAAGACTTTATTTCGGCCGGATAGTTGTCGCGCATCATTCGTTTGTATCGACACCCAAACCCGGCCCCGCGCCGGGTTTTTCGTTTTCAGGATTTCAAACATGCCCATTCGCCACTTTCTGAGTACCCAGGACTGGAGCCGCAGCGAGCTCGATGCGTTGCTGCAGCAGGCCGCTGCGTTCAAGCGCAACAAGCTCGGACGCGACCTCGCCGGCAAGAGCATTGCACTGCTGTTTTTCAACCCCTCGCTGCGCACACGCACGAGTTTCGAGTTGGGTGCATCCCAGTTGGGCGGCCACGCCATTGTGCTGCAGCCCGGCAAGGACGCATGGCCGATTGAATTCGATGTCGGCACCGTAATGGACGGCGACGCGGAGGAGCATATCGCCGAAGTCGCACGTGTGTTGTCGCGTTACGTCGATCTGATCGGCGTGCGTGCATTTCCAAAGTTCCTGGACTGGGCCGCCGATCGCGAAGATCGAGTTATCCGTGGCTTCGCCGAGTACGCGACGGTGCCAGTCATCAACATGGAGACGATTACGCATCCGTGCCAGGAACTCGCGCATGTTCTCGCGCTGCAGGAACACTTCGGCAGTGCGGATTTGCGTGGCAGGAAATACGTCCTCACCTGGACGTATCACCCCAAACCGCTCAACACGGCGGTGGCCAATTCAGCGCTGCAGATTGCCACGCGTTTCGGTATGGACGTGACCCTGCTGTGCCCGACGCCGGACTACATCATCGATCCGCGCTACATGGATTTCGCGAAGCAAAACGTCGCAGAGAATGGCGGCTCGCTGCGTATTAGTCACAATGTCGAGGACGCTTACCGTGGCGCTCATGTCGTCTACGCAAAGAGTTGGGGCGCGTTGCCGTATTTCGGTCGCTGGGAACAGGAAAAGCCGATTCGCGATAAGTATAAAAATTTCATTGTGGACGAAGCCAAGATGGCGCTGACGGACAACGCCGTGTTCAGTCACTGCTTGCCGTTGCGGCGCAACGTCAAGGCCACCGACGCGGTCATGGATTCACCCGCTTGCATCGCCATCGACGAAGCTGAGAATCGTCTGCACGTGCAGAAGGTGATCATGGCGACGCTGGCAAACCCATCCTGATTTGATTCGACGAGAAACTCTGATGAACCCAACCGATATTGTCCTTGCATTTTCCGGTGGTCTCGACACCAGCTTCTGCGTACCGTGGCTGCACGAGGGTGGCTATCGCGTGCACACCTTGTTTGCCGATACCGGCGGAGTATCCGCAGACGAACGCGCCTATATCGAACAGCGCGCGGAGCAGCTTGGCGTCGCATCGCATCGCACGATCGACGCATCGCAGGCGATCTGGGACGATTTCGTCAAGCCGTTGATCTGGTCGGGTGAATTTTACCAGGGCCAGTATCCGCTTCTGGTTTCGGATCGTTACGTGATTGTGCGTGAATCGCTCAAGCGCTGCGACGAACTCGGCACCCGGCATTTCGCGCACGGCTGCACCGGTATGGGCAACGACCAGGTGCGTTTCGATCTGAGTGTGCACGCGCTCGGCGATTACGACATCGTGGCGCCGATTCGTGAAATCCAACGCGAGCACGCGGCCGTGCGTACCTATGAGCAGCAGTATCTCGAAGAACGTGGCTTTGGCGTGCGCAGCAAGCAGAAGGAATACACGATCAATGAAAACCTGCTTGGCGTGACCCTGTCAGGCGGTGAGATCGATCGTTGGCAAGCACCGGGCGAGGGCGCACGCGGCTGGTGCGTGCCGCGCGAGGACTGGCCTGTGGAACCATTGCGAGCGACGCTGACCTTCGAGCGCGGCGAAGCCGTTGCTCTCGACGGCAAGCGGCTGGCCGGCGCGGCTATTCTGAAAACATTGAATGACAACTTTGCTCGCTACGGTGTTGGTCGGGGGCTTTACACCGGCGATACGACGATCGGGCTGAAAGGTCGCATTGTGTACGAAGCGCCAGGACTGACCACGCTGCACACGGCGCATCGCGCGCTGGAAGAGGCGGTACTGAGCAAACACCAGAACCGGTTTAAACCCATAGTCGGGCGCCAGTGGAGCGAGCTGGTCTATGAAGGCTTCTTCCATGACCCGCTCAAGGCCGATCTGGAAGCCTTTCTCGCATCGAGCCAGCGTTGCGTGAACGGCACAGTGACTCTGGAAACCTGCGGCGCCAGCGTCTATGCGATCGAAGTCGCGTCGCCTCATCTGCTGCGGTCGGCGAAAGCAACCTACGCACAGACTGCCGACTGGGGCGTCGCCGAAGCTGAAGGTTTCATTCGCTTGTACGGCATGAGTTCGAGTCTGTGGGCAGAAGTAAACGGGAGAAATCCGGCGTGAACGCCTTGCTGGATGCCACGATCGGTCATCTACGCGCGCTGGTTGCGTTCGATACACGCAACCCACCACGTGCAATAGGTACTGGCGGCATTTTCGATTATCTGCGTGCGCAGCTTCCGGGGTTCGATTGCAGCGTCACCGATCACGGCGCCGGTGCTGTGAGTCTGTTTGCGGTTCGTGGCCGGCCGAAAATCCTGTTCAACGTGCATCTCGACACGGTGCCGGCGGCGTCCACCTGGACCCGCGATCCACACGAACTGCTGGTGACCGACGATCGTGCGATCGGCCTCGGCGCCTGCGATATCAAAGGCGCGGCGGCAGCGTTGCTGACTGCCGCTGCGCATACCGATGGCGATGCTGCATTCCTTTTCACGACCGACGAGGAAGCCAACGACGCGCGTTGCATTGCGGCGTTTCTCGCGCGCAAGCGGCCGTTCGACGCCGTGATTGTTGCCGAACCAACACGCTGCGAAGCCGTGCTCGCGCATCGTGGCATCAGTTCGGTGCATATGCGCTTCGACGGTACCGCTGGTCACGCTTCAAGCAGCAACGCGCTCGGAGACAGTGCGGTGCATCAGGCCATGCGCTGGGGCGCGCGTGCGCTGGACTTTGTCGAAAGCCAGTCGCACCAGCGTTTCGGTGGGTTGACCGGATTGCGATTCAATATCGGCCGCGTCGAAGGCGGTATCAAGGCGAATGTGATTGCGCCTGCGGCCGAAGTGCGCTTCGGCTTCCGGCCCCTGCCGTCGATGAATACCGATGCCTTGCTCGACACATTCAAGCACCTGGTACAAAACGAGTCTGCCGAGTTGACGGAAACCTTCCGCGGCCCATCGTTGCCGGCTGGCGATATCGGTGAAGCGGAATCGCTGAGACTCGCAGCGCGCGATGTCGCAGACTCATTGGCGTTGCCGATCGGCAACGCCGTGGATTTCTGGACCGAGGCGTCGCTGTTTTCCCAAGCTGGCTACGTTGCCTGCGTCTACGGGCCGGGCGACATCGCCCAGGCGCATAGCGCAGACGAGTGGGTGAATTTGTCCCAATTGCAACAAATTACCGAAAGTTACATCGGAATCCTGGAACATGGACGCACATAAGCGCACCCGTCAGACCATCGTGCGCCTGCTGTCGAGCATGGCCAGCGCGAAGGAAATCTCGCAATACCTCAAACGCTTCTCGCAACTCGATGCGCGACGTTTTGCGGTGGTCAAGGTCGGCGGCGCCGTGCTGCGCGACGATCTCGATGCGCTGACTTCGTCGCTGGCATTCTTGCAGCAGGTCGGATTGACGCCGATCGTCGTGCATGGCGCCGGGCCGCAGCTCGATGAGGAACTGGCCGCCGCCGGTATCGTCAAACACACGCTGGATGGCTTGCGCGTGACCTCGCCGGAGGCGCTCGCCATCGTACGCCGCGTCTTGCACGCGCAGAACTTGCGTCTGGTCGAGGCCCTGCAACAAGCCGACGCGCGCGCGACGTCGCTTGTATCCGGCGTGTTCGAAGCAGTGACGCTCGATACGGATCGTTACGGCTGTGTCGGCAAAGTGCAGCATGTGCACCTGGCACCGATCGAACTCAGCCTGAAGGCAGGCTCCATTCCGGTCATAGCTAGCCTGGGTGAAACCGTGGACGGCCGGATCCTGAATATCAATGCCGATTTTGCTGCCAATGCATTGGTGGAGGCCGTGCAGCCGTACAAGATTGTGTTCCTGACCGGTACCGGCGGATTGCTCGACGGCAGTGGACAGATCATGGATTCGATCAACCTGAGCACTGAATACGCGCACCTGATTGCGCAGCCGTGGCTGCATTCCGGGATGCGCGTGAAGATCGAGCAGATCAAGCAACTGCTCGATCGTTTGCCATCGACCTCATCGGTGTCGATCACGCGGCCGTCCGAACTTGCCAGCGAATTGTTCACGCACAAGGGTTCCGGCACGCTGGTGCGGCGCGGTGAAAAAGTGCACACGTATACATCGTGGCACGAAGCCGACCTTGGACGTATGCGCGTTTTAATCGAATCGAGTTTTGGACGCAAACTCGTGGATGATTATTTCGAACGCACGCCGCTATATCGTGTGTACGTCAGCGAAAATTATCGCGCGGCGTTGATTCTGTATGAGATCGCGGATATGACCTATCTGGACAAGTTCGCCGTGCTTGATGACGCGCAAGGCGAGGGCCTGGGCCGCGCGGTCTGGGAAGTCATGCGCGAGGAAAATCCGAGCTTGTTCTGGCGCTCACGCCACGGCAATCCGGTCAATCCGTTCTACTACGCGGAATCCGATGGTTGCTATAAGCAGGAAAAGTGGAAAGTGTTCTGGTACGGCATGCCCGATTTCAAGGCCATCGAATGCTGCGTTGCGCATTGCCGGGAACGTCCTGTTTCCCTGCTGGAGCCGGCATGAACGTGTCGCACACGGTTGGTATCGTTGGCGCGCGTGGCCACACCGGTGCGGAGTTGATCCGGCTGATCGCTCGGCATCCGGATCTGGAACTGGCCTTCGTATCATCGCGCGAACTGGCGGGGCAGCGTGTCGGCGATCAGGTCGGCGAGTTCACCGGCGAACTGCGCTATGAGAATCTCGATTCCGCCGCGGTAGCCGCCAAGCATGCCGACGCGATTGTGCTGGCTTTGCCCAATGGCAAGGCAGAACCTTATGTGGCTGCCATCGAGACAGCCAATCCACAAAGTGTCATTGTGGATTTATCCGCGGATTATCGTTTCGAGCCGACGTGGTATTACGGATTGCTGGAACTGACTCGCCAGCGCTATGGCGGGCAACGCCGCATCAGCAATCCCGGCTGCTTCGCAACGGCGATGCAGCTTGCGATCGCGCCACTCAAGGAACGGCTTGCCGCGCCGCCGGTGTGCTTCGGCGTTTCCGGCTATTCCGGCGCAGGCACCACGCCATCGGACAGGAACGATCTGGAAAAACTGCACGACAATCTAATGCCGTACTCGCTGACGGATCACATGCACGAGCGCGAGGCCACGAAGCGGCTCGGCATCCCGGTCGAATTCCTGCCGCATGTCGCGCCGCATTTCCGTGGTATTACCCTGACGGCAAATTTGTGGCTGGATCGTTCGATGACACGAGAGGCAATCAAGCAGATCTATAGCGAACGCTACGCGCATGAGCCGTTGGTGCGAGTGCTGGATACGGCGCCGTGGGTCAGCCGGATCGCACATCGCCATCATGCCGAGATCGGCGCCTTCGACGTTGCACCAGGCGGCAAGCGCGTGGTAGTCGTGGCCACACTGGACAACCTGCTCAAGGGCGCGGCCACGCAGGCGATGCAAAACCTGAATCTTGCTCTGGGGTTTGCGGAACTCGAAGGAATTCCACATGAGTGATCTGCTGTGGCAGAAATCCGGAGTGGCGACGGACGCACGCATTATGCGGTTTCTCGCCGGTGACGATGTCGTGCTCGACCGCGAATTCTTCGTGCACGACATTACCGCGACCAAAGCGCACGTCGCCGGACTGGCACGCATCGGCATCTTGAGCGATGCGGATGCTGCGGCACTGGCGCGCGAACTCGATGCGCTGAGTGAGGATTTCCACAAAGGCAATTTTGTACTCGATGCACGCTATGAAGACGGACATTCCGCGATCGAAGCGCGGTTGATCGAACGCCTCGGCGATATCGGTCGCCGGGTGCATACCGGACGCAGCCGCAACGATCAGATTCTGGTCGCCACACGATTATGGCTCAAGGCCAAGCTAGGCCAACTCGATGCGCTGTGCCGCGACATCGCGCGCGCATGTCTGGAGCGCGCGGAACACGAGGCGCTGCCGATGCCGGGCTACACTCACTTGCAGCGCGCCGTAGTGTCGTCAACGGCGATGTGGCTTGCTGGATTCGCGGAAGCCTTCATCGATAACGCAGCGCGCGCGCGCGACACGCTTGCGTGGATCGACGCAAACCCGCTCGGCACGGCGGCGGGTTACGGCGTGAATCTGAAACTCGACCGCGACTTCACCACGCGCACGCTCGGATTTGCACGGATGCAAGTCTCGCCGGTGTATGCGCAGTTGTCGCGCGGCAAGTTTGAGATCGCCGCGCTCGATGCGCTCGCTTCGGCCATGCTCGATTTGCGCCGTCTCGCTTGGGATCTGAGCTTGTTCACCACGGCGGAATTCGGATTCGTGCAGCTACCGACGGAATACACGACCGGCTCGTCGATCATGCCGAACAAGCGCAATCCCGATGTGATTGAGCTATTGCGTGCGAGCTATGCCAGTGTGGCCGCGGCGCGCTGCGAGATCGAGCAGTTGTTGTCACTGCCATCAGGTTATCAGCGCGATCTGCAGATCAGCAAGGGTGCACTCTTCCACGGCTTCGGCCATGGTCTCGTTGCCTTGGAATTGACACCGGATCTGCTAGCGCGCCTGCAATGGAATGCTGCGAGGATGCGCGCAGCAATCGAATCGACCATGTATTCCACCGATGCGGCGATCGAACAGGCTGTAGCCGGCGTGCCGTTTCGCGATGCCTATCGGCAGGCGGCGGAAACCGTCGCGAAGGCAGGGCAGGGCAGGACACCGGAAGCGAGTCTGGCCGCGCGCAACTCGCCCGGAGCGGCGGCCGATTTGCGGCTCGATGAATTACGTGCGCGGCTGGCGCAACTTGAATCGGATTGAATAAGGCTGACTTCAACGCTCAGCGTGTCAACCAGCCCTGTGTACGCACGGTACACACCGCGTACGGGAAAACCCAGAACAGGGCGAACGCAGAGAAAAACGAATAGGCGATGCCGTAGACGAAATCCCAGGAACGTTCCGCGCGCAGGTAATAGAGCATGTTAAATGTGGCGACCAGCAACAAGGTGCAACAGAAACGCAGCAGCACATGCGGATGGTCGGCGATCATGAAAGCGAGCAGCACCAGTACTGCCCAGCCGACAGGGTAACGGGTATTGGTGATGAGCGTGTCGGCCAAAGCGATGCAGCGCGCGCGCAACGGGCGTTTCCACACGACGTGGCGCAAAAAGCGCAGTTCCTCGCGCACGTAACTGCGGTCCCAGCGCAGGAACATCTTGCACAGCTTGCCGTATTGCACCGGCACCAGGGTGTGCACCACCGCGGCGTGTTGATACACGCTGTTGTAGCCGGCATTGAGGATTTCGTTGGTCAGTGCGCGGTCCTCGCCGAAGGTGCAGCGTCGGCCCAGAAAGCGCTGATTGACCCAGCGATCGAGTACGCGCCGGACTACATCGGCGCGATAGCCGGCCAATGCGCCGGGGCAGCAGTACACGGTGCCATAGGTGCTTTGGGTTGCGCGCAGGAAATCGAACGATAGCGCGAAGCGAACTTTCAGCATACGCGGAATCAATCCGGCGGCGCGGTTGTAGACGCTGACCTTGCCGGCGACGGCGCCGACGCTCGGGTTGCGGAACGGTCCGGCCATCGCCAGCAGGGTGCCTGGTTCGATTACGCTGTCGGAATCGATCGTCACCAGCACGTCGCCGCGGGCGCGCCGGAAGCCGGCTTCGAGTGCCGCGCGCTTGCCGCGGTTCTCGGGAAAGCGCACACACGTCACCAAGCCCGGGTAGCGCGCGGCGGCAGCTTCGATATGCTGCCAGGTATCGTCGCGGCTGCCGTCGTCGATGACGAAAATTTCCAGACGCTCTCGCGGATAGTGCGCCGTGGCGACGGAATCGATGGAGCGTGCCACCATTGCGCCTTCGTTGTAGGCGGGAATCACCACGGTCAGGCTGGGTGCGTCGTCGAGTGTGGCCACAGGTGGCGTGCGATAACGGAACCAGAGCAAGGTGCGATACAGCAGCATCAGCATACCCATGCCGGCCCAGAGCAGGCTGGGCCGCGCCACGTATCCGAGCCATCCGTATTCGCGGGTGAGATGGATCCAGCCGTGGAATACCTGCAGGCGCCAGCTCATCGCGACGACGAGAACAAATCCCACCAGGATCGCGATCCGATAGAATGTGTCGCCGGAGCGCAAATGGTAATCATGTGTTGCGCCGGGTACAGGCAGACTTTCGATGGTCATCGGTTATGCTCGAGAATTGCTGACAACGATGTATTTGCTGCGGACGATGTTTTTCGCCACGCGCCGCTGCGCGAACGGTGCGATGGATGAGGACACGGTGCGCGAGGATACCCGGCGGCGACCCGTTCAGGGTTAAGCCCCGCTTAACAAGCAGCCAGATGACGGAGTTGCACGAACCAATGAATCCAATCCAATCACCGGCTTTCGTTCCACGGCACGGCATGGGCTCATTTTGAGCGATCCGCTTTTGCTCGATTCCCGCGACCGGCTGCTGATCCTCGCGCCGCATCCGGACGACGAATCCATCGCCACCGGTGGCTTGATTCAATTCGCCCGCAACGCCGGTGCCGCCATCCGTGTGGTGGTGCTGACGGATGGCGATAACAATCCCTGGCCGCAACGCTGGGTTGAGAAGCGCTGGCGCATCGGCCCTGCCGAGCGCGCGCGCTGGGGTGCGCGCCGGCGCGAAGAAGCGCGTGCAGCCATGCGCATTCTCGGCCTGGCCGAAAATGAAACCTGTTTTCTCGGCTTGCCTGACTTGGGCCTGACCGACCTGTTGATGCGTGCGGATGCGCAGGTGATCGAATCGCTACACACGCAGTTTGGCGAGTTTGCGCCGACGGTACTGGTCTTACCTGCGCTTGGCGATCGTCATCCCGATCACAGCGCAACGAGCATCCTGGCGCGGCTGGCATTGGCGCGCTATCCGAGCCGTACTCCACGTGTGTTCGAGTTTGCCGTGCATGGCAATGCGCTGACCGGCACCACGGTTGTGGCGGCGGCGACCGCTGCGCAGCGCACGGTCAAACAAGCGGCGATTCTCGCGCATGCCAGCCAGATGCGGCTCAGCCGCCGTCGTTTTCTGCGTTACGCGACGCTGCCGGAAACCTATCGTCCGGCAACCCCATTGCCCGATTTGCAGCATCCGTTGCGGGCAAGCATCGGCAGTGATGGCAGCTTGTGGGTATATCTCGATCAGGCGCGCTGGAAGGCAAATCTGCGCGGACATATCCTGTTCGTTGTGCTCGAATCCGGCGCTGGCGTCATCTTGCGCTATCGGCTAGCTCTCGAAAACCTCGGCGATAGCGCCGACGGATCGATCGCGGCGATGGCCTTGCCCGCAGCATCGGATTTGTGCTCGGGTTACGTCAAGCTGGTCAGGCTCCAGCCCGGATGGCGCGTGTTCGACCGCTACGGCTGGCAGCAGATAGAGATTCCTGAACGAAACTCCGGACGCGCCTGAACGGGTTGCGCCGGCTAACCCGACGCGTGATTGACAGCCGTCGCCGCAATGCACATGCTTCGCCTCGCGCCGATCCTCGTGCGCTCAGTTTGGATTCCTTTTTCCGGATCAGGAGACAACCCATGAAAAGCTTTCTCATCACCGCCGCGCTCGGAGCAGGACTCCTGCTGTGCGCCGGCGCGTATGCCGATGCTCCCGCCGGCGCGACCGCGCAATGCAAGGACGGCACGTATTTTTCCGGCACCACGCACAAAGGCGCTTGCAAAGGCCACAAAGGCGTGCAGGAATGGCTGAATGCCCCGGCTGCCGGTGCCGCACCAGCCGCGGCGGCGGATAATTCTGCGGCAACCACAAAGAAGTCGCGCAAGTCGAAGAAGGCCACCGAGGCCGAAGCCGCGGCACCAGCAGCACCAGCGGCAGCGTCGGCTGCAGCAGCACCAGCCGCAGCCGCCGCCGCACCAGCCGCAGCAGCGGCAGCCAAGGCGAAATCCGGCAAGCACACAGCGCCCACGCCGGCTTCGCAGATTACGCAGAAACCGGGCGGTGGTCCGGGTCTGGTCTGGGTCAATTCGAGCTCGAAGGTCTATCATTGCCAGGGTGACGAGTGGTATGGCAAGACCAAGGAAGGTTCGTACATGAGCGCCGCCGCCGCAGAAGCCGCCGGCAATCATGCCGCGGGTGGTAAAGCCTGCAAGTAAGCTGATCGTTCGAGCAATCGTTCGAGCAGGTTTCGTGCTCGATTGAACAGGCTCGATGATCTGGATGGAAAGAAAACGCCCGGCTTGCCGGGCGTTTTCTTATGTGGGCTGTTCAGCTTTCCTGAGACACTTCTGGAAAACTGCATTCGTAGCTACGCAAAACAAACCGCTTGACCAACGTGTCTCCACGCAGTGTCACAACTGGAACACCCATCCACAACGCGTCGCACGTTGTGGCGCAGCCACCAAAAGGAAAAGTATCGAGCGCAATAGCTGCACGGCGGTAATTGCCAAAGGTGCTTGCGCGACTGCCAAAGCCTTCCATCTCGATTCGAGTCTCGTCGATTCCGTGCTTGGCAAAGATACGATAAATGCGTGTTTGCACTGCGGGGCTGCGAACAGCTGAGTTGCGCAATAACAAACGCCAGCCGTCCAGTGTGGCGAGGATGCGTGCCCACACTTCCATCATTTCCGCCGTGATTTTCGTCATGCGGTTGAAACTGACGAGGAGCCGCTCTCTTCGCTCGCTATTTTGTTGCGTGTGAAGCGCGGTAGGATGCGGTGAGCATAGCGAACCGCATCAATCGTAAACACTGTTTGAGGCTATATTACAAATATATTATTGAATCTATTATAATTTATAAAATTTATGGCGGAGAGAGTGGGATTCGAACCCACGGTGGTATCGCTACCACGCCGGTTTTCAAGACCGGTGCCTTAAACCGCTCGGCCATCTCTCCGATTCGCGGCGCGAAGGATACTTGAAACGCGCGAAAAAAGTGAGTCTGGCCAGCCACCTCTTGCCTCGTCGTGCGCATCGCGCTAGGTTTGCCAGGGGGAAATAGCTGGTGATAACCATGATCCGCATCGTTCTTGTCGATGATCACACCTTGATGCGCACGGGGCTGCGGATGATTCTGGAGCAACAGGCCGATATGGAGATCGTCGGCGAGGCCGAAGACGGCGAAAGTGGCCTCGTCCTGATCAAACGCATGCAACCGGATATCGCACTTGTTGATGTCCACATGCCGGGATTCAGTGGAGTCGAACTCACCGAACGCGTGCGCCGCGCGAAACTCGCCACACGTATCGTGATCCTGACAATGGCAGGCGAGGCGCCATTTCCGCGACGTTTGCTCGACGCCGGCGCCAGCGCGTACCTGACCAAGGGTTGTCCTGCCGAGGAATTGCTCAAGGCCGTGCGCCAGGTTGCCGATGGCCGGCGTTACCTCGGTAGCGATATTGCGCAACAATTGGCGCTCAACGACGCCAATGGCGGTGGTTCGCCATTCACCGATTTGTCGGCACGCGAACTTGAAGTGGCGATGATGCTCGCACAAGGTCACGCCGCGCCGGTCATCGCCAATCGACTGAACCTGAGTGCGAAAACGGTGGCGACTTACAAGTATCGACTGTTCGAGAAACTCGGCATCGACAACGTCGTCGCGCTCGCGCATCTGGCGAATGTGCACGGGCTGATGGACGCGGGTTCACCTATGCGTGCGTGAAAGCGACCGGCGGCGATTGCCCGCCGGTCATCGCAACATCTACTGCCCAGACCGCTATTGCCCGGAATCACCCGCCGGCGGTTTCGCCACCGCTGGGGTGTTCGCCGGCATCGGCGCCGGATTCGCAGGCCGGATTGGCTCTGGCGGACGCGGCGCACTCACGTGAGGCACGAAGGCGGGAGCGGGCGGCGCAACAGGGCGTGGTGAAACTGGCTGTGGCGACGGTGTCGCATTGGCGTGTGGCGCAGGTGTGGAACTCTGCGGCAACGCTGGCAGCACAATACTCGGTGCTGTCGCGGGCCGATTCTCAGGCGGCGCCGCAGGTTTTGATCCCACATCGACAGGCATGCGCAATGGCAACTCGGCGCTGGTTCCTGCTGACAGAGCCGGTTTGCGCTCCGGTACTGCCAGCGCGGGCGTAATCACCACGGGCGGCGGCACGAATCGCGAGGGAATCGGCAACGGCATCGTCGGCATCATCGACGGCGCAGGTGCGACAGGGCGTGGCGCTGCGGGCGCCGGTGTCGGCACCTGAGGGTGCGGCGCAATCGCTGGTGCTGCCGACTGAACGGGCGGCGAAGGAATTGGCGCTGCAGCAGGTATCGGCGGTTTTATCGGCGCGGAAGCGGGCGCTGAAACTGCTGGTGTTGGCGCGGGTTGCGCCGGCGCCGGTTTTGGCGGCAGCGGGGACGGAGTCACGAGTGCATGAACCTGAGGCGCAATTATCGGGCTCGCCGCAGGAACGTGAGTCTGCGTCGATGCAATCGGTTGCGGAGCCGCAGCGGCGGGAACCGCAGGCGACGGTACTGAAGGCGCAGGTGTGACCGGTGGTGGCGCTACCGCGGTGGGGGCGTGAACAGCCGCAACCGATGGTGCGGCAATTGCTGCGGGCGCATGCGCGGGACGTTGTTCACCGGCATGGTTGCGATCGGCATCCTCATCGTCGAAATCAAATACGATTGCCGCACTCGTGGATGCCAGTGTTTCCGGTGACGCAGTCGCGTCGTCTTTTTCCTCGTTGCGGCGGCGGCGGCGGCCACCGCGGCGACCGCGACGGCGCGAGCGCGTGGCATCGTGCTCACTGCTGTTATTGTCCGTGGCCGGAGATGCGGGGATTGCAGCTGCCGGCTTGCTCGCCGCGTTGCTATCCACGACGGGTATGCTGGCAAGCGGACTGGAGTGCGGCGGCTCGCTCGCGGTTTTCGTTGGAGCAAGTGCGACGGCTGTGGACGGCTGCAGCTTGCGCGCCGGTTGCGCGTTCTGCCGTTGCTCGCCGCTTGCGCTGCGATCATTTTGCGCGGCTCGTGGCTCGCGCCGAGGTTGCTTGTTTTCAGTTCGCGACCGATCACGGCCGCGTCCGGCTGTCTGGCCGCGACCATCGCCGCCCTTGACCGGATGGCGGGATTCATTGCCACGTCGTTCGTTCGCCTGCGGCTTGTTGGCTGATGAGGTAGCAACGCGTGTCGTCCGCGCGGGCGTTTTTCGCTCAGGCGCAGGTGCGGATTTGAACCAGCTCCGGATGCGGGCGAATAATCCCGGACGGGAGTTCGGTTCGGTGGCTGCTGCAGGTTGCTCGCGCTCGGCTTTGATTGGCGCCGGGCTGGCGGGCAGGACGCCGCTGACCAGAGGTTTTTCCGGTTCGATGCCGGGTTTGGCCAATTGCGGCAGGGCGGCGGCAACGACCGGGGTCAAGCGTTCGTAGCTCGGCTTGGCATCGCCGCTGATTTCCGTGGCACGAATACGCTGGATTTCAAAATGCGGTGTTTCAAGTTTGTCGTCGGCGACGATGATGACCGGCACTTCGTGCCGCGTTTCGATTTCGGACACGCTGCTGCGTTTTTCGTTGAGCAGGAAATTCGCGACCGCGGCTGGCACCTGTACCAGTACCTGGCCGGTGCTTTCCTTCATGGCATGTTCTTCGACCAGGCGCAATACCGATAGTGACAACGATTCGACGCTGCGGATGCGACCGTGGCCTTCGCAGCGCGGACACACGCTCTGGGTGGATTCGCCCAGACTCGGGCGCAGACGCTGGCGCGACATTTCGAGCAAGCCGAACCGTGAAATCCTGCCGATCTGTACACGTGCGCGGTCGCTGCGCAGCGCATCCTTGAGTTTGTCTTCGACGTCGCGCTGATGGCGCGGGCTGTCCATGTCGATGAAGTCGATCACGATCAAACCGCCGGCATCGCGCAAGCGCAACTGGCGCGCGATTTCCACCGCCGCCTCGCAGTTGGTGTTGAATGCGGTGTCTTCGATATCCGCGCCCTTGGTCGCCTTCGACGAATTGATGTCGATCGCGGTCAAGGCTTCGGTCTGGTCGATCACGATCGAACCGCCGGAAGGCAGGCGCACGTCGCGGTCGAAGGCGTTCTCGATCTGGGTTTCGATCTGGAAGCGCGAAAACAGCGGAACGGTATCCTGATACAACTTCAGCTTGCGCAGATTCTGCGGCATGACTTGCTGCACGAATTCGCGCGCGTCGTTGTAGAGTTCCTCGCTGTCGATCAGGATCTCGCCGGTATCGGTGCGCAGATAGTCGCGCAGCGCACGGATGATGAGTTTGGATTCCTGGTAGATCAGGAATGGCGCCGAGCGTGATGTGGCTGCTTCGGAAATCGCCTTCCACAATTGCAGCAGGTAATCCAGATCCCATTGCAATTCTTCGCCATCGCGGCCCATGCCGGCGGTGCGGATGATCAGGCCCATTTCGTCGGGTAGCTTGAGCTGATCGAGGATTTCCTTGAGGTTGCTGCGATCGTCACCTTCGATCCGACGCGACACGCCGCCGGCGCGCGGATTGTTCGGCATCAACACCAGATAGCGACCGGCCAGCGAGATGAACGTGGTCAGAGCGGCGCCCTTGTTGCCGCGTTCTTCCTTTTCGACCTGAACCAGCAGTTCCTGACCTTCCTTGAGCAGATCGCGGATGCCGGCCTTGTTATGATCAACGCCCGGCAGAAAGTAGTCTCGCGAGATTTCCTTCATCGGCAGAAAGCCGTGACGGTCGGCGCCGTAATCGATGAAACAGGCTTCCAGCGATTGTTCGACGCGGGTAATGCGGCCCTTGTAGATATTGGCCTTTTTCTGTTCCTTGGCGGACGTCTCGATGTCGAGATCGTACAAAGATTGGCCGTCCACGATGGCCACGCGCAACTCTTCACGCTGAGTCGCGTTGATCAACATACGCTTCATTTTTATATCCTCGTACGCTCGACCGGGGATGTCGTCGCGATTCCGCGCCATTGCTGGCGGCGGATTCGCGCAAACCGTGGGCTGGGTACGCATCCACGGGAGCGCTTGTTTCTGCCGGCGCGACCATTCGCGCCAAGGCTGTCAAAGGGTGCCCTTGTATGCAGCCGTGACTCCCTTCACCGTAAAGGCAACGGGCAATCCGCGACTCGAACCGTTACGATTACCGCAACGGCCGGCTGGCTCCTCCCGGAGTTTCAGCCAGACGCCTGCGGGTGTAGGGTCGAATGCGTCGTCAATCCAGCGTCAGCCGGATTCGACGCGATGCACGACCGGAGTCTATCACAAACCTGAATTTTTCCAATGGCGGCGCGAACTTCGATGAATATTCGACAACCCGGCTCAAGACCGGGACTGCCAAGTTCGGAACGGCCAAGTCCGGCACCGCCAAGTTCCGGCGTGCGCATGGTCAGCGTTGCCGAGGATCGCGACGGTCAGCGCATCGACAACTTTCTGGTCGGGCAACTCAAGGGCGTGCCGAAAAGCCTGATTTACCGGATCTTGCGCACCGGTCAGGTGCGGATCAACGGCAAGCGCGCCAAGCCTGATACGCGGGTCGGTGCCGGCGACGAGGTGCGCATTCCGCCAGTGCGCACCGCCACTCCCGCCGAAGTGGGAACACCATCCAGAACGCAATTGCAGCGCATCGAGCAAGCGATCATTTTCGAGGATCGCGATTTTCTTGTTCTGGACAAACCTTCCGGCGTCGCCAGTCACGGTGGCAGCGGCATCGATTTCGGTGCGATCGAGCTGTTGCGCGCAGCGCGGCCCGGCGACACCCTGGAATTGGCGCATCGACTGGATCGCGATACCAGCGGCGCGCTGGTGTTTGCGCGCAAACGCGCCGCATTGACCGCATTGCAGGCGCTGATCCGCGACGGCGAAATCACCAAGCAATATCTGGCACTGCTGTGCGGGCATCCGCCGCGCGCGAAGTTCGAGGTCAACGCGCCGCTGCGCAAATCCATTCTGCAGGGCGGCGAGCGCAAGGTGCGTGTGAGCGACGACGGCAAACCAGCGTTGACGGCATTCCGCGTAATCGAAGTATACGATGCCGCAAGTTTCGCAGAAGTGACCTTGTATACCGGACGCACGCACCAGATTCGCGTGCACAGCCAGCACGTCGGACATCCGGTCGCAGGTGACGAAAAATACGGGACGCGAGAGTGTAACCAGTTGCTACGCAAATCCGGATTGCGCCGGCTATTCCTGCACGCCGCACGATTCGAATTCACGTTGAGCGGAAAAACCTTTAGTTTTTCCGCGCCGCTGGCTACCGAGCTTGCCGCGGTGCTAGATACGTTGCCGGGGAGCCGCGTCAACGCAAAAACCTGATTCCGACCTCGGCTGAAAGCAAGATATCCGGCTGCAACAGCGCTAACAGAAGCAGGGCGCTGGCTGCATGCGAAACCGCGAGCGGCAATAGCGCGCGTTCGCGCAAATACAAAGCACACCAACAAACACCGCCGCACAGCGTTGCCAGCATCAAGGTCGCGTTCGGCGTATGCATCAGGGCGAAACCGAGCGCCCCCAGATACACCGCCACCACGGCATTGCCAGTAACGATGCGCCAGCGCTCGGTGCAGATCGCACAAACCAGATATTGCTGCAACAGCGCCCATGCCAGATAGCGTGCGATATGACCGCTGTCGATCGACCGCAGCGGCATGTTCGGGTCGTGTCCGATCCATCCGATGATCGCCGCGAGCGCGACCACCGCTGCCGCGAGCAGCCACGCACGTGCACTGCCATTCCAGCGCCAGCTGCGCGGAAACGAGAGACTGATTGCGTAGAGCAGGACGAAACCAATCAAACCCAATTGCCACGAATCCGGGTTGCCGTCGAAATGTCCACCCACGATCAGCCACAACGGCGCGGCCATGACCAGCGCGATTTCGACCAACGCCCGCAGTCGCGGATTCGCCGGTGGACGCAGGCGGACAACGATCAGGATGACGACGATGATGCCGAGCGCAATCCAGCGCAGCGACAGCGATTCCGATACCGGCGACGACGCAGCCTGCGCAAGTTTTGCGCGCGCCTGTGCGAAAGTTGCCTCCACGGCGCTGGCTGGAATTGGAATCGCCGCCGGCATTGCGCTGAGAATGGCATCGCGCAGGCGCAGTTGCTGCTCGACGCGGCCATGCTGTGGCACCAGGATCAGTGGCGTGGAAGGGATATTTATACTTTTCGCGATGTTTGCGACGATATTGGGTTGCTCATTCGGGTTAACGGGCAGGCGATAAATACCGGTGATGCCGGGCAGCACGATCGTGCCGGAGGCGACAACATGCGGCGACGCCAGATCGACGGATTGAGCGCCATCTACGCGTTCGAGTGCAGCGGCATGCAAATACAGCGATCGATGCGCCGCAAGGCTGATTTGCAGACGCAGCATCGCAGCGCGTTTCGGCGGCGCAGCCGGGCCGGATGATTCGGCCCATGTCAGTTTCATCAGATCAAGTGAATAATCACTGTGCCTGGGCGTCAGCGCAATCGGCGCACTGACAAGTTCTGGCGCGTCCAGACGCTCGCGCACGACGAGACGCAACTCGGCGAATGTGTCGACGGTTGTAGAAATTTGTAAATGTGGAAAACGCTGCGTATCCAGCGGGCGCGGCAGCGGCAATCCGATCTCGAACGCGCTGCCGCTGGATTCGATGTCGAGTCGATCGTTGCGGAAAAAGAAACTCTGCGCACCAAATACGCGCCCGGCAACAATGTCTTGCAGGTTGTGAAAATGCCAGCGATACGGCGTATCACCGCTTGCAGCGAGCGCGAGCGACTGCGCCGCGCTATCGCTCAAGTAGGCCGTCGTTTGCGATTGCGACAGTCGACACAGCAACCATACCGTTGTCGCGAGCACAGCAGCGAACGCGATTACGATACATAATTCGCGCATCAGCACGGATCGCGTAGCGCGCACGTTTTCAGTTGCCGGACAGCGCTTCGACCTTCGCTGCGCAGATGAAATCGTTCATCGACAAACCGCCGACGTCATGCGTGGAAAAGCGCACCAAAACGCGGCCCCAGCCGAGTTCAAGATCGGGGTGATGGTTCTGCTGTTCCGCGATCCAGCCGAGCGCGTTGACGAAGGCGAGAGCGTGGACAAAATCCGGAAACTTGAATTGCTTGCGGATATCGCCCTCCCCGGAGCCGAACTCCCAACCTGGCAACACGGCCAACAATTCGTGCGCGCGCACTGCGGCGATTTGATGCGGCTTGCCTTTGAGCGCGGCGCAGGTTTGCGCACACAGTTCGTTGATCTTCATTGCGGGCCTCCGGATTACGCGTCAAGTATACCAATCGCATCGCGCCGTGACCCGCGCTTGATTTGGTACTAAACTAGTCCTGTTTAGTACAGGATGAATGTCATGGTTACGCTTTCCGACAATGCCCAGACCCATTTCCGCCGTCTGATCGAGCAGCAGGGCATCGATGGCTTGGGAGTACGCATCCAGGCCGTATATGCGGGAACACCGAAAGCCGATTGCCGGCTGGAATTCTGCGAAGCATCGGACCTGTCCGGCGACGAATGGGCGGTCGATTGCACCGGTTTCACGCTCTATGTCGACGCCGCCAGCGTGCCGTATCTTGATTCGGCGGAAATCGATTATCAGGCCAACGCCACTGGCGGCCAGCTCAGCGTGCGCGCGCCCAAACTCAAGGGCATCGAGCCGGGTGCCGATGCCAGTCTGGTCGAGCGTGTGCGCTACCTGATCGATAGCGAGATCAACCCGCAAATCGCGGCGCATGGCGGCCGTGTTGCGCTGGAGGAAATCACCGCCGACGGTATCGTGATGCTGCGTTTTGGTGGCGGCTGTCACGGCTGCGGTATGGCCGACGTAACCTTGAAGCAAGGTATCGAACGCACCTTGCGCTCACGCTTGCCGGAAATCAGGGAAATTCGCGATGCCACCGATCATGCCAGCGGACACAATCCTTATTACCGCGGGCATGAGGGCAAAACGGCGGTACGCTGATCGATCGAGAAGTGCGCCCAGAGACAGTCGCTGCCCGAATCTCTGCGATCAGACCGGATATCCGCGATCAGGGATGATCGCAAAAGCAACTCATCAATCGCCCTGTTCGTGGCGCGATAAATCGTCAAGCTTGCTCGGCATCGCCGCGAAGTAACGTGACAGCAAGTTGATATCCGTATCGCTCAGGGTTTTGGCAAACCCGCTCATGATCGCGTTCTGGCGCGTACCGGCGCGGTATTCCTTCAAGGCTTGCGCCAGATAATCGTGATACTGGCCGGCCAATCGCGGGTAGATCGCCGCCGTCGCATTGCCGTCCGCGCCGTGGCAGGCCGCGCAGGGCTTGGCCAGATCTTCTACGGATTTCCCCGGGGCACTGCCACTTTCCGCGGCAACGACATTGAACGCCAGCACACAGGCCAGCAGGGCGAGAACTCGAGTCAGTTTCATGGGCGCTTCCTTACGGCGTCAGACTGGAAAGATAGGCGGCGATATTGCGGATGTCCTGGTCGGACAGGCTTTCGCCTTGCGCCCGCATGGTCGGATGCGAGCGTTCGCCTTTCTTGTATTCGGTCAGCGCGCTGATCAGGTAGTCGTAATTCTGGCCGCCGATACGTGGAACATGATAGTTCGGATACGCATTCTTGTAGCCGGTGACGCCATGACAGCCGCCGCAGGTATAGACCAGCGAGCGCCCGACCTTCGCGTCGCCCTTGTCGGAATCGGCAGCGAACGCGGTCACAACAAAAAATGAACAAGCGACGAATACAGCGGCGGTTGCAAAACGGACAGGCAGAATTCTTAGCATGAGTCAGATCCGGCGATCCAGAATAGTGGGCAGTCAACCTGTGAAGTATAACGTGGAGTTCGGCCGCATCGCCAGATCGGCTGGCTGACGCGTTTTACACATTCGTGCTTGCAACCAAGGACGCCTGGCCGGCATCCAATGTGCTACGACTCCCTATTTTGTGTGTGGTATCCATGACTACCGGCTCTCGTCGCGAATAGCGTTTATGCGCACACTACGGTCCAGAAATTGGACTTGAGTATTTTGGTGATATAGTTTAGTATAACACCAGATCAAATCTCACGGCTCCGACCCCGCCCATGCCAAACCTTCCGATGACATTGAAAAATACGCTGTTCTTGTGCGCCATTACGTCTGCGGCCACCTTGCTGTCCGCCTGCAATAGAGACGGCGCTGCGGCACAAATCAAGGCTGTGACCGTGGAAGCGGTGCCGGTCGAAGTGGCACAGGCGCAGCGTGGCTCGATCAGTGCCAGTTATAGCGGTACGGCATCCCTGGTGGCGGATCATGAAGCCGACGTGGTGGCAAAAACTGCCGGCGTCTTGAAGAAACTCTATGTCGAAGAGGGCATGACGGTGAAAGCCGGACAGTTGCTCGCCGAACTCGATGATGCCGATACGCGCACTAAGGCCTTGCAGGCCGAAGCGCAGATGCACAAGTCCGAGGCGACGTATGCCCACGCCGCTGCGGCGATTCCGAAACAGCTTATTCCGCAATTCGAATACGAGCAGGATAAATACGATCTGCAAGCCCAGCGCGCCGCCTACGAAGGCGCGAAATTGCAGCTTTCGTATACACGTATACTTGCGCCGGTCGACGGCGTGATCTCCGAGCGTGCGGTCAAGGTCGGCAACATGGTCCAGATCAACCAGAAAGTGTTCCATATTGTCGGCATGGATCCGTTACAGGCGGTGTTGAACGTGCCCGAACGCCAGCTCGGCATTCTGAAAACCGGGCAAGCCGTGCAACTCGAAGTTGATGCTTTGCCAGGCAAACAATTCACCGGAGATATCCTGCGCATCGCGCCGGTAGTCGATGCGACCAGCGGCACATTCCGCGTCACCTGCGAATTCCACGACAAGACCGGCGAACTCAAGCCCGGCATGTTTTCGCGCATCGACATCGTTTATGACCATCGCAACGATGCGCTGACGGTGCCACGTTCGGCGCTGGTCGAAGAAGATGGTGAAACCGCAGTGTTTGTGGTTGAGAAGGCGCTGGTTGCTACCGCAACGGCGACCGCGACAAAGAACGCAATCGGCGTTACGCAGACCAAAACGACTTCGACACCTGCGCAAACCGGTTACATCGCCCATCGCAAACTGGTCAAGATCGGCTATAGCGATGGCGACAAGGTGGAAATCCGTTCCGGCCTCGACGACGGCGCGCGCGTGATCACGGTCGGCCGCAACGCCGTTCGCGACGGCACCGCTGTGTTGATGCTGGATGCCAAGGCATGAACCTCGTCGAACTGGCCACCCGCCGGCGCGTCACCGTCGGCATGGTGACGCTGACCTTGGTGTTGTTCGGGGTGATCGCGCTGTTCAGCCTCAAGGTCAATCTGCTGCCGGATCTGAGTTATCCGACACTGACTGTGCGCACCGCGTACGAAGGTGCGGCACCGCTGGAAATAGAAACCCTGATTTCGCAGCCGGTCGAGGAAGCGCTCGGTGTCGTCAAGAACGTGCGCAAGATTCACTCGGTATCGCAGACAGGGCAGTCCGATGTGATCCTGGAATTCGCCTGGGGCGCGAACATGGATCAGGCCAGTCTCGACGTGCGCGACAAACTCGATCTGCTGCAATTGCCGCTGGCCGCGAAGAAACCCGTACTGCTGCGTTTCAATCCCTCGACCGACCCGATCCTGCGTCTGGCCCTGACCGGGCCGGCCGCGCAGGCGTCGAACGAGGCCGAACTCAAGCAACTGCGCCGCTTCGCCGATGATGTGTTGCGCAAACGTCTGGAACCCACCTCGGGCGTCGCTGCGGTCAAGGTTGGTGGCGGACTCGAGGACCAGATCGATGTCGACATCGACCAGCAGAAATTGCAGCAGTTGAATCTCAACGTCACCGACGTGATCAAGCGTCTCGGCGACGAGAACGTCAACGTCTCCGGCGGCCGCATCGAAAACGGATCGCAGCGTTATCTTGTGCGCACCGTGAATCAGTTCACCGATCTCGACCAGATGCGCAATCTTCTGGTCAAGGTCGACAAGGGCGTGCCGATCCGGCTCAAGGACGTGGCCGCGGTCAGTCATGGCTACAAGGAACGCGAAGGCATCGTGCGCGTGGATGGGCGCGAAGCGATCGAGCTGGCGATCTACAAGGAAGGCGATGCGAACACGGTGAGCGTGGCTGCGAATGTGCGCAAGCAACTCGATGCGATGACCTGCGTGAAGGCACCTGCGCCATGCGCGTCGATTCTGCCGCCGAATGCGAAACTCACGACGATCGACGATCAATCCACTTTTATACAAAGCTCACTCGACGACGTGCGCAACGACGCCATCATCGGCGGCTTTCTGGCAATCCTGATCATCTTTTTCTTTCTCGCCGATTCGTGGAGCACCTTCATCATTTCGCTGTCGCTGCCGGTTTCGCTGATTGCGACGTTCTTCTTCATGGGCGAGGCGGGCCTGAGCCTCAACGTGATGTCGCTTGGCGGTCTGGCGCTCGCCACCGGCATGGTGGTGGACGATTCCATCGTCGTGCTCGAGAACATCGCGCGCATGCGCGAACGCGGCGCGACGATTCTCGAAGCTGCGGTGAAAGGTGCGCGTGAAGTGTCGATGGCGGTCACGGCATCGACTTTGACTACGGTCGCGGTATTCTTTCCGCTGGTCTTCGTACAGGGCATCGCTGGCCAGTTGTTCCGCGATCAGGCCTTGACGGTGACGTTCGCGATGCTGATCTCACTCGTGGTCGCGATGACCCTGATTCCGATGCTGGCTTCGCTGAAGGGCAGGGCGCCGCTGGCGTTTGCGGACGAAGCGCCGGCGCCGCGCACCGCACCACGCACGCGTGTTGGCCGTGCGATCCGCAAAATCTTTACACCCATCGGGCGTGTATTCGGCTGGCTGCCACGCGTGTTGACGTGGGTCAGTTTTGTGCTTGCGCGCGTGATCGGTGCCGGCATGGGTCGCGGCCTGCGCTTTATCGGCAAAGGTATACTTTTGCCTTACAACCGCGCCGCAAAGGCTTACCACGGCTTTCTGCCCAAGGCGTTGACGCATCCATGGCGTATTCTCGGTTTCGCTGCGCTGACCTTCATCGCCAGCGTCGCGCTGATTCCAACGCTGGGCATGGATTTGATCCCACAGCTTGCGCAGGGCCGTTTCGACATGACGGTGAAGTTGCCGCCCGGCACGCCGCTGCTCGATACCGATGCGCTGGTGCGCGAGTTGCAGCAGAAGAACGCGAAGAACCCCGACATCGGCATGATCTACGGCGTCAGCGGCACCGGCACTCGGCTCGACGCAAACCCGACCGAATCCGGCGAGAACATCGCACGGCTGCTGGTCGTGCTGAAACCGGGCGTCGGCGACAAGGGCGAAACCAGCGCGATGGACGTGCTGCGCGCGGATATGCGCCAACATGCGGGCAGCGACGTGAAATTCTCGCGGCCGCAGCTGTTCAGTTTTGCTACGCCGCTGGAAATCGAGCTGCGTGGCTACGATCTCGACGCCTTGGGCAAGGCGGCGCGCCGGCTCGGTGACTTGATGAACCAGTCGCCACGGTTTGCCGATGTCAAATCCACGGCACAGGGCGGCTCGCCGGAAATCCAGATTCGTTTCGATCAGGATCGCGCCGCCGCGCTCGGACTCACCAGCAAGCAGATCGCCGATCAGATCGTCGACAAGGTGCGCGGCGCAGTCGCCACCCAATACAGTTTCCGCGACCGCAAGATCGATGTGCTGGTGCGCGCCAAAAAGAACGAGCGCACTTCGATCGATGACATCCGCAACTTGATCGTCAATCCCGGCGCGGACAAACCGGTGCGGCTGGCCTCGGTAGCCGATGTGACCGTGACCGAAGGCCCGAGCGAAATCCATCGCATCGGCCAGGAGCGTGTCGCCATTGTGTCTGCCAATCTGCATTACGGCGATCTCGGCACCGCCGTGGCCGAAGTGCGCAAGATCATTGCCGATCATCCGCTGGCCGCAGGCGTCAGCACGCATATCGGCGGCCAGAGCGAGGAACTCGACGCCTCGGTGCGCTCGCTGATCTTCGCGTTGTCGCTGGCAATTTTTCTGGTCTATCTGGTGATGGCTTCGCAGTTCGAATCGCTGCTGCATCCGTTCGTCATTATGTTCTCGATTCCGCTGGCCTTGGTCGGTGCGGTGTTGGCCTTGAAGATCACGTTCACACCCTTGTCCGTGGTTGTATTCATCGGCTTGATCATGCTCGCCGGCATCGTGGTGAAGAACGCTATCGTGCTGATCGACCGCGTCAATCAGTTGCGCGAGGAAGGCGTCGCCAAGCGCGATGCAATCATGCAGGCGGCCGAGTCGCGCCTGCGCCCGATCACAATGACGACGCTGTGTACCTTGATCGGATTTTTGCCGCTGGCGATCGGTTTGGGCGACGGTTCCGAAGTACGCGCGCCGATGGCGATCACGGTCATGGGCGGTCTGGCGGTGTCGACCTTGCTCACCCTGGTCGTGATTCCCGTCGTCTACGATTTGCTCGATCGCCGCAGTGATGCAGCGTATGTCGAACGCGCGCGGCGCAAGATGCTGGCCGCCGATGTAGCGGAATCGTCGATAACTGCGGAAGCGCAGTCGTGACCCTTGCCGAAATCAGCCTGAAACGTCCGGTCACGGCCGTGATGTTTTTCGTCTCGCTCACTGTCATCGGCTTGATCGCCGCGTTTCGCCTGCCACTGGAAGGCATGCCGGATGTGCAATTCCCGTTCATGATGGTCAACCTGCCATATCCGGGATCCACGCCGGCGGAAGTCGAACGCACGATCACGCGCCCGGTCGAGGATGCGTTGTCGACGCTGACCGGCATCCAGCGCATGAATTCGGTGTCGCGCGCCGATTCTGCGGCGATTTTCATGCAATTGAAGTGGGGCGAGGACACCGCGGTCAAGGCGGTGCAGGCGCGCGAGAAGATCGATGCGATCCGCGGCGATCTGCCCAGCGATCTGCAACGCTATACGGTGATGAAATTCTCCACCACCGATCAACCGATGCTGCAATTGCGCATTTCGAGCCAGCGTGATTTGTCGAATTCCTATGAGCTTCTGGACCGCAAACTCAAGCGTCCGCTCGAACGTCTGCCCGGCGTCGCCCAAGTGTCGATTCAAGGCGTGGCGCCGCCGGAAGTGCAGATCGAGATTTCCTCTGATCGCCTCACCGCCGCGGGCGTCAGCCTCAACGATCTTTATCAGCGCTTGTCGGATGCGAATTTTTCCACCTCGGCCGGATTGGTCAAGGACGGCAAGCTGCGCTATCAGGTGCAGCCGATCGGCGAATGGCGCAGTCTAGACGACATTCGCGCCTTGCCGCTCAACGCCACCGGCCTGAAGCTTGGCGACATCGCCGATGTCAGTCTCAAGCCCGCGCGGCTGGATTACCGCCGCCATCTCGATGGACGTCCGGCGGTGGCGGTGGATATTTCCAAGGAACGCAACGCGAACCTGGTCGATGTCGCCAGCCGCGTGCTCACCGAAATCGACCGCATCTCGCGCGACCCGGAAATGCAGGGAATAAACCTATACTTTCTCGGCAACGAAGCCAAGGCGGTGACCGACAGCCTGAGCGAACTGGGCAAGGCCGGCGGTATCGGCATCCTGATGTCGATCTTGGTACTGTTCTTTTTCCTGCGCGATTGGCCGTCCACCTTGATGGTGGCGCTGGCAATTCCGATCTGCCTCGTCATCACCCTGGGCTGCATGTATTTCCTCGGCATGACCTTGAACATCCTGTCGCTGATGGGCTTGCTGCTGGCGGTCGGCATGCTGGTCGACAACGCCGTCGTGGTGGTCGAGAGCATCTATCAATTTCGCGAAAAATATCCTGATAAGCCCTGGTACAGCGCGGTGCAAGGCACGCAGATTGTCGGCGTTGCCATCGCCGCCGGAACCTTCTGCAGCATCGTCGTGTTTCTGCCCAATATCTTCGGCGCGAAGAACCAGATCAGCATCTTCCTGACCCAGGTTGCGATCGCCATGTCGATTGCGCATCTGGCCTCGTGGCTGGTCGCGGTGAGCCTGGTGCCAATGCTGTCGTCGAAATTGCCACCACCGAAATTCATCGGCCAGAGCAATTTCATCAGCCGCACGCAGCAACGTTACGAGCGTGTTGTCGACTGGACCCTGTCGCACCGCGGCGCGACCATGCTCAGCGTGTTCGCGCTGATGGTATTGAGCATCGCTTTGCCGATGCGCCTGACCAAGACCGACATGTTTCCGCCGGGACAATCCAGTCAATTGCATTTGCAATACAACTTGAACGGAATTTATCGGCTGGAGGAATTGCAGCAATCGATCGTTGTGGTCGAACAGTATCTCGAAGCGCATCGCGCCGATTTCCATATCAAGAACATCTACAGTTATTTCAACGAACAGGGCGATGCGATGACCAACGTCCTGCTTAAGGACGGTCCGGATGGTGCGGGCAACTCGCAGGCGATCATGGAAAAAATCCGCGCCGATATGCCGAAAATCGCCATCGGCACGATCGGTTTCGATCAGCAATCGCAGGACAGCAACAACAGTGTGCAGTTGTTCATCAGCGGCGATTCCAGCGCCACGCTGCGCGAGTTGTCGGCATCGGTGATTCAGGTGCTGCAACGTGTGCCCGGCTTGCACGACGTGCGCACGGGAGAAACGACCGGCGACCGCGAGATCGCCGTGCATGTCGATCGCGACCGCGCGCAGAATTACGGGTTTTCCGCCAGCCAGGTGGCACAATATGTCGCCATCGCATTGCGCGGCATGCCGCTGAAGGAATTCCACAACAACGGTACGCAGATTCCGGTGTGGCTGCGATTTCGCAATACCGACACACAGAATTTGCAGGATTTGAGCGACTACAAATTGCGCCGCGCCGACGGTACGATGGTGCCGCTGCTGTCGATGGTTGATCTGCGCAATCGCGCGGCGGCGTCTGCGATCGAACGCGAGAATCGCCAGACTTCGCTTGAGATCAAGGCCAATCTCGCCAGCGGCACGACCTTGGATACGGTCACGCCGAAGATCGAGCAAGCCCTGAATTCGCTGCGTTTCCCGCCGGGTTACCGCTGGAGCTATGGGCAGAATTTCAACGACGCCGACGACGCCGGCCAGCGCATGTTGTTCAACACCTTGATCGCGCTCATCCTGGTCTACGTCGTGATGTGCGCGATGTTCGAATCGCTGATTTATCCTGCGGCGATCCTCACTACCTTTGTATTCTCGATCTTCGGCGTGTACTGGCTGTTCTGGATCACCGGCACCACGTTCTCGATCATGGCCTCGATCGGAGTCCTGATCTTGATGGGCGTGGTCGTCAACAACGGCATCGTCATGATCGCGCACATCAATCAGTTGCGAAACGACGGTCTGCTGCGCCGCGCAGCGCTGGTGCAGGGCGCGCGCGACCGTCTGCGTCCGATTTTGATGACGATGGGCACGGCGATCCTCGGCATGGTGCCGCTATGCCTGAGCAATGCCAGTATCGGCGGCGACGGCCCGCCGTATTACCCGATGGCGCGCGCCATCGCCGGCGGCTTGTTTTTCTCGACCCTGGTCACGGTGCTCGCCTTGCCGACGATCTACGCCTTGCTTGACGACTCGCGCTTGTGGGTGCGACGCGTCGTGCGCGAGGCACGCACGAGAAAATTTCCCTCGTTGCGCGCACCGGCAAGTTAAGGAACCTCAGTCCCTAGGGCAGGGCGTCGATCGCGATGGTCGCCGCTTGCGCGAAGCGGTCTTCCAGCGCTTGCGCCTGCGGCGTTTGCGCAAACCATGCAGCGAGCAGTTCGGACAATTCGCGTTCCGGCGATGTGCTGCCGGCGCCGCCACGCATCCGCGACGATAGCCGCTGCACCTGATGATTCATGCGCCGCTGACGGTCTTCGGCGGGCGACTCGATGCCGGCGAGAAATTCCAGCCGGACCAGGTTTTCGCGTACGGCAGCGGAATCCTCGGCTGCCGGCGCAGGCGCCGAATCATGCCGCGCCGCCAACGGCAGATCGAACTCCGGAGCGGATGAGTCAAACTCTGCCCACGCCATCTGCTGCACAGGCTCCATGGTTTCTAGGTCGCGTATAAACGTATATTTTTTCATGGCCGCCGCAAACCGCGCAAGGCGTTGATGCCGCGCCGCATCGCGCAGACGCAGCGCAATCGTGTCGTGCGCTTGACGCTGACGCTGTTGCAACGTGCGATCTTCGGGTGCGAGCGTCTGCCAGCGCGAATCCAGCTCGCGCAGCCGTGCCTTGACCGCATCGATGGGTAAGGTTTCGTTTGCCGCGAGATCCTCGAATTCGGCGAGCAATTCCCTGACCTGAGCGATTGCAGCAGCGCTGGCTTCCTCGTGCTGTTTGCGTTCGGCATCCAGACGGCCAAATGCAGCATCGCAAGCGGCGCGAAATTCGCGCCATTGACGCTGATCGACAGAGCGCCGGCCATTGCCGAGCGCACTCCAGCGTTTTTGCAACTCACGCGCCTCGCGCGCCAGTGTCGTCTTGTCGCCGCGTTCGGCCAGCGCCGCCGCTTGCTCGATCAGGCGCTGGCGGGCGGTTTCGATGTCACGATCATGCGCATCGCCCAGAGCAGTCAGGCGCGCTATCGTTTCCTTCAGCCGCTTCGCTAGCGCGGTGCGGTTGCGCGGATCGACGCTATCGAGCGAGCGCAAGGCCGTGCTGGCTTCGCGGCGCAGCGTGGTCATCGCGTTCCAGTCGGCGCTGTCGTCGCCAATCGCGGCGGCCCGCGTCAGCAGGGCATCGATTTCCTCGCCGTGCGATTTGCGCACTTGCTTGAGTTTGGAAAAATACGCTTGGGTCGGACGCAAGGCACGATGGCATGCGGCGTGGAAGCGGCGTGCGATGCCATCGGCCGTGGCGTCGGCGTCGATGCCTTCGGATGAATCCATGCGTTGCCATTCCTCGCGCGCCTCGCGCACGCGCGTGGCAACGGCATCCGGATGCAGACCGGAACTGGCCAGCGTTTCGATATCCGCACACAAGGCGCGCCGGCGCTGCGAATTCGACCAATGCTGCCAGCGTTTCATTTCCGCATAACGCGCTTCGAGCGGAACAAGTTGCCGTTGCAGCGGAGCCGACGCATCTGCCGATGTTTTCAGAAGATCGTGAATCTGCCGGTGCAACCGATGCGCATTCGCGGAATCGCCAGCATCGATTACCGCAGCAAATTGCGGCAACAAGGCTTCGGCTTCGCGTTGCTGCGACTGCTGCCGTTCGCGCTCGATCTTTGCTTCGACCTGAACTGCGGCCAACGCCGCATCGAAGCGCGCCTGCGATGCCAGCGCCTGCGCGACCGCAAGCGTTGCGGGAGCATCGACTGGCGCGGAGGGCAGCGGCTCGGAATCCATCGGTTCCGGTGCATCGTGCGCAGAAGATAATTGTGGATTTTGCAGCATTTCGTGCGCGCGCAGCGCCACTGAATGCGCACCGCGATAACGGGCGGAAAGTTCGACTGGCAGCGCATTGCCGAGCGCCGTCCAGTCCGCATCGATGCCGGCAAGCTCGGCTTCGATCATCGCGTTCGGCGTGCGCATCAGGGCCTCGACCCGCTCGCATAAGCTGCGTGCCTTGTCGGCGATGGTGGCCGCGTCGCCGGCGGAGATGCGCAGGGCTTCGAGACGTTCACGCGCGCGGCGATTCACGGCCTTGTCGATTTTGCGCGCGCGTTCAGCGATGCGTTCGAGTAAACCAGGATCGTCAATCCGTTCCAGCAATTGCAAACGCAGTTGCGGATCCGGATCGGCAATCGCCCGTTCGGCCAACAGGCCGGGGCGGTTCACGTACGCGAGCGCCGAAGCGCGCAAATCACGCAACACCGCGGTCGTGGCGACCTTGTCGATTTCTTCCACGCTCAAGGTATCAAGTTCGGCGATCTGGCGCGGCAACGGCGGCGCGCCGGCGGCATTCGCACAGAGCAGCGAAAGATACGCCGCGCGTGCGGCACGACGCAGCGCGTCATCGCTATCGCCAGTGGATCGCTCGCGCCAGTATTCGTAATTGTTCAGGCGTTTGAGCGCGACCAGACGCACACCGGCATCGGGATCGGCACGCACAAGTTCCGGCAATGCGGCCACGAGTTCCGCGTCGCCGGCCGTCGCCACTGCGACGCGGCGCACGGCGGCATCCTTGTCCTGCCATTTGGGTTTGAATAACAAATTGGATAGTCGCATCACATCGTGTCCATTACATCAGCCTGTGCACTATCCGGATTCCGGCCAACCATTCGCCGATCATCATGCCAATATTGGTGAGCATGAAAACGAGCAGGGTGCGCGAGACGCGGTTTTTCCACCAGCCGTGCCAGTCGATCACGTCGTCACGCAACGCCTCGAAATCGGCCACGTGTGGATGCCGCAGCCACATTTCGACGCCGGCGCTGACAGCGCCCGACGGCACGAACGGACGAAACGGTTTCAACGGCCCGGCAACGAACGCGGCAAGCACGCTCAGGGGATGGCCGCCGCCGGCGAGCGCGCCGAGCGCTGCGCCGCAGCCGGTGAACACGATCCAGTCGCGTAGCGCGACTGCACCGAAGCCGACGCCACGGCTGAATGCGAAAGCGATTGCGGCAACGATCAACAGCATCACGCCGAATCCCAACCATTTCGGCCAACGTGCGCCGGGCGGAACGGATTTCAATGTGGCGAGCAAGGTCTCGGGCGCGTCGTGTTGCGCCGCTAATTCGCGTTCGATGCCAGCGAGGTGTCCGGCGCCGACAACGACCAGCACGCGCCTGAGCGATTTGCCTGCGGCTTCTTCGCGCAAACGCGCTGCCATGAACGTGTCGCGCTCGGAAATCAGGCTGCGGTACAGCGGTTCGGATTGCTTGGCGAATTCGCTGAACGCACTTTGCAGCATGTCACCTTGCTTGAGTTTTTCGATGTCTTCTTCAGCGACATCGCCGCGCTCGAACAGGCTGGCGATGAGCCCGGAAATAATGCCGAGGCGATCGCGCCAGCGCACGCTGCGATACGCGCGCTTGAGCGTCGTGCTGATCTCGCGATCGATCAACCACAATGGCCGCTGATACTGATCGGCGAGATCGGCGGCGGTTTTCATTTCCGCGCCCGGTTCGATGCCGAATTGATCGGCGAGGCGGCGCTGGTAGGCCGACAGCGCGAGATTCGCCGCAACCATCCCGGCCTTGCCCTGACGGATGACTTGCCACAAATCCAGATTGCGCCAGGCCTCGCGGTCGCGCAGTGCGCGGAATCGCGTCTCGCACAATTCCACCGCGATCGCGTCAAAATCGCCGGTTTCAATCAGGCTGCGCACCGCCGCGACGCTTGCACGTGAAACGTGCGCCGTGCCGAGCAGGGTGTACTCGACGCCATCACACACGCAGCGCTTCAGCGGCTGGCCGTCGAGGGCATCGGTTGCGGGAATGGATGGTTCGGAAACAACAGGAGCTGCGATGATTTCCATTAAAAGTGCTGCAAAGAAAGTAGAAAAATATAATCTGCATTATGCAGACGCGGAATCAATCACAATAGCGCTTGAGCAGATCCTGATACGCATCGATGCGGCGATCGCGCAGGAACGGCCAGATCCGGCGCACCGATTCGCTGCGCGCCAGGTCGATATCCGCGATCAGCAATTCGCACGCATCCGTCGATGCCTGTGCGAGCATTTCGCCCTGCGGTCCGGCAACGAAGCTCGACCCCCAAAATTGCAGGCCGCGACCGCCCAATTCAATCGAACTCGCTGGCGCAGGCTCGAATCCGGTGCGGTTGCAGGCGAGCAATGGCAATCCGTTGGCGACCGCATGACCGCGCTGAGCCACAATCCAGGCTTCGCGCTGGCGCGATTTCTCGGCCGCATCGTCGCCCGGGTCCCAGCCGATGGCAGTGGGGTAGAGCAGCAATTCGGCGCCGGCCAGCGCCATCAGGCGCGCGGCTTCGGGAAACCATTGATCCCAACACACCAGCACACCGAGTTTGCCGACGGATGTCGCGATCGGCTGAAATCCCACGTCGCCGGGCGTGAAATAGAATTTTTCGTAGAAGGCTGGGTCGTCCGGAATATGCATTTTGCGATATTTTCCACAAATATCTTTTGCGCAATCGAATACCACGGCGGTGTTGTGATACAGCCCGGCGGCACGGCGCTCGAACAACGATGCCACAATGACCAGTTTGAGTTCCTGTGCCAGTGCGCCGATGCGTGCCGTGCTCGGACCGGGAATGCTCTCGGCGCGATCGAATTCGGCCACGCTTTCGTGCTGACAGAAATACGGGCCGTTGTGCAGTTCCTGCAATAGCACGAGTTTTGCGCCTTTCGCTGCCGCCGCGCGTAATGCCGCCTCGATCGCATCGAGATTCGTGGCGACACTGCCGTGATCGCGCTCCTGCACCAGCGCCACTCGCAGCAACTTGTTCATTCGAGTATTCCTCGCGGCAATTGCATGGTCAGACAATGCAGGCTGCCGTTTTGCCAGATCAGAGGCCGGCAGGGTAGCGCAATTACCTCGCATCCGGGATGCGCCACGCCAATGATGCGGGCGGCTTCGGCGTCGGCCGGATCGCCATAGACTGGCACCAACACGGCACTGTTGACGATCAAGTAATTCGCATACGACGCCGCCAGACGGCGACCGTCGTCGATGACGGGTCGCGCCCAGGGCAGGGCGTGCAAGCGATACGGTTTTCCGTCCGTCGTGCGCAGCACGGCAAGTTCGGCGCGCATCGCGGCGAGTTCGTCGTAATGCACGTCGGCAGGATCGTCGCAGGCCTGGAATACGATGGCATCGTCTGGCGCAAAGCGGGCGAGGGTATCGATGTGTGCGTCGGTGTCGTCGCCCTGCAGATAGCCGCGTTCCAGCCACAGCACACGATTTGCACCGAGCCGGTCGCAGAGCATCCGTGCCATCTGTTCGCGGCTTTGTTCGGGATGGCGTTGATGCAGACAACGCCAGGTCGTGAGCAGCGTGCCGGCGCCGTCGGATTCGATCGCGCCGCCTTCCAGCGCCCAATCCACGCGCCGGTGTTCGGCATGATGAAACAACTCACGTGCGGCCAGACCTTCGATCAGGCGATCATCACGGCTCGCCGCAAACTTGCCGCCCCAGCCGGTGAAGCGGAAATCCATCAGACGGAATTCATCTGCGCCTCGCAGCGTGATCGGACCGGAATCGCGCAGCCAAGTGTCGTCGTATTCGATTTCGACGAACCGGCATTTGGACAAATCGGCGCCTACGGACTCCAGTAACCGGGTTGCGCGTGCACGCACTTGCGCATCGGCGACGCAGATCAAAACTGGTTCGAAGCGTGCGATTGCCGCAGCCAGCGATGCAAAAGTGGACTCAACTTCCGCCAGACGTTCGGCCCAATCGGTTTGTGCATGCGGCCACGCCAGCAGCACGCCTGCCTGCGGCTCCCATTCCGCGGGCAGACGGAACGCTGTGGACATCATCGAGCGTCAGGAATCGTGTTTCGGCCCGACTTCGGTCGGGCTGGCGTGATTGGCGACACTGTCGATGACGTGAGTGCGCTCGAAATACACGGTGTAGCCGGGATACACCCAACGATGGATGACCGGATGCCGCGGCGTATCGCCGCCGGCCGGAGACAGCTTGGCCGAAGGTGCGCCGAAACGGTGTTCAACCTGGGCCATGCTCATGCCGCGATGTGGCGCGTGCATGCCACGTTCCTGCTGCACGCGCTGCATCAACAGCGTATCGGCATGGGCCAAATTGCCGCAGGCGAACGCGGCCACAGTGAAACCGCAGGCGAGGGTAAGAAAACGGGTGTTCATGGCGCGAACTCCTGATCGCACGGCCGCTTGCCGCGAAGTTCAAGCTTTTTATCAGATTCCAGTGCGCAAATCCATGATCCGGCGCGAGAAAATCACGTTGTATCACGCTGCGCATCAAGCGCCATCTGAAACAAAGAAGGCCGCGCAAGCGGCCTTCCCGCAATCGGATCGCGATCGGCGCTGCTCAGCGCTGGCGCGCCTTGAAACGCGGATTGCTCTTGCAGATAACGAAGACCTTGCCGCGGCGGCGCACGACTTTGCAATCGCGATGGCGCGATTTGGCGGATTTGAGTGAGGACAAAACTTTCATAGCACGATCCAATCTGTCTGAAGGCTGGGGCAGCCGCGTATTTTAATGCATTGGCGGCAAAAGCGAAATAGCCCCCCGAACCGATCAGCCCGCCAGCACCGCTCCCACAAGTCGCCCAATGGCAAAGGTCACACCAGCGGCGGCACTGGTGATCGTCAACTGACGCACCACGGAAAACACCAACCCATTGCCGGTGAACAACGCCGTGCCAATGCCGATCAGGCTCAGCGCAAATGCCGTAGCCACAATACTGCCCCCGGTCGCCACACTGCCGTGCAGAAATGCGTACGGGGCGACCGGGAAAAACGCGCCAATGGCAAATAGGCAGAACGACGAAATCGCCGCGTGCCAGGCCGATCCACCCAGGGTCCGCGGATCGACGCCGAGTTCTTCGCGTACCAGCGTATCCAGAATCGCTTCGGAATTACCGCTCAGTCGCGATGCCAATTGGCTGGCCTCCGCCGGCTCCAGACCCTTGGTCTCGTACAGGTGCGCCAGATGCAGGATAGCTTCCTCGGGAGCGACTGCGAGCAACTCGGCGCGCGTTTTGATCTGGGCTCGATAGAAGTCACGCGAGCTGTTCACCGACAGCCATTCGCCCATCGCCATCGAACACGCGCCGGCCACCAATCCGGCCAGTCCGGTAATCAGGATCGCACGATCGCTGGTTCCGGCGCCGGCAACACCCATGACCAGGCTGATGTTGGACACCAGACCGTCGTTGGCCCCGAGCACCGCCGCACGCAGGGTATTACCGTAATCATGACGCGAACGGCCGGTCGCTCCCGAACGTGGCAGCAGCGGCTCCGGGGCATCGACGGCGGTTTCATTGACCTGATCGGCATGCGCCAGGTGGATCACCGTGGGCATCACGAACTCGGCACCGAACTTGCTCGCCAGCCAGATCAAGGCGCGGGTGCGCAGGCTTGGCGCATACGGCACGGTCGCCTCAGCATCCAATTCGCGCAGACGTCGCAGCCAG
Organism: Rudaea sp.; assembly: GCA_025451955.1. GTDB lineage: Bacteria > Pseudomonadota > Gammaproteobacteria > Xanthomonadales > Rhodanobacteraceae > Rudaea. The sequence continues at coordinate 1,208 of JANWJJ010000033.1, read as the reverse complement.
AACTCGGCATTGGCCTGTTCCGAATCCGCGATGCGCCGATAAATCCGGGCAATCCGCGGGTTGGTTTCGATATCGCTCAAACGCAGATACAGCACCGCGTTATCCGACTCCGTGCGAAAGTTTGCACGAGTGCGCTTGAGCGCGGTTTGTTTCGGTGCCCGCATTCTTGATCGCCGGAAATGGGTCAGCGAATGGTAATGGCGAATGGGAGCAACTGCACGATCCGTTGCCGTTCGTTCCGTGGCCGATGCGCCATCTGCAACGTCTGTGGCGGATTCCACGTCGCTGCCGACCGATGGCCGGGGTTGACGCCGTTCGCGCGTGTACGCGTTCGCCAAGCGCACCAACTGGCTCAACCACGCGGCTTCTTGGGCCTTGATGGTGTGGCCTTCGGGCGTCCACAGGGTATCGCCCCAAAGGCGGTATCCAGCCCATGCCTCGCCCGGAAGCTCGCCGTTGCGCAGGATGCGCAGCAGCCGATCCACTGCGTACGGCACGCGGCGCCGCCCGGTTTCCCAGTTGCGCACCGTACGCAGGCAGACGCCGAGGAGTTGGGCGGCATCGCGCTGGCTGGTAACGCAGGTCAGTCGCAGTTCCCGAAAATCGGCCGCCGTCAGGTAGCCGCAGCGTGATCCGAAGCGTTGGCCGTGGCGTGCTGCACTGCGGCGACAACGTGGCGTATGTATATTATGTCAAATAATATCATCATTGGCTACGCAAACAGAAGTCAGGCTTTTAGGTTCGTGAGTCCTCCGAAGAGATTCCGTCACTTTTTCGAAGGCAATCGCGTCACTTCCGGGTCCCGGCCCCACTTCTGACACTTTTGCTTCATTTCTAATCTGAACGTGCCCGCAGTGACCAATTCACTTCGCTGGGCCAGTATCCGTGTTCAAGTTCCGTTTGCGCAGAGCGAGCGAAGTCGACTACCGTCGCTCGCTAGTAACCTAGCTAACATTTCCGGCTCGAAAATTATCGAATCGGACGGCAACATGTACTATCAGCCAGGTACCCTAATTGAGTTCGATCTCTAGTCACCCGTGCCGTTCGCCGCCAAAGAAAAAATCCGAAGGTCACGCCCGAACGCGTCGTCGCGGTTAGCGAGGCGCTGGGCGCAGAACACGTCACGTGCGGGTGACGCCTTTCAGTCGATTTCGCAGTTCACTACCGACCTTGAAATGCGGTACATACTTCCCGGGCACCCAAAGGGT
>JANWJJ010000032.1 GCA_025451955.1 Rudaea sp. | reverse complement strand
CCGGCGATCGACAGGTCGTAGGGTATGTCCATGCCACTCGCTTTCGCGGCCGCGAGCACGCCAGCGGCGATCTCGTCGTTGGATCCGAAGATGGCGGTGGGGCGATCCTTGAGTGCAAATAATTTGCGTGCGCCACGAAAACCGTCGTCGAAGGAATAATCGCCGGGAACAATCAGTTTCTTGTCCAGCGCGATGCCGTAATCCTTGAGTGCACTCTCGTAACCCTTGAAACGCTCGGGACTGGAACGGTGCAATTCGCCGCCCCACAGAAAGCCGATGCGATTGTGCCCGAGCTGGATCAGATGCTCGGTGATGTCGTAGGCGGCGTCGCGGTCATCGACGAAGACGCAAGCGTAGCCGTCCTGCGGATCGGCCGCAGCCGAGATGATGCGCACAAAGTGGACATTGTTGGCGGCAAGATGTTCGATCAGCTCGCGGCGTTCGGACATCGGCGGAGCCAGCACCAATCCGGCCAGACGTGCATGCCGCACCAGTGCGCAGAGTTCGTCGGCCAGGCGCGGTGACGAGGAATTGCATGGGTGAATCTGCAAGCCGAAACCGGTTTCGCGGCAAACGGAAAGCACGCCGTTTTGCAGGCTGATGACGTAATACGGGTTCGGATTGTCGTAAACCAGACCCAGCGCATACGACTTCGCACTGCGCAGACTGCGTGCGGAGACATCGGGCTGATAATTCAATTCCGCCACGGCGCGCAGCACCTTGTTGCGCGTGCGTTCGAGTACGGACGCTTCGTTGTTGATCACGCGCGACACTGTCTTCAGCGATACCTTGGATCGCCTGGCGACGTCTTTGATCGTGGGTTTGCGCATCCTTGATCGTCCCCGCTGTGGTCGGCAGACACCGATTCTGCGTGTTATCGCCCGCTTGTGCCAGCCCGCCGGGTCAGCCGAATTTACGTAGCGGCGGCGATCGCACCGCGCCGCTGCTCCACGCCGACGCGATGGCCATGCAGACCGTAGTAGAAGATATACAGGTAGCAGGGCAGCATGATCGTGCAGAACACGAGCTGGAAATTGCCGGGGTTTTTCAGGTGCGCGAAAATCTGTGGAATGATCGCACCGCCGGCGATGCCCATGATCAGCAGCGCCGAGCCGAGTTCGGTATAGCGGCCGAGACCGCGGATCGCCAGCGGGAAGATTGCCGGCCACATCATCGCGTTGGCGAAGCCCAGGGCGGCGACGAAGCCGACTGAGACATAGCCGTGGGAAACGAAGGCGGCCAGACTGAAAACAACGCCGAGCACGGCCGAAACGCCCAGATAACCTTCCTGCGAAATGAACCGCGGAATCGCGATCAAGCCGACGACATAGCCCAGCAGCATTGCCGCCAGGGTGAACGCGGTGAAGAATTTGGTTTCGTCCAATGGCAAGTGGAAACCCTGGCCGTAAGTGCCAATGGCGTCGCCCGCCATGACTTCGGCGCCGACATACAAGAACAGGCAAAGTACGCCCAGCCACAAGTGGGGAAAGTGGAAAATACTGCTTTCTCCACTTGTGCCAGCCGCCGCATTCGCTTCGGCCGCCTTGATCTCGGGCAAGGTTGAGCGCCACACCCAGACCGCGAGCACGACGAGCAAGCCTGCCATGATCATGTAAGGCAAATGGATTTGCGCCGCGAAGTCATTGAGCAAGGTCTGTTTGGCGGCGGCGTCCGCACCGGCAACTTTTCCGGCGAGGTCGTCCAGGCCGCGCAGCACCAGACTACCGAGCAGCAGCGGCGCCAGGATGCCGGCGGTCTTGTTGCAGATACCCATGAGCGCGATGCGCTGTGCGGCGCTTTCGATCGGACCAAGAATGCTGATGTAGGGATTGACCGCGGTCTGCAACAACGCCAGTCCCGCGCCGATCACGAACAAGCCGGTCAACGCACCGGCGTAGATGCGCAGGGTCGTGAATTCGCCGAACACGAAGGCACCGAGCGCCATGACCAGCAACCCGAGCACCATGCCCTGCTTCATGCCGGTCGTGCGCAGAATCCATGATGAGGGCAGCGCGAGGAAGAAATACGAAAGATAAAACGCCATCGGCACCAGAAACGCATCCACATCGTTGAGATCGAACGCAAGTTTGACGAAGGTGATCAGCGAACCGTTGATCCAGGTAAAGAACCCGAATACAAAAAACATTATTCCGACCGTGACGATGGAAGCGAGGTTGCCTGTCGCCGGGGCTGTCGTGGCGTGTGCATTGCTCATGTGCTGAATCCTGCTGGCGGAAACGGATCGTCACGTGGATTAATCCACAGGTATACGTTTGCATATTGATGCTGTGCGCTGCTGTTCCGGTCGCTGCATGACCGATGAGTCAAATAACTATCAACGTTGTCATAGTGTGCCCACAATTTGCCGATGATGCACGCGCGTTTTTAGCCGCTGTGATGGTGATCCGTGCTGTCATTCGATGTTGCTTCGCAACAATTTCGATGCAGAAATAGCAAGCAATAATTGGGAATTGCCTGCGGGATGGCGCGCGTGGAATTTTCTGTTCGTGCGGCACTGCGGCAATGGGAAATGTTTCTGGATCCATGCTTGACAACGTTGTCATTTGATTTCATATTCGCGCCGCCAAACCGAGCGGATGGGCGTTTTCGCTGCGATGGAAAAAGGACAAAGCGTGACACCGGTGGCCAGCCGACAAATCGCCGAAGCACCACGTACTGCGAGCGGCCTGCTGCTCGCCGCCGACGTGGGCGGTACCTACGCGCGGGTCGGGCTGGTGGAAATCGGCGGCAAAGCGCCGTCGGTGTCGGGCTATAGAAAATATGCCTGTGCCGATTACCCGAGCCTGACCACGATACTTGCGGATTTTCTCGGAACCGGTGCGCCGGCCCGGGTCGACCGCGCCGCGATCGCCTGTGCCGGTTATGCGCTCGACGACCTCGTCATCAACGCCAACCTGCCGTGGCAAGTATCGCTGGCCGAAATCCGCCGCACGCTCGGCCTGGATGATCTGCTTCTGGTCAACGACTTCGCCGCGATCGCCTACGCGACCGAGTATGTGGCGCAACGCGACGTTGTGCAGATCGCCGCCGCAGCGGAGCCGATGCAGGGGCCGGTACTGGTGGTCGGGCCCGGCACCGGGCTTGGCGCCGCGGTGCGGATTCCCGGCGCGGTATCGCCGATGATTCTCTCGACCGAGGCCGGCCAGTCGGCGTTGACGCCTTCGACTGCAATCGAGATGGAAATTCTGCGGCTGCTGTTGCGCGATTCGACACATGTGCCGGTCGAGCAGGTGCTGTCGGGTCCCGGACTCGCCAACCTTTATGCCGTGATCGGCGAAATGCGTGGCGTCGCATCGAAACGCTTGACGCCCCACGAAGTTACCGACGCTGCGCTGATAGCCAAGGACGCGGTAGCGCTGGAAGCGTTGCAGGTGTTCTGTGGCTGGCTCGGCAGCGTGGTCGGCAATCTGGTTTTGCTTTACGGCGCCCAGGGCGGCGTTTATCTCGCCGGCGGGATACTCCCGCAGATCTCGGATTTCCTGTTGCGCAGCGATTTTGTCGAGCGCTTCCGCGACAAGGGCCCGATGCGTGCATTGCTGGAACGTGTGCCGGTAAATCTGATCGAGCATGGCCAGCTCGGCGTGCTCGGTGCGGCGGGATGTTATCTGCATCGGCGGCGAACGCCGTGATACGCCAGCAGAATTGAAGAATTAAGGACAATGAGAAAGTACAAAAATAAATAAGTGGAAAAAGATGATTTAGGCGAACGCAGCAATCCAAAAATCCGGCGGCGGCAACAACGACAGACGTTTCCGTAGCCACCACACACCCAAGTCCCGGAGGGGAGAGCCATGAACTACCGCAAGAAAATCCTGACCGCGAGTATCCTTGCCTGCCTGTGCGTCGCATTCACCGCAAATGCCCAGGACAGTGCGGCACCGGCGGCGTCTCAGCCATCCGATGCCGGGTCACTGCCGGCCACGCAGTTGGCACTGGCGCAAAACGATAGCCAGAGCCAGAGCGCTGGCACGGCCGACAACACCCAGCAACTCAGCGAGATCGTGGTCACCGGCATCCGCGAGAGCCTGAAGAAATCGCTGGAGAAAAAACGCGATGCCGATGCCATCATCGATGCGATCACGGCCGAGGACATCGGCAAGTTTCCGGCGACCAACGTCGCCGAAGCACTGGCGCAGATTCCCGGCGTCACCATCGACCGTGCGCTCGGCGCGACCCAGCGCGTAAGCATCGACGGCACCGATCCTAGCCTGAACCTGAGTTACCTCGACGGCCATCCGGTGGCGCAGGCGATCTGGCAATACGGCGATTCGCCGAACCGCGGCTTCAATTTCTCCCTGCTGGCGCCGGAAGTGCTCGGCTCGCTGGAAATCTACAAGACGCCGGAAGCGCGTCTGCCCGAAGGCAGCCTCGGCGGCACGATCCTGATGCACACGGTGCAGCCATTGGATGTCCCCAGCGGCGTCGTCAGTGGTTCGGTCGGTTACAACTACAACAACATGGTGTCCAAGGGCAAACCCAACGCCTCGGTTTTCTATAGCTGGAAGAGCGACGATCACACCTTTGGCATCGATGTCTCCGCGCAGCATTACGAGCAGGTCACCGATCGTCAGGGCGAGGAAATCTTCGGTTATCACCCGGTTTCCGATTACGCCGCGGTCAATCCGACGATCGCCGCGCAGGTGGCGTCTGGCGCGCTCAAAGCCAGCGATCAGGTGCCGGACGAAATCAATATCGCCAATTTCCAGCAGACCGAAAAACGCGACAGCGTATTGAGCAATATCCAGTGGAAGCCGACCGACAATTTCGAGACGTCGCTCAGCCTGCTCTACATGCGCGACAACCTCGACAACTACAACCAGTCGATGTATCCGTTCTGGCACTGGATCGGTGGCACTGCCGGCACCTTGGCCGGCGTCACCAGCTTCACTCCGGGTCCCGGTGGCGTGATCAGTGGCGGGCATAATTGCGATCCCTCCACTACGCCCAGCTGTCCAGGTATTGGCGCGGTGGTCTTCGACAACAACGCGCGCACCGCGCTGATCAAGACCAAGGGCGCCGACTGGAAGGGCGTGTACAAGGGCGAAGGCTGGAAGCTGAGCGCGCAGACCGGCGTGAGCACCTCGCACGATGATCTGACCCAGGCCTTCATCGAGCCGGTGTATTTCGGCGGTTATACCTGGGACATCAATCACGGGATGAATTTCGACAATCCCGCCGCCGCGCAGAATCCGGCGAACTGGTCGGGTTATTACTTCAACGGCAATTACGCCAACATTCCCTATGCGGCCAAGGACAACTACACCCAGTTCGATTTCAGCAAGGATCTCGGCGGATTCTTCAACCAGTTGCTGCTCGGCGTGCGCTTCACCAAGCACACCGAAAGCCAGAATGCCTACGACGTCTGGAGCGGCGGCGTGCAGGGTGGCAGTCTCGCCAATGTTGGTGCGGGCGGTCTGACCGACTTGTCCGGTTTGTCGAGTATGGGCTTCTGGCCGGGCGCGACGGCCCATGTGCAGCCAATGAACGGACAGACCGTCATCAACTGGGTGCTGGCCAGTCCGAATCTGTTCGATCAGAAATACCTGTATCTGCCGTATCTGTACCAGAACGAATTCGAAGTCTCGCAGCACAGCGATGCGGCGTACGCGCAGGTGAATTTCGGCAACGAAGATCTGCGTGGCAACTTCGGTCTGCGTTTCGTGCATACCTCGACCGACGAATCGGCGTACACCATCAATAACACCAATATCACCCAGAGCGTGTATGGGACGAATACGAATTCGCACAACAACGTGCTGCCGTCGTTCAACATCGCCTATAACCTTGCTCCGGATGTCGTCTTGCGCGGCGCGGCTTCCCAGGTCATCGCCTGGGCGCCGTACAACCAGGAAACACCGTACGTCTTCACCAACGATTCGGTGCTGACTGGCGGCGGCGGCAATCCCAACCTATCGCCGTACAAGTCCAACAACTTCAACGCGTCGCTGGAATGGTACTTCGCGCCGGAATCGGTGCTGGCCGGTTCGGTGTTCTACAAGGATGTGCTCAACTACATCGTCCAGGGCGTGGGTACGGAACGCTTGTACAACTCGCTGATCGTGCTCAATCCGACGGTGTATGCGGGCTTGACCGGCGGCAATTGCGACAACAAGGGCTTCTGCGACTACAGCATTACGCGTCCGGAAAACGGCGGCAAGGCGACGGCGAAAGGTCTCACGATCAACTATCAGCAGCCGATCGGCGACACCGGTTTCGGCATCCGCGCCAACTACACGTATTCCGACGCTACTACCAAGAGCGGCGGCGCGTTGCCGTACAACTCGAAGAACAGCTACAACCTGACGCCGTACTACGACAAGGGCGCCTGGTCGAGCAGCATCTCGTACGGTTATCGCAGCAGTTATCTGGCGGGCGGTTACGTGGCTGGCGCGCCGGCGGAAACGGTGGGTGGTTACAAGGAACTCGACGCCAATGTTGCCTGGCGTTTCACCGATCATCTGTCGGCGAGCTTCGATGCGCTGAATCTGCTCGATTCCACCTATCTGGGTTACCTCGGCAGCAAGTTCGAGCCGATCGCCCGCTACAAATCAGGACGCGAGTACATGGCAACATTGCACTTCAAGTTCTGAGGTTCGAGTCTCACGGTTCTCCAACCGCTTGCGGGCCGGCGATCCCGGCCCGCTTTTTTTGAGACACTTGCTATCCCGCCTGCCGCGCAAGATCGACGAACCGCGATGTCCATTTCTGGCTTTTTATACAATTGGCATGGCGTCACCGCGCGACTGGCAACGATGGCACTCGTGCTTGCGTTGACGGCCTGCCAAACACTGCCGCCGCAGCACACCCATTCCGCAGCATCGCTGATTCCGCTTCCTGCCAGCATCGAATCGTCGCCGGGTCATTTCACCCTGCGTCAGGGTGCGGCATTGAACGTACGATCGGGCAACGTCGCCGCCGTTGGCGTCGCGCGCTATTTTGCCGATCTGCTTGCGCGCACGCGCGGCCTGCATCTGGACCTGCATCCGTTCGGCGCTGGCGACGGCGCCGACGGCATCGTCTTCGCTCTCGATCCGCGCCTGCTGGTTCGCGGCGACACTGGCGATGAAGGTTACGAATTGACGGTTTCATCGCGGCGGATCGTGCTTGCTGCGCGCACACCGCACGGTCTGTTCAACGGCAGCATCACCTTGTGGCAATTGCTGACCCGGGACGTGGCGCGCAAGACCACATTCGACGTGCCTTGCGTGCATATCGAAGATCATCCGCGTTTCGCCTGGCGCGGATTGATGCTGGATTCCGCGCGTCATTTTCAATCGCCGGAATTCATCAAGCAGTTGCTCGATGCGATGGCGTTGCACAAACTCGATGTCTTGCATTGGCATCTGACCGACGATCAGGGTTGGCGGATAGAAATCAAGCAGTATCCTGAACTGACGAACATCGGCGCCTGGCGAATTCCCGCGTCAGTGCACGGCACGCCGCCGCGTTACGGCGGTTTCTATACGCAGGATCAGATTCGCGACATCGTGCGCTATGCCGCGCAGCGCTACATCACGGTCGTGCCGGAAATCGAAATGCCCGGACATGCGCAGGCGGCGATCGCGGCGTATCCGCAATTCGGCGTCACCGGCAAACGTCCGCCGGTTTCGCACGACTGGGGCGTGCATACCTATTTATACAATGTGGACGATTCCACTTTTACCTTTCTGGAAAACGTGCTGACCGAAGTCATGGATCTGTTTCCCGGTCAGTACATCCACATCGGTGGCGATGAGGCGGCAAAAGATCAATGGCAAGCGTCGCCACGCGTGCAGCAACGCATGCGTGAATTGGGAATCAAGAATGAAGACGCGCTGCAAAGCTGGTTTGTCGCGCGCATCGAGAAGTTCCTGGATGCGCATGGGCGCCGCCTGATCGGTTGGGACGAAATCCTGCAAGGTGGCCTGCCGCCGCGCGCGACGGTGATGTCGTGGCAGGGCACCAAGGGCGGCATCGAGGCCGCACACCAGGGCCACGATGTGGTCATGGCGCCGTCGCCACTGATGTATTTCGATCATGTGCAAAGCGCGCGGCACGACGAACCGCCCGGTCGGCCGGACGTGGTTTCGCTGGGTGATGTCTACGCCTACGAGCCGGTGCCGGGCGAGCTCGATGTGGCACAAGCGCGGCATATTCTCGGCGCGCAGGCGAACCTGTGGACGGAATACATGGACACGCCGCAGCGCATCGAGCATGCCGCATTTCCACGCGCGGCCGCGCTCGCCGAAGTGCTGTGGTCGCCGCAACAAAGTCGCAATTGGCATGGCTTTCTCGCGCGCCTGCCGGCACAGCTGGATCGTTACCGCGCGCTCGGCATCGACTTTGCCGATAGCGCGTTTGCGCCAGATGTCGCGGTTGCGCGCGAAGACGGGCGCATCGAGGTGACGTTGTCCGATCAAGCACACTACGGTCAATTGCACTACACCCTCGATGGCAGCGATCCGACGCCGCAGTCACCGGTTTATCGAAATCCGTTGCGGTTGACCTTGCCGACGCGCTTGCGCGTGCGCACGTTTGCCGGAGATCGCGCGCTAACCGCAACGCGCGCGCAGCTCATCGACGACGATTCGTTGCTGCGCAAAAACAGCGACGAACTGCAGGCCTGCAAACCCGGACAAGGCCTGCCCTTGCGCTTGCCCGGCCCGTCCGCGGGTGGGAGCGACGGCGTTTATCGCGTCGACATTTTTGATCCCTGCTGGATCTACCCGCAGGCTGAGCTCGACGATATCGGCGGGATCGCGGTTTCTGCTGCCGGGCTGCCTTACAACTTTCAACTCTGGCACGATGCCGACAAGGTTGTGATCCGCAAACCGGCGACTGCCGGTGGCGAACTCGACGTTCGCCTGGATACCTGCAATGGAGAAAAACTGGCAGCGATCCCGTTGGCCGCGTTGGCCGGTAGTGCCGAATCGAACGCCACGGCACCGCTGCGGGCAACCTTACCGCCGCAACACGGCAGGCACGATCTGTGTTTCTACTTCACCCGGCCATCGCGCAGTCCGATGTGGGCAATCGACACGGTGCAGTTGCTGCCGGCTGCGCGCCGCTGACAGTAGATTCAACCGTTGGCGATCTTTGCTTTTCTGTCCTTGAATCGCTCGATAGCGTCGTGTAGCTCTGCCGATTTATTGCGAGTTTCCTGAACCATCGCACGCATTTTTATCAGACGGCGAATGATGCGTGCGCGGCGTACCAGGTCGGTTGAAGAAGTGTCTTCACTCATTGCCGGCAGCGATTCGTGTTGCTCGTCGGTACGGGTGAGCAGGGCGACGGCGGTTGCGGCATTGGCTCGAGTGAATTTCATGTCGATCTCCAGGCAAATGGGATGCGTGCTTGTCACCGGGCCCCGGCCGGTCTGACGCTATTTGCATCGGGCGCAGTGTCCACGAGATCGGTGCGGAGAAATGTGACGGATTGCCGATAATCCGCAACTGCGACTGCCGACACGGATCGATTGTGCGCGCCGTCATCATTCGCCTAAACCCGTCGTGTTAGCGTGACCTTTGTTGCTGCGGGGTGGGATCATGCGAAATTTCTTGCGTGTGTCGATGCGGCGATCGTTGTCGTTGACGGTGCTGTGGTCTGCCGGTGCCGTGTTCGCTGCGAGCGCCTCGGCGCAATCGTTGAGTCACTTTCCCGACCCGGTCTTCCACGACGGTTTCAATGGATTGAACGCTGTTGGCACGGCGAATATCAGCGCCACGGATGCCGCGCGGTTTCTGGCGCAGACCACGTTTGGGCCGACTGATGCTGATATTTCCACTCTGCGCACGCTCGGCTATCAGGCTTGGCTCAATCAGCAGTTCGCGGCAACGCCGACTTACGAAACGACGGATCTGCCGGGCAAGACCAATTCGGCTTACCTGAATTGGGTTGCGAACGTGCTCAAGGAACAACTTGGCCAGAACAACCGGCAGGAAGCCTGGTTTCTCGGCGCGCTCGGCGGCCCGGATCCGCAGCATCCAACGCAGAACTCGTACAACCACACCGATCAGTTGCGCCAGCGCGTGGCCTTTGCGTTGAGCGAGATTCTCGTCATCTCCGATCAGAACGCGACACTCAGCGGCTATCCGCAGGGCATGGCGTGGATGTACGACCTGCTGGTCAAGGATGCGTTCGGCAACTACCGCACCCTGCTTGACGATGTCACCCTCAGCCCGGCGATGGGTGTGTATCTGAACATGATGGGCAATCAGCGCGTGAATTCCGCGATGAATATCCATCCGGATGAAAACTACGCGCGCGAGATCAACCAGCTTTTCAGCATCGGTCTGGTGATGCTGAACCTCGACGGCACGCCGCAACTGTCCGGCGGCAATCCGATTCCGACTTATACGCAAAGCACGATCACGAATTTCGCCCATGTCTTCACCGGCTGGAACTGGTCGGATTGCGATGCGAACGGCAACGACAATTTCCAGGGTTGCGGGCCGGATCAGGGCGGTACCGGCAATCCGCCATACGGTGTCAATTTCCTCACGCCGATGGTGGCGTACGATCAAACCAACGCGGTCATGATTGCTCAATGCAACGGACAACCTCAGCCGTGCACGGTGCCCAGTTATCACGACAACGGCACGAACCTGCCCGACGACATCCAGAACAAGCAGTTATTGAGCTACCCCAGTGCGGCGAGCGGTGGTTTGCTCGGGCCGGGAGGCACGGCGGCGAGCGATCTGAAGTTCGCGCTGGACAACATCTACAACCATCCGAATGTCGGGCCGTTCATTGCCAAGCAGTTGATCATGCGCCTGGTGACGAGCAATCCCAGCCCGGCCTACGTCGCGCGCGTGGCCACGGTGTTCAACGCCAATCGTTCGAGTGCTACGCAACTGCAAGCCGTAGTGCAGGCGATCCTGCTCGATCCAGAAGCGCGCTACGGTCAGTGGCAGAACTCGAGCACCTTCGGAAAGCTGCGCGAGCCGCTGCTGACGGTGACGCACTTCTGGCGCGCGATGCACGCCGTGCATTCCTGCGGTGCGAATATCGCCGCTGCCGGTACCCCAGGTTCGAACAACTATTCGCCGCCGACCAGCTATGCCAACCAGCCCTACCGCTATGCGGGCTACAGCACGGCGTGGTCGACCGGGCAGACAACGACGTATAGCGTCGGCGTGACACAGGCCGCGCAGGATGCGCTGACCGTATTCAATTTCTTCAAGCCCAGTTTCATGCCGCCGGGTGAGATGACGACCGACAGATTGCTCGGCCCGGAATTCCAGATCCAGACCGACAGCGTCATCGCCAGTTCCGACAATACTTACGCGAGTTACGCCTACAACTTCGACACGTCCGACACCTGCGATGAAATCCCAACGGATCGGGGTTTCGATCCGTTCGGCGACGTCAAGATCAATCATGCGCAAGATCTGGCATTGGCCGGCAGCGGCAAGGGCGGACTATCCGATCCGTCGGACCGGCTGATCGCCGCCTACAACGCCCGTTTCATGTCGGGTCAGATGTCGCCGTACATGTACGCACAGTTGAAGTCCTATCTCGACACCATCGACTCAAGCTGGGCCAACGGCAGCCAGGATTGGCGTCTGCAGCGCATCTATCGCGCGCTATACCTGATTTTGTCCGCGCCCGAATATCAGATTCAGAAGTAGGGGAAAGCTCATGCGTCCCGATCGCCGCAAGTTCATCCACGACACGATCTGCGCCGCACTCGGTGGTGCAGGCCTGTATTCCGCGCTGGGCAACCTGCAATTGCTGCAGGCCGCCGTGCGTGCGAATTACAGCTTTCCCGATTACAAGGCACTGATCTGTGTTTTCCTTTACGGTGGCAACGACAGTTTCAATACGGTCGTGCCGTACAACACGACGGCGTTCAACAGTTTTTACGGTACCAACGGCGTACGCCCCGCGTTGGCGCTGACGCAAAGCCAGATGAATAACACGGTGCTCAACGCACCGGCCAGCGGCACGGGCAGTCCCGGCGACGGCAACACTTACGCGCTCAACCCGGCGATGGCGCCGCAGCCGATTACCGGTACGACCAACGTCAGCGCGGATTTCACGACCACGTTCAACGCCGGAAACGCGGCAATCGTCGCCAATGTCGGTACGCTGGTCGCGCCAGTGACACAATCCGAATACCAGAATGGCAATCCGGCGTTACCGCCGCAGTTGTATTCGCACGCTGACCAGGAAGCATATTGGCAAGCCTCACCGCCGACCAACCAGCCAGTGACGGGCTGGGGCGGGCGTATTGCCGACCTCGTCGCGGGCGCGAACAATTCCAATGCGCCGGTGATCACCGGGCTGAACGGCCAGGATGCCTTCATGCGCGGGCAGGTTGTCAATGGCTACATCATGAACGCCAATAGCGCGTCGACGATCAATCTTCTGCAAGGCAACAGCGGTCCGCTGACTTGCGCTGCTGCGGCCAATGCCTATGATTCCGGCGCGGCCGAGGCGTTCTGCAATCTCATGTCCTCCGGAACCCAGGCCAACGTGCTGGAACGCACCTTTGCCGGAACCATGAATCACTCGATCGCCACGGCAAATCTCATCAACACGGCGATCAATGGCGCACCGGCATTCACCGCGGCCAACCAGTTTCCCGCCGCCTTGTCGACCGGTTACGACCTCGATGTCCAGTTGCAAACCGTCGCGCAATTGATCTGGGCCGCCAATCAGGGCAATACCGGTATCACGCGGCAGATATTCTTCGTCACTACCGGCGGCTACGACACGCACGGCGATGAGCTGGCCACGCACGGCGCGCCGGGCAATCCGGGCGTCCTGTCGCTGCTCTCGCGTTCCCTGGCCGGTTTCTACAACGCCTTGAACAGCGTGGGGCTGGCGAGCAAGGCGACTGCGTTCACCTGTTCGGATTTCGGTCGCACCATGACCAGCAACAACGGCGGTACCGATCATGGTTGGGGATCGCACCAGTTCGTCGTTGGCGGCGCAGTGCAAGGCAAGAAGTTCTACGGCAACGGTTGCAGCTTCACCGCAGACACGAATTACGGCGTTGTTATGCCAAGCCTGACCAATCCAACCCAACTACCCAATGTCTACAACGCGTCGCCCAATCTCAACGATTCCGGCGACGGCATCGGCCGCATCATTCCGACGACGTCGGTGGATCAGTACGCGGCGACCCTGGCGCAGTGGTTCGGATTGAGCGCGAGCGACATCGGCTTGATCTTTCCGAATCTGTCGAATTTCTCGAACCCGGCCAATTATCTGGGTTTCATGGGCTGAGGTTCAGCCGCGGCGGCGCATGCGCTGCGCCGCGAAGCCGGCGAGAATGCACGCGAGCAACGCGGCGAATTCCGCGTCCAGGCCGGGAATTGCGGAAGTGGAAGCTGGCGGCGGCGCAGGCGCCTGCACAATGATCGTGCCGTACATGCCCTTGCCGGGCGCGCCGTGGATCACACAGTAGTAGCCTATCGTTCCCGGATTCGGAAACGTTAGATTGAACGTCCAGTTGGCGTTGCTCGGCGCGCCGTTATCGCCCTTGCTGTCGCCTTTGCAGCCGACGGCGCAGGTGAACGAACTGTCGTCGGCGGTGACGTTGTGAAAGCCGCCCTTGTTGACGAAAACCACGGTGTCGCCCGGCATGATGGTGAGCGTTTGCGGCAGGAAAGCGAGTCCCGCTGTGCCGCCCACATTCACGACGAACGTGTTCGCGTGCGCGGCATGGCAGAACGCCATGCCGGCGAGCAGCCACACCACTGGATAAAGGATTCCCCGCATGGTGGCATCATCGCCGCGGCGGCCACGCCGATGCGTGACCGCCATCAAGATTTCAGCGCTTGGTGAATGCGCCGAGTAAACCGCCCGCACCCTGCAACAGACCGGACAAACCGCCGCTGCTGCCGAGTACGGAGTTGAGCAGACCGCCGGCCGAGCCGCCTTGCTGCAGGATCTGCTGGCCCTCCTGGGCGAGCATGCCGCCGAGGCCTCCGGCGTTCAGGCCCTGACCCTGCGCATGATTGGCGAGTGCGCCCATCACCATTGGCGCAAGCATGGACATCAGTTGTCCGGCATTCTGCGTGCCCAAGCCGGTGGTTTGGCCCAGACCCTGATTCGCCGCCGCGGCATTGCCGCCGAAGATATGTCCGAGGATCGAGCCGCCGATGCCGGAAGCCGCGCCGCCGCTCAGCGCACTATTCAGTACGCCGGACAGATCGCCACCGTGCGCGCCCAGCGCATCGTTGAGCGCGCTCGCGCCCTGCGGCGTACTCGCATTTTGCGCCATGCCGCCGACGATCAACGGCAATGCGTGTTCGATGGCGTTGCGCGCCTGCGCCGGATCGGTGCCCAGTTTTGCGGCGATCGCAGCGACCTGGTCGTCGCCCAGATGTGACATGACGTTGTCGACTAATCCGCTCATGGAGTTCTCCTGATTGAAGTGAAGACGGAATTCCCGTGCGGCGAAACTGATCGAACGGGCCTTGGATTGTAACCTCTGGATCGAGTCGATGCAGAGGGCACGGGCTGGCCGCATTGCGCCGCAGCCGCTATGCTGTTTGCCTGGACGCCGCGCGCTTTTCCCAAGTAGTGGACACCAAGACACGATGAAACACTTTCTTCCCATATCCCTGATCGGTGCGCCAAGCGATATCGGCGCCGGCGATCGCGGCGCCTCGATGGGGCCGGAAGCCTTGCGCGTGGCCGGCATTGCCGAAGCCCTGCATGCGCGCGGGCTGGATGTCGTCGATCGCGGCAATCTGTTCGGGCCGCTGAATCCGTGGCTGCCGCCGCGTGGGGGCTATCGCCACCTGTCGCAGGTGGTGGAGTGGAATCGCGAAGTCATGCGCGCGGTGAGCGCCGAACTCGCGGCCAAACGCCTGCCGATTCTGCTCGGTGGCGATCATTGTCTGGCGATCGGCTCGATCAGCGCCGTGGCCAATCATTGTCGCGCGCAGGGCAAGAAGTTGCGTGTGCTCTGGCTTGATGCGCACGCCGATTTCAACACGTCCGAACTCACGCCTTCGGGCAATATCCACGGCATGCCGGTCGCCTGCCTGTGTGGCTACGGGCCGCGCGAGTTGATCGAACTGGGCGGAAGTGCGCCGGCAATCGCGGCCGATTGCATCCGTCAAATCGGCATCCGCTCGGTCGATGCCGGTGAGAAACGCCTGGTGCGCGATGTCGGGCTGGATATCTACGACATGCGTTATATCGACGAGATCGGCATGCGCCGCGTGATGGAAGAAGCGCTCGAAGGCGTCGATGCCGACACCCACATCCACGTCAGCTTCGACGTGGATTTTCTCGATCCCGACATCGCTCCCGGCGTCGGCACCACGATTCCCGGCGGGCCGAATTACCGCGAGGCGCAACTGGTGATGGAAATGATCGCCGACAGCGGTCGCATGGCTTCGCTCGACATCGTCGAACTCAATCCCGCACTCGACAACCGCAACCAGACCGCCAAGTTGGCGGTGGATCTGATCGAAAGCCTGTTCGGCAAATCGACGCTGATGCGGGAGTAACTAGGGCTCGAAACCGTTGGCGAAGATGCGGTCGAAACCGGCGCAGCCCGGTGGCGGTGACGCACTGAAATCCGGACATTGTGCGCTGCCATTGCCGATGGTCAGGGCGCCGGTGGTTGGATAAATCACCTCGTTGCCGCCGTTATCCTTGAACGCGAAGACGTAATGGTGGCAGCCGCTGCCGACGTTGTTGACCGTCAGATGCCAGGCACCATTGGCTTGGGTGCCACGTGTCAGTGCCATGTCGGTGCAAATTCCATCCACATCGATCTTCTTTAGGCTCGGGCCGGCGCTGTCGTACCAGTTCGCCCAGGCGTCCACGCTGGCGGCTTGCTGCGGGTAATGGCTGCCGGAGGGAATCTTCGGCTGTGCGGCCGCAGTTCCAGCAAAATCCATGGTGGCGTAGCTGGAATACATGCCGGCTTGTCCGGTATTGGGCATATATCCGCCGCCGGCAAGTTGCCCGTAGCCGTTGTACAAGATGATGAAACGATGCCCGTTGTCATCGTTGGTGTGCAGGCCGCATGCGTTGTTACTGGTCGGCTCGTATTCCCATCCGTAAAACGTGGCATCCGGGCCGCTGTAACCAGCAGCGATGATTTCACTGGCGCTGCTTGTGTTCGCACCAAAATATCCCATTCGTATGAAAGGATCAGTCCATGTCGATTGGTTCGTTGTCAGTTGACCTTGGGTGCATGAGCACGAAGCCGCTCCGCCGCACATGGTTGGATACGGCGTACTGATGTTCGTGAACAGCGTGCATTGAGAAGGGTGGCTGAAATAGTTGTTGATGAGCATGTGACTGGAATGAAAACGCGAGGAATGCTCGAGGTTCTGGTCGAGATACCTCGGTGGACTCACCGTGGTATAGCAAGCCACCTCCGCACAATTCCCGCTGGGACATCCGGCCAAGTCGGTCTGCGGGGCCGAGCGTGCACGGTTGACCCATTCGAGCAGCACGCGTTCGCTCCAGTTTGGGAAACCATTAATAGCCTCGCCGTAGGCGTGAACACGCGGCGCGGCGGTGCACAAACACAGCAAGAGCAAACCGATAATAGATGGGCGGTGCATGACGGCAGTCCCCGGCCGATTGGCGCCGCCAGTCTAGTCTGCTCGCTCGATAAGTGCATGTGAAGGGTTTGGCACTTTGTCCGATCACCCCGCCGGATCCGGCACGAAATGGTTCGGAAATGCCTGTGGTTCGACCGCGATCGGGCGCGTTACCGGAATCACGCCGCGTGCGACCAGGTTGCGGTAGCTGTCGTACCAGACCGAGTCGATTTCATCGGGTTGCGAACTGGCGCGTTCGAATGTCGTGTAGCTCGCGTAGGACGCT
Organism: Rudaea sp.; assembly: GCA_025451955.1. Taxonomy (GTDB): domain Bacteria; phylum Pseudomonadota; class Gammaproteobacteria; order Xanthomonadales; family Rhodanobacteraceae; genus Rudaea. The sequence goes on along the minus strand of JANWJJ010000032.1, from coordinate 30,424 downwards.
TCGCGTGCGCCGTGACCGGTGCCCAGCGATTCTTCGGGCTTCGGCGCGGGGATTGGGCGGGTTGCGTCGGCATAGCCTTGTCGAGCTGAAGCGGCCGCGTTGGATTCGACTTTTGCGGCGGACGGGGCGGTGGCCGGCAGCGGCGCTGATGCCGATTCCGCTGCACGTGCGGCGATTTTCTCGTCGAGCTCACGCCAGACCGGCGGCTTTTCGCGGAACGCGGCAACACCGATCACGCCGACATTGTCCGGGCGCCCGGTGCGTGCGGCGTAGCTGTTGCCCAGATTCGTGAAATTGAACTGCGCGATTTCGGACAGGCTCTTGCGCCAGCCATCGACTTCGGTGCTTTGGTACGCGCCGAGTACATAACCGGATTGCCGCGCATTCGCGGTTTCGCCGGTAACGGCATTGACGCCGTCGACCGACAGCACGGTCAGCACGCGCATGCCGGTACGATTGACGATGCGCACCGCATAGCGGTGGCCGGGCGCACCGGCGATGTAGAGTTTGCCGTCGTGCATATGCGTCGGCAGGGTGGCGCCGGTATCGCGGTCGATCACGCCGACGTCGATCAGGTTTCCGGCGCGTGCGGCGGCGGAAACGGACAAAGCAAGGACGACAGCGGCGGCAAGCAGGGATTTCATGGGCACTCCTTCGTTGGCAAGGTGAACGATGCAACGGCGGCAGGCTGGCATCGGGGTTAACGCCGCCCGCCGCTTGTGAGCGCACATCAGCAGGCGTACGATGCACGCATACTCTATGCGCATTAATGGTGTGCAATGGCCCGAACTGCGAGCAATGCCCTGAAGAAGCCGACCAATGTAACCATCCGCAGCGATCTGCTCGACGCAGCGCGCGCGCTCAAGATCAACTTGTCGCAGGAATTCGAGCAGCATCTGGGCGAGGTGGTACGCAAGCATCGCGCCGAGCAATGGCTCAAGGACAATCGCGAGGCGATTGCGGCGTACAACCGCTTCTTCGAAGAACACGGCATATGGAGCGATGAGTTCCGGACATGGTGACGCGCCGATTCGATGTTTTCCGCAATCCGAGTGCGGTAGCGGCAAAACACATTCCGTTTCTCCTGGTGCTTCAGTCCGACTTGCTGCACGAACTGCCAACCCGCGTCGTTGCGCCGCTGGCGCGCGCAAATGCCATCAAGGGTCCGTCGGTCACGATGCTCAATCCCGAACTCGAAATTGGTGGTGCCCGGTTGGTGATGTTGACCCAGCAGCTTGCGGCCGTGCCGCTGGATGCCTTGCGCAAGTACGAAACCAATTTTGAATCGCAGCGCGAAGCGATCCTGCGCGCGCTCGATTTTCTTTTCAGCGGAATCTGACCCAGTGACAATGAAAACCCGAATCCTCACCGGCATCACCACCACCGGCACGCCGCATCTTGGCAATTACGTCGGCGCAATCCGCCCGGCGATCGCGGCGAGCCACAATCCCGATGCCGAGTCGTTTTTCTTTCTTGCCGATTACCATGCGCTGATCAAATGCGACGACCCGGCGCGCATCCAACAATCGACACTGGAGATTGCCGCAAGCTGGCTGGCCGTAGGTTTGGATCCGGAAAAAGTGGTTTTTTACCGCCAATCCGACATTCCGGAAATTCCGGAACTGACCTGGTTGTTGACCTGCGTCACCGCCAAGGGCTTGCTCAACCGTGCGCACGCCTACAAGGCGGCGACGGACGCCAATCGCGCCACCGGCGAAGATCCTGACGCCGGCATCAACGCCGGCTTGTACATGTATCCGGTGCTGATGGCGGCGGACATTCTTGCGTTCAACACGAACAAGGTGCCGGTTGGCCGCGACCAGGTGCAGCACATCGAGATGGCGCGCGATATCGGCCAACGTTTCAATCACATCTACGGCGGCGAATATTTCGCGCTGCCGGAAGCGGCGATTGAAGAAAACGTCGCGACGTTGCCCGGTCTCGACGGGCGCAAGATGTCAAAAAGTTACAACAATACAATTCCACTCTGGCTGCCGGAAAGGGAATTGCGCAAGGCGATTCTCGGCATCGTCACCAATTCGCAGGCGCCGGGTGAGGCGAAGAATCCGGACGATTCCAATATCTTCGCGATCTATCAGGCTTTCGCGAACGCCGAGGAAACCGCGGCAATGCGTCAAGCGTTCGCTGCCGGCATCGGCTGGGGCGATGCCAAGCAAAAATTGCATAAACGTATAAATGTGGAACTTGCGCCGATGCGCGAGCGTTACGAGACGCTGATTGCCAAGCCGGGCGAGATTGAGGAGGCGCTGCGAGCCGGGGCCAAGAAAGCGCGTGCGCTGGCTCAGCCACTGCTCGTGCGTCTGCGCGAAGCAGTCGGATTGCGTTCGCTGCGCGAAACCACGAGTGTCGTTTCGGTTGCAAAGACCGCACGCATCGAAAAGCCGGCGTTGCAGCCGGTCGTGTTCCGTGAAGCCGATGCCTTCGCGTTCAAGGTGCTCGATGCGAAGAAAACCGTGCTCGTCGAACGTGGCGGATTCGCTGATCCCAAATCGGCAATGGCGGCGGCGCGGGAGGCGATGGAGCGTTTGCAAATGAGTTGATTTGTCATTCCGGCAGGGAGTGCCGGAATCCAGTTGCCATGGATGGCAGACATTCCAGACATTCACATCCTTGCGTTCTGGATCCTCCTCAGCCCGCTGTCGCGGGCTTCGACCCTGCCGGAATGACGGTTAGTCCCACACGTTCGTGTGCGCACCGAACTCCGCGCGCTGCTTTCGCACCACGCAAAACCGATGCCCGCTCGGCGCCTGCATCACCCACCAGCGTTTGACGAAGGCGATGCGCGTCGCGCCGAGTGATTCGAGCCGCGCGACTTCGGCGTCGAGATCATCGGTTTCGATGTCTAAATGTATACGCGGTTCGTGTTCGACTTTCTGCAGCAGCAGGAAGGGTTCGTCGGCATCGGTTTTCAATTCCGCATATTTGCCGTCGCCGTCCTGATCGGGATTGGCGACAGGACGACCGAGCGCCTTGCTCCAGAATTCGGTCGCGGTCGCCAGATCATCGACCTTACAGTCAAGCACGAAGGCGCTGATCCGGCTGCGGTGCATTTCAGTTCGGCAGGGCCAGATCGTCGAGCAGCGCTTTCAGGAAACGCGCGGCTTCGCCGCCGGTGGCGGCGCGGTGATCGAAGGTGAGGCTGATCGGCATGCGTCGATGCACTTCAATGCCGCCCATCACAGCGACGACATCGTGCGACAACTTGCCGGCGCCGATAATGGCGACGCACGGCGGCACAACGACAGGCGTCGCGTAGCGGCCGGCGAACATGCCGAAGTTGGACAGGCTGATGGTATAGCCGGACAGTTCCGATGCGGGGATCGACCGGTCTTCGGTCTGCGTGCGCAAACGCTTGATCGCGGCGCGGATGCCGGTGGCATCAAGCACGTCGGCGTTGCGCAGCGCCGGCACAAACAGACCGTCGTCGGTATCCACGGCGATGCCGATATCCACATGCGGATGCAGGGTGCGGGTCAGATTCTTGCTGTCGAACCAGGCATTGAGTGCCGGCACTGCCTTGCACGCGGCGACGATGGCGCGGATCAGGCGCGCGGTGATGTCCTGCTTGCCGATCCAGGCATGCAGATCGGCGTCGTCGACCAGGGTGGTCGGTACCACTTGCGCGTGTGCGTCGGCCATCACCCGCGCCATATTGCGGCGCACGCCCTTGAGCTGGTCGGGTTGACCGTAGACCTGCTGTGCCGACGGTGGCGCGGTGCGCATCGGTTGGCCGGCAGCGGACAACGGTGTGCGCGTGGCAACCGCTTGCGGTGTCGCTGCGAAGGTTGCCGGTTGCGCACGAACCGGCGCGGGTGTGGCGCCGACTTTCGCCGTTCCCGCCGCCGCGGCATTCTTCACGTCGGCCAAGGTGACTACGCTGCCGGCGCCGCTGGGTATAACTTTGGATAAATCCACATTAAGCTTTTTCGCCAGCGCGCGCACCGCGGGCACCGCCTTGACGCCGCCGACGGAGACGGCTTGTTCACTGACCACGCGGTCACTGGCTTCCATTGCGCCGACCACGGTGCCGGAATCTTCGCGCAGCGTTTCCACGCGCGTTGTCGGCGCTGCGGCAGGCGCGGCCGGTGCTGGCGCAGCGACCTTGGGCGGCGGCGCATGATGATGTCCGGTACTTTCCGCTTCCGCGCGCTGCGGCAACTTGGGATCGATCTCGACATCGACCAGGGCCGCGCCGGTATCGATCACGTCGCCGTTCTTGCCGTGCAGTTTCGTCACCTTGCCCGAATACGGCGCCGGCACTTCGACCACGGCTTTCGCGGTTTCCATCGAAACCAGCGGGGCATCGAGTTTCACGATGTCGCCTTCCTTGACCAGCCATTCGACGATGGTGGCGTCGGGCAAACCTTCGCCGAGGTCGGGGAGATAAAAAGTTTTGGTATCAGGCATGAGTGTTTCCGATGATTTCTAGCTGACGGCCAGCGTGCGTTTCGCTGCCGCGACAATGCGTTCCACGCTTGGCAGATATTTCATTTCCAGGCGGAACAGCGGGATGTGGGTGTCGTAGCCGGTGACGCGTTCGACCGGCGCGAGCAGATCGTACATCGCGTGTTCGGCCAGACGCGCGGCGATCTCGCCGCCGAAGCCGGCCGTACGCGGCGCTTCGTGGACGATGACGCAACGGCCGGTCTTGCGCACGGATTCGTGGATGGTGTCGAAATCCAGCGGCTTGAGCGTGGCGACGTCGATCACCTCGGCGCTGATGCCGTCCTGCGCCAACACATCCGCGGCTTCCAGTGTTTCCTTGACCTGCGCGCCCCAGGTCACCAAGGTCACGTCGCCGCCATCGCGCAGCACGAAGCACACGTCCAGCGGCAGCGCTTCGCCGTCGTCGGGCACTTCTTCCTTGTACTGGCGATAGATGCGCTTGGGTTCGTAGAAGATCACCGGATCGGGATCGCGGATCGCCGCGAGCAACAAACCATACGCGCGACCCGGCGACGACGGCAGCACGACGCGCAGGCCGGGTATATTTGTGAACAAATGCTCATTCGCCTCGGAATGATGCTCCGGTGCGCGGATGCCTCCGCCCCACGGCGCGCGGAACACCGCCGGGCAAGTCAGGCGGCCACGCGTGCGCGTGCGCATGCGTGCGGCATGACACGCGATATGTTCCATCATCGGATAGATAAAGCCCTCGAACTGCGCTTCGGCCACGGGCTTCATGCCTTGCGCGGCGAGGCCCACGGTCAGGCCGGCGATGGTCAGCTCGTCCAGCGGCGTATCGATCACGCGCTGGGCGCCGAATTTTTCCTGCAGGCCCGCGGTGGCGCGGAACACGCCGCCATTGATGCCGACATCTTCGCCGAGAATGACCACGGACGGATCGTGCTTCATCTCCCAGGCCAGTGCCTGGGTGACGCCTTCGATCAAAGTAATTTGCGCCATGACTATTCCTTGGCCGCGTCGAGTGCGAGCGCGAAGGCGCGCTGCTGCGCCAGATCCGTCGGCAATTCGGCGTAGACGAAGTCGAACATCGCGGTCGTTGGCTGCGATTTGGTTTCCAGATATGCGTTGACTTCGATGTCGACGCGCGCGCCGCAATCTTCCTTCCAGGCGACTTCGTCCTTTTCGCTCCAGGCTTTCTGCGCGATCAGGTAGGCCTTCAGGCGTTTGAGCGGTTCGCGCGTCCACGCCTCTTTCACTTCGGCGTCGGGGCGATAACGGCGCGCGTCGTCGGCGGTGGTGTGATCGGACAATCGATACGTCACCGCTTCGATGACCATGCCGCCATGACCGTGGCGCGCGCGCTTGATTGCGTGATCCATCGCCGCGCGCATGGCGATGATGTCGTTGCCATCCACTTGTATACTTTCCAGTCCTGCGGCGATGCCTTTTTGCGCCAGCGTCTTGGCGCCGGTCTGCGCCGATCGCGGCACCGAAATCGCCCATTGATTATTGACGATGACCGCGACCAGCGGCAGGGTCATCGCGCCGGCGACGTTGATCGCGCCGTAGAAATCGCCTTTCGACGAGCCGCCGTCCCCGACCACGGTCACGGCTACGCGCGGCTCCTTGCGGATCTTGAACGCCAGCGCCGCGCCGGCGGCATGCAGACATTGCGTGGCGATCGGCACGGCCCAGGCGAAATCGTGCACGGGACCGGAGAAATCGTTGCCGCGTTCATCGCCGCCCCAGTACATCAACACTTCGCGCGGTTTCACGCCGCGATAGAACTGCGCGCCGTATTCGCGGTACATCGGTGCGAATACATCGTCTTCCTGCATGGCCGAACCGATCGCGATATGCGCGGCCTCCATGCCCAGACACGAGGCGTAGGTGCCGAGCTTGCCGGTGCGTTGCAGGGCCACAGCCTTGCCGTCGAACACGCGCACGAAACTCATCAGTTTGTACAGCTCGACCAGTTGTTTCGTGTCGCGGGCGAACTCGGGCAAATCCGCGCGCACGAGTTTGCCCTCGGCATCCATGTATTGCAGATATTCGATTTCGAATGTGGCGGCGACGGGCACGGCGAACTCCAGAAACAGAAAGCGTAGTTAACCGCGCCAAGGCGATATTGGCAAGGCGGGGCGCAATAGAGCGAATGCTGTCGGCACGGTTCAAACCGGCGTTTGACCTGGATCAATGGCGGTAGCGCGCGTGAGCACGTACCATTGACCATCCCGCCGCTGTGCAGTTCCCAATGCCGATGACCACGACCAACCAGCGCGAACTTGAAGCGGGCATCGAAACCGATCTGCGCAATCGTCTGAGCTACGGCGGCTATCTGCAACTGGATCAATTGCTGTCGGCGCAAAAGCCGTTGTCGCAGCCGCCGCATCACGACGAGATGCTGTTCATCATCCAGCACCAGACTTCGGAATTGTGGCTCAAGCTCATCGTGCACGAATTGCGTGCGGCGATCCTGAATCTGCAACGCGACGAGCTCAATCCCTGTCTGAAGATTCTGGCGCGGGTGAAACAGATCCAGCGCCTGCTGTTCGAGCAATGGGCGGTGCTGGAAACGCTCACGCCGAGCGAATACATGGAGTTTCGCCACGTGCTTGGGCCGGCGTCGGGATTCCAGTCGCTGCAATACCGTCTGGTGGAATTCCTGCTCGGCAACAAGAACGCCAACATGGTTGCCGTGTTCGCCCACGATCCGGCGCAGCAACAGTTGCTGCGCGAGACCTTGAACGCGCCGAGCCTGTACGACGAGTTCCTGCGCCACCTAGGGCGCAAAGGCCATGCAATTCCTGCGGCCTGCGTTGAACGCGATTGGTCCGTGCCGCATCAAAACACGCCTGAATTAATCCCGATGCTGCGCAATATCTACGAACATCCCGACCAGTTCTGGGCCGACTATCATCTGTGCGAACAATTCGTCGACGTCGAGGAAAGTTTCCAGCTCTGGCGTTTCCGCCACATGAAAACCGTCGAGCGCATCATCGGCCACAAACGCGGCACCGGCGGTTCTTCCGGTGTGGGTTTCCTGAAGAAGGCACTGGAACTGACGTTTTTCCCGGAGTTGCTTGAAGTGCGCACCGTGATCGGCATGGCCGAGTCGGCTCCGTGACGGCTTTCGTCTTACAATAGGCGTTCGCGGCGCAGATGGCGCCGTGCCCTGATGACGGAGGTGCCCATGAGCGCGCAACCCAATATCGGCATGCAGCCGGTGCAATTCGACAATCCCATGGGCGTCGATGGATTCCAGTTCGTTGAATTCGCCGCGCCGCAGCCGGCGCTGCTGCACGCACTGTTCGCCAGGCTCGGCTTCACCGCCGTGGCGCGGCACAAGACGCGGGCGATCACCGTCTATCGTCAGGGCGAATGCGATTTCCTCGTCAACGAAGAACCGGATTCCTTTGCCGCAGATTTCGCCGCCAAGCACGGACCTTCGGCCTGCGGTTTTGCGATCCGCGTCAGCAAGCCTGCCGAATGGGCGCGTGAACAGGCGCTGAAAAACGGCGGCGAAGCGATCACCGACAAGGAAGCGAGCAAGGCGGTCGCCGCACCCGTGATCAAGGGCATCGGCGACTGCATGCTGTATCTGGTCGATCGTTATGGCGACAAGGGCAGTGTCTACGATGCCGACTATGCATGGTTGCCGGGTGTCGAGCGCAATCCCAAAGGTTTCGGGCTGACCTTTATCGATCACCTGACGCACAATTTATACTTTGGCAATATGGCCAAGTGGTCCGATTACTACGAACGCCTGTTCAATTTCCGCGAGATCCGCTATTTCGACATCAAAGGCGCCAAGACCGGCCTGGTTTCCAAGGCGATGACCGCACCGGATGGCATGGTGCGTATTCCGCTGAACGAGTCGTCCGATCCGAAGAGCCAGATCAACGAATATCTGGATGAATACCATGGCGAAGGCATCCAGCACATCGCCTGTTTCACCGACAATATCTACGCGACGATCGAAGCTATGCGCAAATCCGGTGTCGAATTTCTCGATACGCCGAGCGCCTATTACGATGTGATCGATGCGCGCATTCCGAACCATGGTGAAGATGTGGCGCGCATGCGCGCGAACAAGATATTGATCGACGCCGACGCGGAAACCAAGAAAAAACTGCTGCTGCAGATCTTTACCCAGAACGCGGTCGGGCCGATCTTCTTCGAGATCATCCAGCGCAAGGGCAACCTCGGTTTCGGCGAAGGCAACTTCCAGGCGCTGTTCGAGTCGATCGAGCGTGAGCAGATGCGGCGCGGGGTATTGTGAAAGAACTCGTCTACCTTTCCGGCTTCGGCAACGAATTCGCCACCGAAGCCGTCGCCGGCACGCTGCCGGTCGGGCGTAACTCGCCGCAACGGGTTGCACATGGCCTGTACGCCGAGCAGCTTTCCGGCACGGCGTTCACCGCGCCGCGGCATGCCAATCGCCGCAGTTGGCTGTATCGCATCCGCCCGGCGGCGCTGCATCAGCCCTTCAAGATGCTGCAAAGTGGAAAATTCCACAATGATTTCGATGTGGTGCCGGCGTCGCCGAACCAGTTACGCTGGGATCCGTTACCGCTGCCACAGGTGCCGACAGATTTCGTCGATGGCCTGGTGGCGATGGCAGGCAACGGCAGCGCGGCGGCGCAGAGCGGCTGCGGCATTCACGTTTACGCGGCAAATCGCTCGATGAGTGGCCGCTATTTCTACGACGCCGATGGTGAATTGCTGATCGTGCCGCAGCTTGGACGGCTGAGGATCGTGAGCGAGCTTGGCGCCATCGAGGTCGAGCCGCAGGAAATCGCCGTGATTCCGCGCGGTGTGCGCTTTCGCGTTGAACTACTTGAGGCGCAGGCGCGCGGCTATGTCGCCGAGAATTTTGGTGCGTTGCTGCGCCTGCCGGAACTCGGGCCGATCGGCTCGAACGGACTGGCGAATTCACGTGATTTTCTGACCCCGGTCGCTGCATATGAAGACGTCGAAGGTGACTTCGAGCTCGTCGCCAAATTCCAGGGCCGGCTGTGGTCGGCGCGCATCGATCATTCGCCGCTGGATGTGGTCGGCTGGCACGGCAACTACGCGCCGTACAAATACGATCTGCGTCGCTTCAATGCGATCGGCTCAATCAGTTACGACCACCCGGATCCCTCGATATTCACCGTGCTGACCTCGGCGTCGGATACGCCGGGCGTAGCGAATATGGATTTCGCGATTTTTCCGCCGCGCTGGCTGGTCGCCGAAAACACGTTCCGACCGCCGTGGTTCCATCGCAATATCGCCAGCGAGTTCATGGGTCTGGTCCACGGCGCCTACGATGCCAAGGCCGGCGGTTTCGTGCCCGGCGGCGCCAGCCTGCACAATTGCATGAGCGGACACGGGCCGGATGCGGCCAGTTTCGACAAGGCGAGCAACGCGGATACGACCAGGCCCGATCACATCGTCGACACCATGGCCTTCATGTTCGAGACACGCGCCGTGATCCACCCGACCAAGCAGGCGTTGGAATCGCCGCAGTTGCAGCGCGATTACCACGAATGCTGGCAGGGATTGAAGAAGAACTTCAACGCGCGCAACATTTGATCGGGAAAGTATAAAAATGAAACTCGGCTCATTGAAGCAAGGCGGCCGCGACGGAACCCTCATCGTCGCCAGTCGCGATCTGACCCGTGCGGTGCGCGCGAGCGATACCGCGCACACCTTGCAGGCGGCGCTGGAAGACTGGGGCAACGCCGCGCCGCGGCTGAATCGCGTCTACGAGTTGCTCAACGACAGCCACGCGCAGACGATCAATGGCGAGGAAGTCTTCGCACTCGATCCGGTGGCGCTCGCCGCGCCGTTGCCGCGCGCGTACGAGTTCGTCGATGGCAGCGCCTATCTGCCGCATGTCGAGCGCGTGCGCCGCGCGCGCGGCGCCGAAGTGCCGCAGAGCTTCTACACCGATCCGCTGATGTATCAGGCCGTCAGCGCCGGTTTCTACGGCCCGCGCGATCCGGTGCTGGTTTCCAGTGAGGATTACGGTATCGATCTGGAAGCCGAAGTCGTGGTGATCACCGATGACGTGCCGATGGCCGTCACATCGCAGCAAGCGGCGGCGCATATCCAGTTGATCGGCCTGATCAACGACGTGAGCCTGCGCAACCTGATTCCGGGCGAACTGGCCAAGGGTTTCGGCTTTCTGCAATCCAAGCCGCGTTCGGCGCTGTCGCCGGTGTTTGTCACGGTGGACGAACTCGGGCCGGCGTGGAAAGATGCAAAAGTACACTTGCCCTTGCGCACGCAGATCAACGGCGCGGCTTTCGGTGCGCCGGAAGCTGGCGAAGACATGCAGTTCAGTTTCGCCGATCTGGTCGCGCACGCGGCGAAAACGCGGCCGCTGTCCGCAGGCACCCTCGTCGGCTCGGGTACGATCGCCAACCAGGACGAAAGCCGCGGCGCCTCGTGTCTGGCCGAACGGCGCACACTGGAAACCATCGCCAACGGCAAGCCGTCGACGCCGTTTCTCAAGTTTGGCGATAGCCTGCGGATCGAGATGCTGGATCGCGCCGGACACAGTATTTTCGGTGCCATCGAGCAGACCGTGCGGCGCCTGGCCGCCACCGAATAGCGGCTGCATGAATACCGGGCTTTGATTTTCGCCGGGCAGACGCTAGGCTGCGCATACCGGCAGGTGGGCAGGGGAGAACGAACGTGATCGCCGAACGGATCAAGCTCTACAGTTACTGGCGCTCCAGCGCCGCCTATCGCGTGCGCATCGCGCTCAACCTCAAGGGTCTGAACTACGACCTGGTGCCGGTGCATCTGACCAGCGACGGTGGCGAGCAGCATCACGACACGTTCCACTCGCTCAATCCGCAGGAACTGCTACCGGTGCTGGTTGACGGCGAGCGCATCGTGCGCCAGTCGCTGGCGATCATCGAATATCTGGAAGAGGCCTACGAAGGCGAGCGCAAGCTGTTGCCGACCACGGTGCGCGAACGCGCGCGCGCGCGCGCGCTGGCACAGATCGTTGCCTGCGACATCCATCCGCTCGGAAATCTGCGCGTCCTGCAATATCTCGAGCGCGAATTCAATACGCCGCAGGTCGAACGCGAGCGCTGGGCGCAACACTGGATCACCGAAGGCTTTATCGCGTTCGAAAGCCTGCTTGCGGACAATCCCTCAACCGGCCTGTTCTGCGAAGGCGACGAACCGACGCTCGCCGATATCTGCCTGGTTCCACAAGTATACAATGCGCAGCGCTGGTCGATCGACCTCAAGCGCTTTCCGTCGATCCAGCGCATCAACGCCGAGTGCCTGAAACTGGAAGCGTTCGTACGTGCGCGCCCGGAAAACCAGCCGGATGCGCCAAAGGCCTGAGACCCCGTTGCCGGGCGGCGGGTCGGGCAGGTTCTCCGGCTAGAACGTGGCCGCGTCGAAAGGATCGTGCACCGGTGAGTCGCCGCCTTCGCTCAGGCGGATCTTCAACGCCAGACCATCGCGCGAATCGGCCTTGGCCAGAGCTTCTTCGAGTTCGATCGTACCCGACTTGTACAGCGCCATCAGCGCCTGATCGAAGGTCTGCATGCCTTCCTGCAGGCTGCGATCCATGGCTTCCTTGATTTCGTGAATCTGGCCGCGGCGGATCATGTCGCGGATCAAGGGCGTGTTCAGCAACACTTCCACCGCGGGCAGGCGGCGGCCGTCCTTGCCGATGACGAGGCGTTGCGAAATCACCGCGCGCAGGTTCAACGCCAGATTCATCAGCACGTTGCGGTGCGCCGATTCCTGGAAAAAGTTGAGGATGCGTTCCAGCGTCTGGTCGGCGTTGTTCGAGTGCAGAGTCGCCAGACACAGATGACCGGTTTCGGAAAACGCGATCGCCGCTTCCATCGTCGCTTCGTCACGGATTTCGCCGATCATAATGACGTCCGGCGCCTCGCGCATCGCGTTCTTCAGCGCTTCCTGATAGCTGTGTGTATCCAGACCGACTTCGCGCTGGTTGACCACCGATTTCTTGTGTCGGTGCAGGTATTCGATCGGGTCTTCGACGGTGAGAATGTGACCGGAAACATTGGAGTTGCGGTGATCGATCATCGACGCCAGCGTGGTCGACTTGCCCGAGCCGGTGGCGCCGACCAACAGGATCAGCCCGCGCTGCTCCATGATCAGTTCCTTGAACAGCACCGGCAGGCGCAGTTGCTCGACCGACGGAATATCGCTCTTGATCGCGCGGATCACCATGCCGACTTCGCCGCGCTGCTTGAACACGTTGATGCGGAAGCGGCCGGCGTCCTTGACCGCGATGGCCAGGTTCAATTCCAGATCGCGCTCGAACGCCGGCACCTGGCCTTCGTCCATCAGCGAATAGGCGATCTTCTTGACCATGCCGCCCGGCAGGCCGGTGTTGCCCAGCGGGTAGAGTTTGCCTTCGACCTTGATGTTGACGGGGGCGCCCGTGGTCAGGAACATGTCCGACGCGCCTTTTTCGGTCATCAGTTTGAGAAAATAGCCGATATCCATACGTGCCTCTGCTGCTTGTCTTGTGCCGTCGCGGATGGCGACGCGGCCCCATGAATCTGGAATGCAAAATTCGGTTACGCTGCGGCCTGTCGGCTTCGCCTTGCACTACCGGCGTTCCCGCAATAGTGTAGCTGCCATCCCAACCCTGTTTGCGACCCGGATGTTATGACACCAAATCGGCGAAAAATCCATGGTGCGTTCGTCATCGCCCCCATTGTGTTCATTGTCCTGGCCGGATGCACCCCGACCAAGCCGCCTACCACCGGCCTGGACAATGCCGCCCGGGCGCTGGATGCGGCACGCAATGCCGGCGCATCCACCTACGCACCGCTCGAACTGCGCACTGCCGAGGATCACTTGAGCCAGGCGCGAGCGCAAATGGACAAGCGCGATTACGAACCGGCCGAGCGTCTGGCGCAGGAATCGCAGGTCGACAGCGAGCTGGCGGCCATCAAGGCGCGGCTGGGCAAGGCGCGCGAAAAGGTCGATGCAAGGACTCGTGATAACGCCAAACTGCGTCAGGATATGGACAACGGCGCTGCTGCGACGCCGGCGGCGGAGAGCCAGCCATGAACCGGCTTCTGCGTGGAGGATTGTGCCTGCTGCTGGCGACGACGGCGGTCTGTTCGCTGGCTGCCAAGCGCGACCTGGATTACGAACGTCTGCACGCCAGCCTCAACGAGCTGACTGCCGATCCGGTACTCGGTACCTTGGCGCCGGCCGAGCGTGCGCTGGCCGAGCAGGCGGTGCAGGCCCTGATCGCCGACACGTCCGGCGGCAAGGCTGCCCGCGTGTATCGGGTTTACATCGCCGAACGCCGGGTCGATATCGCCTATGCGGCGGCTCAAGCCGCCAATCAGGAAAACAAACTCCAGCAACTGGATCGCGAGCACGATCGCATCCTGCTCGAAGCCAGCCGGCGCGAAGCCGAACAGGCGCGCATGGACGCAGAGAAGCAGCGCATCCAGCGCATGGTGCAGACTGAGGAATCCGATCGTCTGCGCGCGCAAGGCGAGCAAAGCGCACAGGAAGCTCAAGCGGCGCTTGCGCAAGCAGCGCAAACGCAAGCCCTAGCCGATGCCCAGGCCAAGGAAGCCGAACTCGCACGCAAGGAAGCGCAACTGGCCGAGGCCGCCAACGCGGATCTGCGCGCACGCTTGCAGAACCTGCATGCCACGCGCGGCGCGAAAGGCATGCAAATGACCTTGGACGATATCGCCTTTTCTCCCGGTCAGGCCGGTTTGCGTCCGCAAGCCAAATCCAGTCTGGGCAAACTCGTCGAGTTCGTGAACCACGATCCGTCCAAACCGATCCGCATCGAGGGCCATGCCGACAGCCGAGGCAAGCCCAATTCGAATCAAGTGTTGTCGCAAAAACGCGCCGATTCAGTGCGCGCCGCGCTGATCGCCGCGGGTGTCGCGGCCAGCCGGATCACCAGCGTTGGACTCGGTGAATCCGAGCCGGTGGCATCCGACGATACGCCCGAGGGCCGTGCAAAAAACCGTCGTGTCGACGTGATTCTCGAAGACCATCCGCAGTAGGTTGGTGTTGCCATTCTGCAACGGGTTTTTCCAGCTTTTACAAGCACTTGTGCGCGCTGGAAAATCCGGTTGCGCAGCACGGATCAAAGGAGTAGGGTCGGGTTGTCGCGGAAACCGCTACCGGTCATCGCCGCGACAGATGTCGAGCCCATGATTGCAACCGCTGCGAACGACCTGACGCCTGTCCCACCTTCCCGGTGGGCCGCGCGGGTGGATGTCCGGCACGGCTCGTCGATAATCCGCAAGTATCGCGAAATTGCACTCGGTCGCGTCGCAATCGTGGCCGGTCGGTTGCGTTCGCCCCAGTCCGTTACTTTTCCATCATCCTTGATGGGCCCAGGTCAAAAAGCGGGCATCCTTGCCCGCACTTTTCAATGAAGGAGGTCGGCTGATGTTCGAGAACCAGCAGCAAGACGTCGATGTTCTGATAAAGAGCGATTCGGAATTCCGCAGTCTTTATCGCAGGCATCAGGAGCTCGACAGCAAGGTCCGCGATGCGGAACTGGGTGTGTTGCCGATGGACGACACGACCCTGCACAACATGAAGAAAGAAAAACTGCACGCCAAAGACAAGCTCCTGCACCTGTGGGAGCGCTACCGCAGTACGACCTGATGATTCTGCGCTGCCGGTGCGTCGTCGAACGCCGCGCCGGCAGCCGCTTGATGTATCATTGACGTCCCCGTTACGTGCCCGGCGCGTCCGCGCCGCGGGCCGACACGATTCCAGAAATCGCCGCCGGGCATCGCCCGCAAGCCGGAAAAAACCGCATGGCCATCCAGCACAGCGTACTCGAACTGATCGGCAATACCCCGATCGTCCAGGCGCAGCGGCTGGATTGCGGAAAATGCGAACTGTTTTTCAAGCTCGAGAATGCCAATCCCGGTGGATCGATCAAGGATCGCATCGGTCTGTCGATGATCGAAGGCGCCGAGCGCGCCGGCAAGATCAAGCCTGGCGACACCTTGGTCGAGGGCACCGCCGGGAATACCGGCATCGGCTTGGCCCTGGTCGCGCAGCAGAAAGGTTATCGCCTCATTCTGGTCGTGCCCGACAAGATGAGCCGCGAGAAAATCTTCAATCTCAAGGCGATGGGCGCGGAAGTCGTACTCACGCGCTCGGATGTCGCCAAGGGTCATCCGCAGTATTACCAGGATCTGGCCGCGCAGATCGCGCGCGACACACCGGGCGCGTATTTCATCAATCAGTTCGGCAACCCCGACAATCCACGCGCGCATGAGCAAGGCACCGGACCGGAAATTCTGGCGCAGATGGACGGCAAGCTCGATGCGATCGTGTTCGGCTGCGGCTCGTCGGGCACGATGACCGGATTGTCGCGTTATTTCTCCAAGGCTGCGCCGAATGTGGAACTGGTGCTGGCCGATCCCGTCGGCAGCATCCTCGCGCAGTACATCAACGAAGGCACGCTATCGACGAAGTCCGCCTCGTGGATGGTCGAAGGCATCGGCGAGGATTTCCTGCCGAGCATTTCCGATTTCACCCGGGTGAAAAAAGCCTACGCGGTCAGCGACAAGGAAAGTTTCCTCGCCGGCCGTGATTTGCTGGCGAAAGAGGGCATCCTCGGCGGCTCGTCCACCGGCACCTTGCTTGCGGCCGCATTGAAATATTGCCGCGAGCAAACTACACCGAAGCGTGTGCTGGTGTTCGTCTGCGATACCGGCAACAAGTATTTGTCGAAGATGTACAACGATTACTGGATGCTGGACAACGGCTTCCTTGAACGCGACAGCTATGGCGATCTGCGCGACCTGATCCTGCGCCCGTATGCGCAGCGCGACACCGTCGTGGTTGGCCCGGCGGAGCCGCTGACCACCGCCTATCAGCGCATGAAACTCTACGATGTTTCGCAATTGCCGGTGATGGACGGCGACAAGATCGTCGGCATCGTCGACGAATCCGACGTGCTGCTGCACGTCTATGGCGACGAGTCGAAATTCCGCGAACCGGTATCCACCGCGATGGTCAGCCAACTGCATCAGCTCGACGTCAAATCGCCGATTGCCGCCTTGCTGAAAGTCTTCGAATCCGGCCGCGTCGCCATCGTCATGGACGGCGACAGGTTCCTTGGCCTGATCACGCGTATCGACCTGCTCAATTATTTGCGCCGGCGCGTGCAGTAGCTGCAAACGCGGAGAAAGCGATCATGATCCCGCAATTGAAAATTGTGTTCTGGAAGGGCGAACATTTCTGGGTCGGCAAATTCATTGACCACCCGGAAATCATGTCGCAGGGCGAATCTCTCGAGGAGCTCGAAGAGAATCTGCGCGATGCTTATCGCGAACTCTTGCTGGAGGATGTCCCTCCTGTTTACCAGTTGAAGGACATTGCTTTGTGAAGCGGGATGAATTGGTGCGCCAATTACTCGCGGCGGGATGCGTTCTGTTACGACACGGCGGCCGGCACGACATCTATTTCAATCCGCGCACAAACCAAAAGCAGCCGTTACCGCGTCATCGCGAGATTGACGAGACGCTCGCCAAGCACATTCTGAAATTCCTAGGACTGAAATGAAGAATACCGCCAAACACAGCCTCGGCACCCGTGCCATTCACGCAGGCCAGAGTCCCGATCCTTCGACCGGCGCGATCATGACGCCGATCTACGCGACGTCGACGTATGTGCAGCAGAGCCCCGGCGTGCACAAAGGTTACGAGTATTCGCGCACACAGAATCCTACGCGCATGGCCTACGAACGCTGCGTGGCCGATCTGGAAGGCGGGCGCGCGGGATTTGCGTTTGCTTCGGGTCTTGCCGCAGCGGCAACCGTGCTCGATCTGCTCGACTCCGGCAGTCATGTCATCGCGATGGACGATCTGTACGGCGGCACGTATCGCCTGTTCGAGCGCGTGCGCCGGCGCAGCGCGGGACTGGATTTTTCCTTCATCGATTTGAACGACGCCGCGGCGCTGAAAGCGGCGTTGAAACCGAACACACGCATGATCTGGGCGGAGACGCCGACGAATCCGATGCTGAAACTCGTCGATCTGGCCAAAGTCGGCGCGTTCGCGCGCAAGCATGGCTTGATCCTGGTCGTCGACAACACGTTCTGTTCGCCGATGTTGCAACGTCCGCTCGAACACGATGCTCATCTGGTACTGCATTCTGCGACAAAGTATATTAATGGACATTCCGATATGGTCGGCGGCATCGTTGTCGCCGGCGACAATGCCGAACTGGTCGAGAAGATGGGTTTTTTGCAAAACTCCGTCGGCGCGGTTGCCGGGCCCTTCGATGCTTTCCTCGCCATGCGCGGACTCAAAACCTTGCATTTGCGGATGCGAGCGCATTGCGCCGGCGCTTCCGAGCTTGCGCAATGGCTTGAGAAACATCCGGCGATTCAGCGCGTGATTTATCCCGGTTTGAAATCGCACCCGCAGCATGCGCTGGCGAAACGCCAGATGGACGGCCCCGGCGGCATCATCACGATCGAGGTCAAGGGCGGTCTGCGCAAGGCGCGCAAGACCCTTGAGCGCTGCCATCTGTTTGCGCTGGCCGAATCGCTTGGAGGTGTAGAGAGCCTGATCGAACATCCGGCGATCATGACCCATGCCTCGGTACCGCCGGCGAATCGCAAGCGGCTCGGTATCAGCGATGGCCTGATCCGGTTGTCGGTTGGTGTCGAGGACGTGACGGATCTGCGTGCGGAGCTCGATGCGGCACTGCGCTGAGCTTAGGGCGTCTTTTTCGCCGGAACCCACAGCTCGCGCCACGCACGCCGCACGTAGCCGCGCTCGTAGAAATGCGGCTCCACCCAAGTCCGGAATTCGCGTGCGGGTACCCGTCGCGTCTTGCGAATGGTCGCGCGCTTTTTCCACATCGCCGGCAGACCCTTGATCGCGTCGCGGTAAAGCCGCCATAGCACGCGCGCCCGATCGCGGCGTAGGTGACGCAACACGATTCCACAATGCAGCAAAATAAACCACGGCAGCGAACGTAGTAGCCAGCCGATGGCGCATCCTTGACCAGCCACCACAACGAATTGCGGATGCCGTGATAGAGCACGAAATCGTTATTTGGTCCGCCCGAGGACAGTGAGCCTTCGTGATAGACGACGGCATCCGCAGCGAATGCCGGCCGGTAGCCGAGCCAGCGCGCGCGCAGTACCAGATCGGTATCCTCTGCGTAACAGAAAAAACGTTCGTCGAACCATTCACCGTGGCTGGCATGCAAATCTTCCAGCAAGCGCCGAGTTAGGAGTGCGCAGCCGCCGCTCGGGCCGAGAAGGATTTCATCCTCGCGTTTGCGGTTCGATGCCAGCGTGGAGCGATACAGGGTAATTCCCAAACTATCCACACTCTTGCTTTGTGGATTAAGCAACTTTGCCGCAACCATATCGGTGCGCGTCACCGGATCGAGCCTGGCTTCCATTGCCGCGATAAATCCGGGCGTTGGCAGGGTATCGCTGTTGAGAAGCAGGATTCGATCAACTGTCGGATTTGCCAGCGTTTCGGCCAGCAGCAGATTCATGCCGCCAGCGAAGCCAAGATTATTTCCGCTCTCATGAAAGCGTATGGAATTTGGAAATTGCGCTGCCAGTGCAGAGAGACGCTGCACGTCGTCATCGCCAGACCCATTGTCAAGCAGATGCAGCACGATAGGTTGAGTCAATTCCACCAAGAACGAATGTACGCAGGCCAAGACTACTTCGACGGTGCGATGGTTGACCATTAGTATGGCGAGCATGGTATGCGTAATGCGATATCTTACGGGCGCAATTTGCGACCTTCACGACGGCCATACATTAAATAGTGCGACTTTCCACTCTCTCCTGCTTCAGCCACATCGGGGTTGGCAAGCAGATAAAGACGTTCATCAAATCCGGCAGGAAGTTCCCGATAAGAGCAGTCAACGCTCTCGGCAGACTTTTCTAGCACCGCGTAGAACTCATTCGATCCGAATATCGTCTCGTAAACGCGCAGCGGTCGAAATTGTGTAATGCCGAGATCAAACAGGAGCTGGATTATTTCGCGGAAGGATGCAGGAGTGAATTGCCATGCGTGCGCATCCAGATAGACGTCTTTGTTGTTCAAAAAAAGATCGAGTCCGCCGCGAATCGCGTAACTCGATATTTTGTATGCCGGTGCGCCGTGATCGCCAAGCCAGTGTTTCATCGGGTCGTTGTGCGTAGTGAAGGCGCGATGTTCGACGATATGTGCGGCATCGTGAAATCTGATGCCGCGTACGTTTGCGTCGAGCACGCCGGCAATCGTGCTTTCCGCAATAAAATGATCGAAGCAATAGCGTTTGTCAGGAACCAGCACAAAATAGCGTCCGCCCGTTTGCAGAACGCTTGCGACGCCCAGCAAGTGCCGGATAAGGTCTGGCTGATGCTCGATGGCATGGCTACTGACGACGGCATCGAATTGAGAGTTGACTACTGAAAGGTCGCCATTTTCGGACACGTAGTCGATATTCGGACACTTGTGTGGATCTTTGCCATGTTTGGCAGCTCTCTGTTTTAGTGCCTCAGTTGAAAGGATGTCGAAATATTTGACATTCTTTCCAATGGCGACCGGGTCAGCGAATGGGCCAATTTCCAAGATTTGGCCAAAACTCGGTAGCTGTCTGAGAAACCCGGGTCGGGTTGCCGCAGGCGATCCAGTGCGCCCTTCCTTTATTCCGAAATTGCGGTAGTGGTCACTCAGTTCATGCGAATTCAGCCTGCGCAAATCGGAATAAGTACGGCGATAAAACTCGAGGTCGAGGTCAAGAGGCAAATCGCTGGACATATCATCTGTTCCCTGCATTGGTATCGTTCACCCAAAAGCGACTCCGTGTGCAACCTGGCTCAATTTTGCTCGTGTTGATTCATCGCGGCAAGCCGGCCGCATAGTAGGGGTCTGCGTGAAAGCCACCTTGTATACCTAGCGATAGATTGGGATTGTAGTAAGGGTCTCCGCGCGCCAGGATCGCAGCATGGCGTTTTTGCATGTAGGCGAACTCGGTACGGAAACGGATTTGCTTGTCGGCATCCTCATCTGTGCCGCGGGATTTGGACTCGAAGTGCCGCAGCACGGCATACGGTGTGTACACGACGAGAAAGCCTGCCTCGCGCGCGCGCAGGCAGTAATCGACATCGTTGAAGCAGATCGGCAGATCCTTTTCGTTGAGCCCACCAAGGCGCTCGAAGACATCACGACGCGTCATGGCACACGCAAATGTCACTGCGCTCAGGTTTTGCAGCAGATGCGGGCGCGCCGCGTAACCGGGATGTTCCACCGGTAAGAACTGGTGCGGATGCATCGCCACCACGTTGCGATCCAGGATCACGCCCGCATGCTGGACGGTATTGTCCGGGTACAGCAGCTTGGCGCCGACGACGCCGACATCCTCTCGCTGGGAGTGTTCGAGCATCGCTCGCAGCCATTCGGGTGCGAGAACTTCAGTATCATTGTTCAGCAACAGAAAATGTTCGCCTTTGGCCTGCCGTGCCCCGAAATTGTTGATGGCGGAATAATTGAAAGGCTGGTCATAACGAACAAAGCGAATTCGGCAGTCGAGTTTTTCCAACTTACGCATTAATTCTTGCGTGGCCGGCTCCGCACTGGCATTGTCGATGCCAAGGATTTCGTAATGTTGATAATCCGTCTTTTCCAGAATTGAGCGGACACATACTTCCAGCAACTTTGGCTTGTCGCGAAACGGAATCAGAATGCTGACCAGGGGCTCGCCGTGGATCCTGTGTCGAATGCGATACGTGTTTGGGAACGGCCCCACCTCTGCCTGTGCGTCGAGTCCTCGATTATGCAAAGAATGTTCAAGTGCCAACCGTCCCGCTTCCCAGGTATAGGGTTTCGCAGAAGCAGTCGCCGCGGTTGAGCCGGAAATCATGCGCCAGTGATACAGCACCAACGGGATGTGCTCGATCCGTTTGGCGTGTTCGGTAAAACGTAAAAAAAGATCGAAATCCTGCGCACCGTCGACACCCGAACGAAAACCCCCGATACGCTTCAACAATGCGGTTCGCAGTACCGTGAAATGGCATATGTAATTGTTCGAAAGAAAATACTCCGGGCTGTAGTCCGGCTTGAAGAATGGGTCTCTGCGGTCGTTGGCCTCGTCGGTTTTGTCTTCGTCGGAATAGACCATATCGGGATTGCGTTCGACAATCACCCGGACCATTTCCAGTAACGCATCGCGGGTCAGTTCGTCGTCGTGATCGAGCAGGCCGACGTATTTTCCCTTCACCAGTTTGAACGCGGCATTCGACGCCAGCGCAATGCCTTGGTTATTCTTCAGCCGTACGATTTTGATTTTTGGATCGCTCTCGCGAGTCAGGCCATCGAGTGCTTGCCGTGTGTCTTCCCGGGTCGATGCGTCGTCGGCAATGCATAGCTCCCAATGCGGGTAGAATTGTCTGCGCACGGAGTCGATAGCCAGAAGCAGCCAGCGCGGATCGACGTTGTACACCGGCATGACGATCGAAATCAGCGGAGGATGGCGCCAAGTGGCAATCAAGGCTTTGGCGCGTTCGTTATCCATCCGCGTTTGATGCGACGAATCGGGAGAGACTTCTCGCAGCACAGCGAACTCTCGACTGCGTTCGCGCATCTGGTAGGACAGCGTATGCCGAGTAAACCAGGATGCGTGACGATGCAGCCAGAGAATGAGCGCGCGTTTACTCTGGACGCTTACTCCAGGAAAAGCATAATAGGCTCGATAGAGTCCCTGCTCCAGGCTCCAGGAAACGCGCGGGGTCAACACGTTTGCAATGGCACGTAGTGGCGCGCTTATCTTCCATGAGAGGGAATGCCGCATATCATGCATGCCCAGTTCCAGCGCAGCGGCATGGTTTCCAAGATGGGTAATCTGCAAGCGTAGTTGCTGGCCTTCTGTAGTGAGGGCATCAGTCTGCTCTTGCAGCAAGTGTTGCTTCTGCGTGGTGGCGGAAAGGGCGGATCGAAGAGCTTCTGCGTCACCTTGCGCTCGGGCCGTTTCGGCTCGTTGCGCAATGAGTTCGTGCTGAGCCTGTTCGTTCTGCTGGCGCTGGGCTGTGAATTCGAGTTGAGTCTGCTCGTTCTGTTGGCGCTGGGCTGCAAGTTCATCGAACCAGCGCGTACGCTCGCTGACTTGCTCATTGAGCGAAGCCTGGATTTGATCGATCCGCGCGTCAGTTTCGCCGAGCGCGCGTTGGCGTCCCAGTTTGACTTGATAGTCGAAAGCACTTTCGAATTCCTGGAGCACGGCATCGGGCGCCGGTGCTTCGGGAAAATCGCTGACTGTTACCGGTGCGTTTGCCTCGCACTGGCGATCCAGCCAGGCGTGCAGCGCTTCCTGCGCCGGCGTAAGCAATACATGTGATTGTGCCGTGCTGCGTTGCAAGCGTACATCGAGAAACGAATCCAGCTCATGCTTCGGCGCCGCGTGCAGGCCGGTGACACCGAGTGTGCGCAAGCCATTCAGCAAACGTGCGCCCTGCGCTTGCGGATTCGCCAGCAACGCCGCGTAGGACACGAACAAGGCGGGCCGGCCGGCAAGATCCGTCAGCAGGGTGCGCAGGTATTTTCCCCAGAGGGCGAGGATGAATGAAGAGGTGTACGCCCCACGATGGCTGGTCAACAGGGATGCGCAAATCGCGCGCGGGTCGCGGACGACGACTATGAATGCTGCATCGCCGATCAGAGGCAGCCATTGAGGCAGCAGCAGGCAAAGACGCGGATCCTTCACCAGCCAAGGCTCGATGCTAGCGTTCAGCTTGTCGATGATTGGGCGCAACTTCAATTCCAGATTTCGACGCGCGGCCGCATCGAGATTGCTCGAATCGTAGTCGGCAATCCGGTCCCATGCATATCCAGTGGCGGCAAGAAAACGATCGTGCTCAATCACCAACTCGGTACGTTCGTAATAACCCGATGGATTGTCCTGCGGATGCGCCGGTAGCAGTTCGTCCGGCTCGCCGATGTAGGCACCCATGAGGTTGATCACCCGTGCCACCGCCGACGTGCCCGAGCGGTGCATGCCCAACACCAGAATTGCCCCGGCACCACCCGTGCGCGCGCGCGCGGGTGCACTGGATTCGATGCCAGTATTTAAATTGCTGTTGTGCTGGTCGCTGGCCATGCGGCCGATCCCGAAATTCGACGATAGCTGGCAATGATACTGGAATTATCCGGGATACCAGCGTGTCGCTTTCAGTCGTGCTTTGTACCTGCGCTGCGCGCTGGCCTATCGTTGCAGCATTCGACGCATCGGCTTGGCATCGCGCCTGTTCCGCCGCGTTGCCGAAATTGCCATCAGCAGACCGAGTGCGGCAAGAGCAGCCCATTCACCCGGGCGCCGTCCGGGCGGCACATAGTGCAAGGCCAGTTCGTGCAGGCCGGGCGGCACAACCATGCCGGTCAGGCCATAATCGACACGCGCCGTCGTCACGGCAACGCCGTCGAGCGTCGCGCTCCAGCCGGGGTCATACGGCATTGAAAGCAGCAGAACGGATGCGGTGGACGCATGCGCCGTCCCGACAATGGTGGTGTCATTTTCGAGTTTCACAGACGCAAATGGCGGCAATGAAGAAGCACCGCGGGATGTGGCTGCGTTTGACCGCTGCAATGCTCCCCGGATCGGAGCGGGATCTTGCAGCACCACCGAATCCAGCAAGGTTGTGTCGCGCTGCGCGTCGGTCATGTGATCGGTATCGGATTCGCTGGTCAGTGAATCGAAGAGTTGCGCAAATCCCCGCGCGTCGTCGTTTCGATAGATGTTCACGCCATCAGCGCTGCCGACAAAAGTATACCCGGGGCCGCCATCCAGGCTGCGGTCGCGTGCAAGAAGATATTTCACTCCCAACAGGTCGAGAATCTTTGGGCGCTCCACGGCCGAGCCGATGTAGCTGGCATTGCCGGCCACCGGTCGTTGCAGGTGCATGGAATCGATAAAGCGGGTGATCGAACTGCCGTGGAAGAAATACGATTTGATGCCGTGATAGTTCTGGAACAACGCATCGCACAGGAAGACCGAGTTGTAGGTTTTTTCCACACGATAGAAAGGTGCGCCGTCGCCTTCGCGCTGGCGGATGAAAGCCAGCGCTTGTTGTGTGCCATCGAGGTAACTGCCGGCCTGACTGCTGTCGTCGCTGTTTACCGGCGTGCGGTCGATCATCGCCGGTGCGGCGAATAGCAGTAACTCGCAGGCGAATACCGGCAACAGCATCGGCACCGCCCATGCGCGCAAACTGGTATCGTCAAGAAACCAGAGCATGGCGCTATAGACCAGCACGAAGGCGGCAATCCTGACGACATCCATGACATTCACGATCTGCGGAAGCAAGCCGACAATCGCGAACAAGATAATGAGAAGCCCGGCAGCGCCGATCAACAGGCCGGCGCGCCACAGTCCCGAAGCGAGCATGCGCCGCAATCCGGCCAGTCCGAGAATCAGCAACCCGCACGACACCCAAAGTGTTGATACGCGAAAAGCAGTGTGGCCGAATCCATTGACGGCAAAGCGCAGCGCGGGCCAAATCACGTAAGCCGCGGTCAACACGATACCGGCAGCGCACAGCCATTTTTCGCGTCGTGTCGTGTTCGGCCCGAGCAGTTGCGGAATGCACAGCAGCAACAACAGACCGACGTAGAAACCCGGCGCCTCGAAGTAGTTTCCCCAACCTTTGTAAGCGTTGCCGGTGCCGAGCAGATCCTTGCCGAAGAATCCGGCGATCTCGCTGCCTATCGTGCCGCGATCATTTAACTGCCAGATCATGCCCAATAATTGCGGTACGGCCGAACGGGTGCCGCTGACTCGGGGATTATCGAAAAAATAGTGCAGAGCAGGGAACTGGATCGGCGCAGTCAGCAGAAACCCCAGCGCGGCCCAGCCGGCATAACGCAGAAACGTCAGCGGATAAGTGCGATTGCGTTCTTTGTTGGCGAAGAGTGGCCGCGCCGTTACGTAAATCAGCGTCAGCAAGGAAAATGTATAAATGTCGAAAACGTGTCCCAAGCCCACCGTCAAACCGGCCCCCACTGCATGCCAGCGGTTGCCGCCGCGAAGAAACGCTTCGATGAAATACAAATACGCCGCAAACTGCACGATTTGTATGGGGTAAGGATCCCACTGACCATTGATCATGGAGTAGGAAGAAAACGCATAGGCCAGGGCGCCGAATACGCACAAGCGCGGCTCGAAATCGAGCTTGCGCAAATAGGCGAAGAAAAACGCGCCGCCGAGCACCAATTGCGATAAATAGATCGGCAACCGCAGTCCGAGTTGCCAGGAATCCGGGAAGAAGGCCCCCAACAACTCAATCGGATAGAACACCAAGCCGATGTAGGCACCCAGCCCCAGATCGAACGACCACGTAAGCGTATGCAAATCACGCAATTGGCGTGCTTCCGCGATCTGGAATGGCAGGAACTGGAGAAATGTATCCGAACCTATGTCGACAAAAGCGAAGGCATGATGCTTGACGATGTAATCCACCGATAGCAACAGCGCCATTGCAATGGCGATCGCGAGGTAAAGAAGGATTCCGCTTTTGTTACGGCGCCAAAACGTTTCACGTCGTGGTTCTGCCACCGGGGTTGCATCCATCGGATTCGCTCTGAAGCTCAAGGTGTTTTTTCTTGCCCACTTCGGGGCGCGACGATCTCCGCCATCAGCCCCAGCAGCGCGCCGAAGAGGGTGTAGGCGAAAAAAGTAATTGATATCGCCAGCGCAGTTTCGCGATTCACGCCGAACAATGCCAGCAAACCGACATAGCTGCCTTCGCGCAGGCCGATGCCGGCCACGCTGACCGGCAGCAGCATGAGTACCGAGACACCAGCGTAAACCAGGCACCACGCATTTATCCCTATGGCGATCCCCAGCGCATGACCTAGAAGCATGTGAATGACGACGCATATCGCATGAAAAACGAGCGCCAGTACAAAGCAGGCGAGGATGCGTTTCGGGCGACGCAACGCATCGTGCAGCGCATGGGCCAGACGCTGCAGGAATTCCAGTGCGCGCGCCAAGCGTCCCGATCCGCTCATTTGCGTCGATGCGACCAGGCGATCGCGTACGCTCGGAACCGCTAGCAAGCCGCCGCCGCATACGAGTCCGGCGCAGCAGATCCACAGTGCAATACGCAATCCGTCCGGTGCCTCGGAAAGTTGCGTGGTGGCGATGCCGCCGATCAGGAACAGTGCCAGCATGGCAACCCCGCGATCAATCAAGGTTGCCGCCGCGGCATGTCCGCCGTGCTGTTGCGACGCACTGAGGCGGTAAGCCTTGACCACATCGCCAGCGACCTGGCCTGGCAAGACCGTGCCGTAGAACAGCGCGATAAAGGTCATGCGAACGACTTCCGCCAACCGAAACTCCGGCGCGATGCACCACCACCGCACGGCGGACAACCACCAGGCGAGCAGTGCGAGCGCGCCGCCGAGGATCAGCGTGCCCGCGTCGAGTCGAGAGAATTCATGGATCAAGGCGGCGAGTGGCGTGCGCGCGAGCAGCCACGCGAGCAACGCCAACGAAACGACTGCCTTGAACCAGACGCTGCGGATCATGGCCGCTTGCGCAGTGTGAGCACGATCAGCGTCCAGCCACGCAACGCAATGATGATCCGCGCGAGTAGGCGTCGCACATGGCGATTTCCGATCAGTTCGAGCACATGCTTGATCCGGCCCAAGGTCGCCCAAGTCGCAAAATCCAGCGAAGTCATGCGTTCCAGAAACACGTCATCGCCGAGGCCAAGCACCTCGACGCTGCCTTCGCGTTGCAGCAACCTGATCTGGCGTTTGACCCAGCCGACATTGTCTTGGCTGAGTACGTCGTTGGCGATCTTGTAACGATCAATGCCACTCAGCTCTTCATAGTAGACCCCTTGTGTCGAGACCAAAGCTTCAGAAACGTTTGTGGGAATGCGCAGTTTGAACTCATCCATGTTGGTCGCCACGAGTGAATAGACCAACGAACTGATCTCCGAAGTGACGGCGCGTCGACCCGTAACGGAACAGCATATACAAGACTGCCGCAACGGTCTTTTTTGCAAGGCCGTAGCTGCCACGGGTGAACTTGGCATCGCCAGCATTCGTGAGTTGACAGAATTCTCGGTAGAGTGGCGAATAAAACGGAAATCCGGCATAACCCACATGAATTGGCCGGAATCCGATGCGTGCCAACTCTGCCTCCATTTCACCCTTGGCAAAGTTGCGCAAATGCCCGACATTGGCCTCGAATGGACGCATCCGCCCGGTCGGAAACGAAAGCAGCAAGTAGCGATTCGTCGCTCCGGTCAGCCGCGTCAGAAACGCACGCCAATCATCCACATGCTCCAGAACTTCAAAACAGCAAACCAGATCAGCAGCTTCATCTGCCGCGCAGTTGCTTGGATCATGGACGAAAGTTAGATTGCGTTGCGCCAGATAGCGCTGTGCGACCGCAATTCCGGATGCGCTGAAGTCACTGCCGCGCACTTTCGCGTCTGGAAATCTTTGCGCGAGCATCAAGGTATTTGTTCCCTCGCCACAACCGACGTCATGAACACTGCGTGGGAGGGGCTCCAGGTGACGACAGGCATCGGCGATCAGGCTACGCAACCAGCGTGACGCTGGCCCATAACGTTTCATGTCGATCCAGCTCTCCCAGCCTGAGTCGTAGATCGCTAGATTGTCGGGATGATTTTCCAAAATCAATTCATGCTATTTGAAAACAAGGAAGCATAACGCGACGCGGCGAAATCCCAAGAATACCTCTCGCACGCGCGTTGTCGTGCGTGCGCGCCCAATGTGGCGCAGCGCTCCTGAGCCTCGGCCAATCCCACCATTGCCTGCATCAGATCGCCGGGGTGGTCGAGATCGAACAGCAGTCCGGTCGCATTGTGTTCAATCAGCTCGTCATTGCCGATCACCCGGCTGGCGATCACCGGCAAGCCGCAGGCCATGGCTTCGAGCACGGTGTTGGGCATGCCTTCGTACAGTGATGGGTTGAGGAACACGTCTGCGCGCTGATAAGCCCCGCGCAACGCGGCCTTGTCGAGCCAACCGGGCCAGTCTACATGGTCGGCGATGCCCAAAGTTTGCACATGTGCCTGGAGATCGCCGCGTTGCGGGCCGTCGCCGATCAAGGTCAGGTGCAATGGTTTGCGGGATTGCGCGGCGGCGCGCGCGAATTGATCGAGCATCACAAACAGGTTTTTTTGCGGTTGAAAGCGACCGGCGAACAGAAAACGGACTTGCGCGGTATCGACGCGTTTGTCGGTAACCGGGTAAAAATATTTCGTGTCGACGCCATTGGGGATCACCTTTACCGGAATCGGATCGGCTTGCTCGGACAAGCGTGCGAGTCCCGCTGAACTTGCGACTACCGCGCGCGCACGCCGCAGGACCGCGCGGCGCAGCGGCGCGAGCACGCGGTGGATCATGCCGACGCGCGTTTCCGCGCCCGGCACGTCGCCGCCGCGCAGGGAGACGACATAGGGCACGCCGACGCGCGTTCGTACCAGCCAGCCGAGCGGTCCGCACGGCAACGAGAAGAACACGATCAGACCATCGGCGCGACGCTCGCGCGCGATGCGCGGCAGGGCGCGCATGGCCGCGATGACATAACTCAGCATCTCAATGTAATTGGAACGGTCCTGACGTGCGCGCCGGCAGGGAAGACGGATCACGCTCAGGTTTTCGCATTCCTGTTCGGTTCCACGCAAATCACCGAATGCGGCGGTGACGACGCTGACTTCATGTGTCTGGCGCGCAAGCGCGCGCGCGATGCAGGCGGTCGCGTTGCCGGCGCCACCGCCGAGCGGCGGGTATTCGTAGTTGACCAGAATCAATCTCACGCCGGGTTCCGTGCGAACAATACGGCGCTCGTCGCATCGATGCCCGTCACGACATCCGCAAATCGGCCGCGCAAATTTCCGCGCACCTTCGCGAACGCTTGCGGATCGCTGCGCTCATCGAACACGCGCGCCTCGAAACCGGCGGCGGCCAGATCGGCCAGATGATCGCCCAATCGCCAGCGCGGCAGATCGCCGGGGTCCAGCCAGTGCGACCACGTTGCATCGCTGAAGGTCAGGAAGCCATAGGGATATTTGAAGAAATGGTCGCGATAATCGACCCGATGCAGCATCACGCCGCCCGGCGCGAGCACGCGGCGGCAGCCGGCGAAGAATGCGTGCGGTTCGCGCACATGCTCGAGCACAGAATTGCTGAGGATGAGATCGATGCTTGCATCGGCGATTGCCGCAAAGTCGCGTACACGGTGCAACTTGCGCAAATCGACGGCCGCGAATGTCGGCGAGGATTCGCGCAGCGCCGCATCACGCACCGCGTCGAACGCGACGAACGGTTCCAGTAGACAAGCGCTGGTCGCTCCGGCAGCAATCAGTCCGTAACCGACACCATTGCTGCGGCCTGCGCCGACCTCAAGTGTGCGTTGACCAGCGAGGACAACATTGGCTGCGGCGAGGTCGCGCACGTAGTCGGCGACGATGCGCGCAGGTTCGTTCTCGCCGACGCTCGGTGCGTAGTACGGTAGCCAGCGCGCCAGCCGGTTCGCGCTGCGCTCGCTGAACACAAAACGGCGCATCAGGCGCAATGCGACGTATTCGAATCGCTGCAACGTGTTCATGCGGCGGTTGCTGCGTTGCCTAGATGCGATGCGCTGAGCATCCAGTCGCTCCAAAGATAGGCGCGCTGATCTGAACGTTGTGTGTGATGCTCGGCGAGACGTTGCTGCCAGAACGGCGCATTGATTGCGTTGGCCAGTTTGCGTTGTGGCAGCCTGCCATCCCGAAACCACTGCCCGATCGGCACGCCGAACCCCTGCTTGCTGCGTGTCAGTACCTCTTTCGGCAGCAGCAGTTTTGCGGCACGGCGCAGGATGTACTTGCTGGTACCGCCGCGCAGTTTCATGTCGGCGGGCAAGCGCCGGACGAAATCGACCAAATCGCAGTCGAGGAAGGGCGCGCGCACTTCCAGAGAATTCAGCATGCTCGCACGGTCTACCTTCACCAGAATATCGT